>NZ_CP045696.1:600000-900000 GCF_009676955.1 Sodaliphilus pleomorphus | reverse complement strand
GATTGGCAAGTAGCTTTTAAATCATCTATCAGTCGTATTGTTTCTTTTTTAATATCCATTATGCTTGGTAAGTTGCATTATATTGATTGAGATATTGGCGTGCAATGCCATTTTTCACGAAGTTGTAGTCGTCAGGAGTAGCCACATCTGATATTTGCGGGAAATGGTACAGAATATCTGAAACCGTGGAAAGAACGGTTTGCTCAAAATAGGCATCCTGTTTAAGAATGTTGTTTCGGTCGTACACCTTTGAGTCGACCTCGTCTTTTATCATTCCAAGGATTACACATATTTCGCTATCTGAAAATGTGAACAGAGGACTCTTTTTCTGCGACTTTCTTTTAGTATTTACTTCCCTGATGCGTTTATGCAGACGTGCAAATTTCGCATCGCCATTATATTTTTTGAGCAAGTTGTTGTTGGCTGTTTGAATTGCCCTCAACCGTGTGATGATAGAGTCAAGTGCAGCGTTTTCTTCGTTATATTTGGCGATAGAGTCAATCACAAAGCCATGCTCTTTGAACCGCTGGGTAAAGGCTTCACGAAGTGTAATAAACTCTGGGTCGTCAGGGTCAATGTTCTCGGTAAATGCACGGATTGTGTCACGCCATTTGTCTTTCAGCTCTCTGCCGCCTGCAATGATTTTGAGTTCTTCCTCCCCAATTTTTGAGAAAGTGAACTCAATGTCTTGCATCGCTTCATTTACAAGGACAGCAGTTTCCTCGTTCGCAGAGAATGCTTCCTTTTGATTGATAATTGTAATGTGGTGTTGAACCTCTTTAAGCATATCAGGGAGTTTCGTCAGCTCAACCTGTGCAAATTTTTCCTTTAATATGTCATCGCCGAAAGTACGGACAAGGTTGCCGCAGTCACGTGCTGCTTCAAGAGCTTTCTTAAGTTCAAGCAACACTTTTTTGTCTTGGATTGTAGAAACTTCCGAGCTGAACTCCTCAACGTTGTCAGTTGTATAATCAAAGAGAGTGTCTTGAATGTCGCGCATCTTATCAATTATTTCCTTTGGATTTTCAAGAACTTGTGTGAATGTGTTTGTAACGTTTAATCCTGTCTCATCTGGGTCGTTAAAGCGGTTGAGCTCTTGAAGATATGCCTCGTTAGTCTCTTCAAAATTGCGTTTGATGTCGGCAAAGTCGATCACATAGCCATAGCGGTTATCCTTGTATGGGCGATTGACTCGTGTGAGCGCTTGAAGTAGATTGTGGTCTTTGAGTTTTCTGCCAAAATAAAGGCGTTTAAGTCGTGGTGCATCAAAACCGGTCAATAGCATATTGTATACTATTAACACGTCGACAGTCATGTTCTTTTTGAAATCTTTTACAATTTGCTTCCTTGTTTCTTTGTCATCAGAATCGTGAAGAATAAGGCGTGCGCGAATGTGGGTTGACACTGAAGCCAATTTGTTCATTTCATTTTGAACTTCGTCCCAGTAAGCTGCTATATTGCGAGCTTGGCCGCTTGTTTCGCAGATTACCATACCGCCAAGAGTGTTGTCGCCGTGTTGCATGCGGAAGCGCGACAGGTCGGTAATAATATAGCGAATTAGTTCCTTCACATAGTTTTCGTGTTCAATAATCGCTGATTTTTTGACATCTTTCTTCTGTACAAGGTGCTCCAAATTATCCATAACTTGGGTAAGCTTTTCCCTGTACGAGGTTTCTATGTCCTCGCGAATTATTTTTAACGTATAGCCGTCGGCAATAGACCGGTCATAATAATAAGTGTGGAAATAATGGTCAAACACTTTTGCCGTAGCTCTTTCCTCTTTTAAAAGTGGAGTTCCAGTGAGGGCTATTTTTATGGAGTTTGGGTCTGCGTCAAATAAGTTGGCGAGAAAGCAACCGCCAGGACGATAGCCTCGATGTGCCTCGTCAAGAATGAACACTCGTTGGAGATTTGTAGCATATTGTGGGAGAGTTACTTTTTCTTTGTCTTCGGCAAATCGTTGTATGTTGACAACGGTTATTTCTTGTTTTCCGCTTGTCCCTTGTTGAGATTTGTTCTCGCGGAATTGTTGCATTAATTCACTTCGAGTATTGGCTGTTGTAACAACTAAGCCGCGTGCTTCAAATTCCTGTGTGGCTTGTTCAAGTAGATCAATTCGATCGACAATAAAGTAAAATTTAGCAACCTTATTTTGCTTTGCAAAGTAATCGTTGAGAATATATGTTAGGTGAAATGACAAAGCTGTTTTGCCACTGCCTTGAGTGTGCCAAACCACACCCGACTTGGAGCCGTTGTCGAGTTGCTTGCAAATGGCCAAAGAAGCAAACATTTGTTGATAACGCATAATGTGCTTTTGGTCAGTAATCTCAATTTTTCCATCCACTTCTCTCTCTGATTTTACATATGCAATGCCGTATCGCAGAATAAAAAGCAATCTTTCGGGTGAGCACATCGAAGTCAAGATGCGATTTGTCGGTGTGTTGGTATTGAGATTCGTTTGATATTCGGGCGTTGTGTGAATGACTTGACAGTTATAGTCTTTTAAGATAGCCTTCTCAATATTCTTGTCAATGGGCTTGTAAGGGAAATCTCTATTGTAAGGGGCTACATCAAGATTTGCACGATTTTCCTCTCTGAAACAGTTGAAGGGAGCTGATTTTCTTGCTGCTGTGCAGTAGAATGCTCCTTGAAGCGGCACAATTCCTCCCATTGTGTCGTATTCCATATTGTTAGAGAATATCATCAGCTGAGTGATATTGATGAAAGATCTGAATCTCTTATTAGGGAAACGCTGAAGATTCATTCTCTTGCTTTCCGCCACCATGCCTCCTGAGTTGTTGGGTTTTTTAACTTCAACGAAGCACAGGGGCAATCCATTGACAAATAGAGTTATGTCAGGTCGAAATTCGTCTTGACCATTCTTGCAAGTAAATTCAGCAGTAAAGTGGAAAGCATTGTTGCTTGGTTGATCAAAATCAATCAAGCGAATTGGAGAAATTGATTTAAGACGGTAATAAAAAGAGCGGCCTAAATCATCATTCTTTAATTCTTGTCTTATTTCTTGCAATACTTGAAGTCCTTCACCTTTATGCTCAGGGTTTATTTTGTCGAATTGAGTACAAAAAACTTCAATCAAAATATTTGTGTCAGGGTCATATATGACATTAGCATCCTCTTCGGAAATTTTTCCGAAATAGGAGTATCCTAATCGTGTTAGATGTACCATTGCTGGCATCTGAACTCTTGTGGCTTCATTGAATTTTCCGCTCATGTCGTTTTTTTTTGTTGGTGCTCCCTGGTCGACCAGGGGGCGGTGGTGTGTTGGTTGACAAAAGGCTCGATTGCTTAGTTGTTGCAAATTTAGTGTTTTTTTTGCTTATTGCGCTGTGAGGGCGGGTGAAAAATGTGGGGCTGTGTGGTGCTATTGTGGTGCAGATGTAGTAATTTTGCACCGGTTTTATTTAAACGATGCTGTGCCGGCCTTGCTGCCGCGCCGCGCGAGCGGCTGCGACCAGCGGCGGGGCAGGGCGCGCACACACTGGACGCATGCTTGACAATATAAAAAAGGATTTCACCTCCACCACTGCGGCGAGTGCCCCGGCTGGGCAGCAGGGCTGCGAGGGGCTCACGATCTTTGTGCTGCACGTGAGGCAGGGCTACGACGACCGGCGGCGGCACATGGAGGCGATGATGCAGGCCCACGGACTGCACTTCGAGTATGTGCTCGAGGACGACAAGAGCGACCTCACGCCCGACGTTGTGGGCCGCTACTTTGCCGGCGACATGGCCCGCGTGCAGGCCGCCACCTCGTGCGCTGCCAAGCACCTGGCGGCCTACCGGCGCATCGTGGAGCGCAACCTCGAGGGCGCGCTCATCCTGGAAGACGACATGCTGCTGCACCGCGACTTCAACCGCGTGATGGGCGAGTGCCTGGCCGAGGTGCGCCGCCGCCACCTCGATGGCGCGCTGTGCTCGCTCGAGGACAGCCTGCTCAAGTTTGTGCCCCGCAGCCAGCGCCGGCGCGGTGTGCACCTGTACCCGGCCCAGCGCGACCGGCTGGGCGGGGCCTACTACTGCACGCGCGGCGCGGCCATGACCATCCTGGCCGAGGCCGAGCGGCGCAAGTGCGACCGCCCCATCGACCTGTTTCACAGCCTGCTGCTCTCGCAGGGCCTCATAGGCTACTACTGGTGCCACCCCTGCATTGCCTCGCAGGGCACGGCGTGCGGGCGTTTCTGCTCGTCGATCGACCGCCGCGGCCGTCGCAAGCAACGCTACCGGCGCCGCATGTGGCGGCTCAAGCTCGCCTACAAGCGGCTGGTGTACTACCTGAGGTAGGGCTGCCGCGACAACAACGATAACGATAACAATCACAATTAACAAAGACAACAACGACTACACACTACACGCGCATGATACCCAAAGTGATACACTACTGCTGGCTGAGCGGCGACCCCTATCCCGACAAGATAGCCCGGTGCATGGCCACGTGGCGACAAGTGATGCCCCACTACAAGATAAAGCTGTGGAACACCAGCAACTTCGACATCGGCAGCGCGCCGGCCTATGTGCAGCAGGCCTGCGCGCAGCGCAAGTGGGCCTTTGCGGCCGACTACATACGCATGTGGGCCCTTTACACCGAGGGCGGCATCTACCTCGACAGCGACGTGCGGGTGCTCAAGCCCTTCGACGACATGCTGGGCCACAACTTCTTCAGCAGCATGGAGTATCACCCCAGCCAGGTCGAGAGAATGGGCTCCATGGCTATGATCGACGCCCAGGGCCGCCGCATCAAGGACGGCTATGTGTCGGGCATCCAGATTCAGGCTGCCGTGATGGGCGCCCAGGCCGGGTGCCGCTATGTGAAAGACGTGCTCGACGACTATGAGCACCGCACCTTTGAGATGCCCTCGGGCACCCAGGGGCAAGGCGTGCTCTCGCCCTTCATCTACGCCCGCGTGATGGAGCGCTACGGCCTGCGCTATGTGGACCGCGACCAGCAGCTCGACGACGGCATCATGATCTACCGCTCCGAGGTGTTTGCCGGCAACAAGCACGAGGCCACGCCGGCCTCCTATGCCATTCACTACTGCGCTCACAGCTGGAAGCCCGCCCTGCTGCAACGCCTTGCAGCCAAGCTCAAGCGAAAATGCTAATTCCAATTAGAAGTGCAAAACTCTGCGGTGCATTAAAACATGAAAAACACCGCGGAGGTTTGCCTTGCGGCTGGGGGCGCGAAGCCCCCAAAGAGCATTGGCGGATAACTTAAGCAATACAAAAAAAGAGGAGATCTTTCGTTCCCCTCCCTAAGATTAATTAATTTTGTATTGTGATGTATAAACAATTAACCTCGGAGCAAAGATACACAATAAGTGTGCTACTCCAAACGAAATTCTCACTTAGTTTCATAGCCGAGACTATTGGTGTGTCAGTAAGCACGGTTTCTCGTGAGCGAAGGCGTAATTCTAATGCTAAAGGCGTTTATGACGCACGTGCGGCCGTATTGAAAGTCAAACGACGCAAGGCCAGGACACCTGGCAATCGCCGTATCGCTCCCTATGTACGCAGCCGTGTTTTTGAACTTATCCGTAAGGAGCAGTGGTCGCCGGAGGAAGTCGCCGGATGGCTTGGCAAGAAAGAGGGCATCACGGTGTCCAAGTCAACCATATACAACTGGATAGCGGCCCTTTCCCCACATTACGGGGACAACATCCGAAAGCACCTCAGGCATGGAGGCAGACCAAGGCAAAAGTCCTTGCTTACCACCAAGGCGCATATTCCCAACCGCCTCTCCATTGACGAAAGACCGGAAACGGACTATGGACAGACCATAGGAGACTGGGAGATGGACACCATCGTCGGAAAAGAAGGCAAAGGTGCCATCGTTACTCTGGTTGAGAGGAAGAGCAGCTTTATGCTCATGGAGAAACTCGATACGGGAAAGCAGGCCGTTCCACTGGCATATGCCGTGGTGAGACTCTTACGGGAGAGCGGTCTGCCTGTAAGGTCGATAACGACAGACAACGGGCCGGAGTTTGCCGCACACGAAATCATTGCGAGGGAACTTAACACGAAAGTTTACTTCGCACATCCGTACTGCTCGTGGGAGAAGGGAGCCATCGAGAACATGAACGGGCTCATCAGGCAATATATTCCGAAGAAGACGGACTTTAGGGGTATTTCAAGGCTATATGTCAAGAGCATCATCGAAAAATTAAACAACAGGCCTAGAAAGAAAAACGGATTTCGCAAGCCCAAAGACATGATTAAAGAAAAAATAGCGTAACTTTGCACTTGCTTCTGGAATCCGCCAAAATTGGCAAAATAGTTAATAAAGGTTAAAATGAAAAATTTTATGCCCAAAAATTATGTTGCATAACATAATTGTCTTATCTTTGCATCGGTTTTTCATGGTATTAGTTTTTAAGGTTACGAGATACCTGGCGTCGTGAGACGGTTCTTATTTCGTTTTTGTTTAAGGTTTATGTTAATGGTATTAGAAGGTTAATTAGTTAAGCAATCCCAGATAGCGATATCCGGGATTTTTTTTGTTTTTCCCCCCACCTCCTCAACAAAAAATATTAAAAGCGGGCTGCGCCCGAAGATTGCCAAAAATGTTTTTTCCCCTCCCCACCCACCTTTTTTGCAACCAAAAAAGTTTGCTAATCTCAAAATAAAAGCTATTTTTGCAATCATTTTAAACTAAAATGCCTCGATTTATTTCATTTCTGAAGTAAGAAAGAGAGGCGCAATTGTGTAATTAAAAGAAAATAGCTTATGAAAAAATCAACTCTACTGTTGCTGGCACTGCCCCTGCTCCTTCCTGTTGCGGCCAGGGCCGTCGACGGCAGCGACGTGCTTGTGGTGCGCACCAGTGGCGGCGACAAGCCCAACGTCATCGACGAGGTGCGGCGCATCGACTTTGCGGGCGACAAGGTGAACGTGGTGTACCGCGACACGCAGGCGGCCACGGCCACCTATGCCTTCGACGATGTGAGCGCCATTGCCTTCAACCTTTTGCCCACCGGCGTCGAGGCGGTGACGGCCGGCAAGCCCGACGACGCCGCCCTGCTGCTGCGCGTGATGAGCGATGGCAACGTGCTCAAGGTGAGCGGCTGGGACAGCGCGCGCCAGGCCACGCTCGAAGTTTTCAACCTGCAGGGCATGACCCTCGCCCGGCTGGCCGGCTGGCACGGCCAGGACGTTGACGTGAGCGACCTGCCGGCTGGCGTGTATGTCGTGAAAATTGGCAACAAGGCCGCCAAGTTTATCAAGTGAAAAAACAAAACTCAATCATCAACGCAAAAACAACATCACACACTATGAAAAAAATACTACCTATCGCGGCCCTGCTGCTTGCGGCCGCAATGCCGGCAGCGGCACAGCAAAACACGCGCACGGCGCTGCTGCACATGAAATCGGGCGAGGTCAAGGAGTTTAACGTTTCCGACCTCGACAGCATCACCTTCACGCAACCCGTCGACTACGACAAGGTGGTGCAGTGCAAGTATGGCATGGGCGTGTACTACGGCGACGGCGAGTACTACACCGTGGTCTCGACCGACTCGCTCGACCCCAGCGGCTATCCCACCCGGGTGGGGCAGGTGAGCGTGTTTTTCTACGCCATCGGAGCCAAGTCGGTTTATTCGCCAGCTGCCATCCTGCCCAGCGGCCGCTATGTGGCCTCCACCTCGTTTGCCCAAGGCACGCTCTACCAGAGCGACCGTTACCTCTACGCCTTTGAGTGCACCGCCATCAACGACGGCAAGCCCACGGGCAAGAAGGTGGCCTTCGACCTGGGCGCCGAGGCCAATGTGGAGTACAAGAGCGACGGCACCTATGCCATCGACATCAAGGGGCGCTCGTCGTCGACCACCGAGGGCTTCAGCAACGTGCACCTCACCTTCGACGGCACCATTGCCTATGCCAACAAGGATGCCTCCTACTATGAGCTCTACGATCACGACTACAATTTTGTGCCCAAGAACCTCTCGGCCGGCTACACGGCCGGCACCTCCTATGGCGACTACAGTTGCTCGTTCTACACCGTGCCGCTCGACTCCAATGGCTACACGATAGGTGCTGGCGAGCTCATGAATGTGGAGCTGCTCACCAAGCCCGACTCGGTGATGAACCTCGACGACCTGCTGGGCGAGTACAAGGTGACCAGCGCCATGCAGGGCCCCTACGAGCCCGGGCGCTTCCTCGAGGGCATCAACTACAACATGTATGGCACCTATGTGAGCATAGGCACCTACATCAACGAGTATAACGACGAGGGATATGTCACCCCCAACACCAAGAGGGGCTTTGTGAAAGACGGCAAGGTGACCGTGACCAAGGACGGCGACAAGTACCGCTTTGTGTGCGACCTCGTGCTTGAAAACGGCTACAAGCTCACGATGGACTACTCGGCCGACAAGAGCTGCTTCGTCAACAGGGCCGGCGCTCCGGCAGCCCGCACGCCCATGGTGAAGAGCCGCAACGCCGCCGCCACAGCGACCGCCAGCCAGCCCGCAGCCTTGCGCCTGGTGAAGGTGAGCAGGTAGCGCCTGCCACTGTGGCACACGCCACCACAACGACGAGGGCCAGCCGCCGCAGCGGTTGGCCCTCGATGTGTGTGTTGCAGTCCTGGCGCTATTGCGCCTGCTGCTCCTGCATGAGGCGCAGCCACTTGCGGTAGCCCACCACGGCCATCACGGTGTAGAAGCCGTAGAGGCTGGCCGAGAAGGGAATCGACTTGTAGAAGTAGAGCACCGTGCACACGGCGTCGACCACGAGCCACAGCAGCCATTGCTCGGCATATTTCTTGGCCAGGGCCCAGTAGGCGATGATGCTCAAGGCCGTGGTGAAGGCGTCGTAGAGCGGCACCGTGCTGTTGGTCACCTCCACGAGCAGCAGGTAGATGCCCGCCCACAGGGCCACAAACGCTGCCACGGTTGCGCCCACGAGCCGCCGCGGGAAGTGGGTGATGGGCACTGCCGCCTTCTTGTCGTGCCCGCTGCCCTTGTGCTTGCCCAGCTTCCACGACAGGAAGCCGTAGACGGCCACGGCGACGTAGAAAAACTCCATGCCGAAGTCGGCATAGAGGCCAGCCTTGAGATAGAGCACGCTGTGCACGGCTGGCATGACGATGCTCACGAGCCAAAGCCAGATGTTGGCCTTGTACTCGAGATAGAGGTAGAGCAGGCCCAGCAGGGTGCTGAAGGCGTCGAGCAGGTGCAGGGGCTGGCCCAGCCATTGCAATATGTCGGTGATATAGGTCATGAGCTTGTGGGTAGCTGTGGCTTGGAGCCTTAGAACTTGAAACTCACGTGAGCGAGCACGTTGGTGCCGGCCATGGGGTAGAAGCGCGGGTCTCTCGAGAGCGCGTAGCGGGTCTTCTTGTCGCCATTCTTGTACAGGGCGCAAGTCTGGCTGTAGCCGTTGGTCTCATACTTGGTGTTAAACAGGTTGTAGACGGTGACACCCACGGTGAGCGACTTCACGCTGGGCAGCTTGAAGGTGTAGGCCAGGTCGAGGTGGGTCACGCAATAGGGGTCGAGGCTGTCGTACTTGTTCTGCATGTTGTCGAGATACTGGCGGCTCACATATTGCGAGATGAGCTGCGCGCTGGCGCCCTTGTAGTCAAACGTGAAGATGTTGTTGGCCACCAGCGAGGGCGAGAACGAGATGGTGGTGGTGCCCATCTCGATGGCCGTCTGGCTGTACATGTCTTCCCATGTATCGACGTCATAGTCGCTCACCCAGCCCGTGTAGTGCTTGATCTTGTTGCGGCTCAGGGCGGCGTTCACGTCCCACCTGAACCAGCTGGCAGGTTTCCAGGCGGCGGTGAGCTCCACGCCCATGCGGTAGCTGCTCTTCACGTTCTCGTTCATGGCCTCGCCTATGTCGTTGAGCTTGCCGTTGAGCACGAGCTGGTTGTGATATTGCATGTAGTAGAGGTTGATGCCGGCCTCAAAGCAGGCACTCTTGTACTGGTAGCCCAGCTCGTAGTCGAGCAGGCGCTCGGCCTTGGGCTTGCTGGTGAAGCTGCCGTCGGTGTAGTTGTTGCGCACGGGCTCCTTATGGGCCACGGCAAACGAGGCGTAGGCGTTGTTGTGGGCGTCGATCTTGTAGTAGAGGCCGGCCTTGGGGTTGAAGAAGTCAAATTTCTCGTCGACGTTGAGCACCTGGTTGTGCGCGGGGCTGGCCGTCCAGTCCCACTTGTCGTTTTCGCCCTTGATCTTGTAGCCCACGTGGCGGTATTGCAGGTCGGCATAGGCGCTCAGGCCCTCGGCGAGCTGGTAGTTGGCCTTGATGTAGTAGTTCATGTCCAGCTTCTTGCCCGTGTTGCGATAGTACTCGTGGTTGGGGTCGAGGGCGCTGCCATAGTAGTTCTCCACCCATATCACGTTGCCGTAGTGCTTGTTTTTGTAGTAGTTGGCCCCGCCGCCCAGCGTGGCGCTCAGGCGGTCGTTGCTGTAGTTGAGCGAGAACACCGTGCCGCCGAAGCCGCCGTCGTTGTTCTTGCGGCGCACCAGGTTCGACTTCTTCACCTCCGTGTCGTCGACCACAAAGGGCGTGAGCCCGTACTCCTTGAGCTTGCGGGCATTCTTGTACTCCTCGTAGTAGCCGAAGTTGTCGGTGTAGTGCAGCGCCATGTTCCAGTGCCAGCGCTCGCCCAGGCCCTGGTCCCAGATGAGCTGGTAGTTGAACTGGCGGAAGTTGTCGGTCTGCTTCTTGTAGAAGCCCGTGACCTTGCCGTAGTGCTTGATCTCGCCGTTGGGGTTGTAGGTGCGGTCGGTCTTGAGCTGGTCCCTGCTTATGCCGTCCCAAGCGTGGTAGGTCTCTTCCTTGCCGCCGTAGCCGATGAAGCGCACCGACGTCTGGCCGCCGAAGTAGCCGCCCTGGAAGAAGTAGGAATACAGCTTGCTCCAGGCGCGGTCGCGGTAGCCGTCGCTCGAGATGTGCGACAGGCTGGCGTCGAAGTTCCAGTGATCCTTGATGAGGCCCGAACCCACCTTGAGGGTCTCCTTGTTGGTGTTGAACGAGCCATAGCTGCCGTTGAGCTCGGCATGGGGCGCTGCCGAGAAGCGCTGCGTGCGCATGTTGATGCTGGCGCCAAAGGCTCCAGCGCCGTTGGTCGACGTGCCGGCGCCTCGCTGCACCTGTATGTCTTGGAGCGAGCTGGCCAGGTCGGGCGTGTCGACCCAGTAGAGCACATTGCTCTCGGGCTCGTTCATGGGGATGTCGTTGTTGGTCACGTTGATGCGGGTGCCGTCGGTGCCGCGCACGCGCAGGCTCGTGTAGCCCACGCCGCTGCCAGCGTCGCTGGTGGTGATCACGCCAGGCGTGGTCGAGAGCAGGAAGGGCAGGTCGAGGCCATGGTTCAGTTTCTCGATGAGTTGCTTGTCAACATTGGTGTGTGCCACAGGAGTAGTGGCGGTGGCACGTGTTGCAGTCACCTGCACCTCTTGCAGGTGACGCATCTGGGTGGTGTCGCTGCTGGCAACGGGGCCTGCCGCGGCGACCAGGCTGGCGCCGGCCAGGGCGACAGTCGTCATGATTTGTTTTTTCATTACTTGTTATTAATAAGTTTTACCATCGGGCCTCCTGTGCACTTGATGTGGCGCTGGCCGCGTGCACGCGGTGACCCATTAAGTTCTCTACGCCGGCATTGTCCGGTTCAGATTCTATGGGTGTGATCTCAGCCTCAAGGTGTGAGGCACCCCAAACTCATTGAATCGTGGCACAAATATACACATTTCCATTCACACTGGCAACCCTTTTTTCGTTTCCGCCACCCATCACGACTGTTTCACATTTCAAAAGGCCTTGGCCTTTAACAAGCTGTATCGCGCAACCAGCTATGCAGGTCTCGTTGGGCTCTTCACGGGATTTTTCTCAAGCGCTTGCCAGAGCGCGGTCTTGACTGCACAGTTGGGGCATGGCTGTGCCGGGCGGCCAGCTTCACGCCACTTGTAAGGCCCCGGCCCTTTTGGGCCTGTTTTTTTTGTTTTGCAGTATCACATTTTCTTATTAAGTTTGCTTCAGTTTTAAAACGATTAAGCACTACAACAATGGAAGAAAAGAAGACAACGAGCCCGTGGCCTGGACCAGCAGGGCTCATCCCGGTGACCAGCGGAGCTGCCGACGACGCCAACCTCATCAACCGTCGTTACCTCGACAGCCTGCTGGTGGAAATGCGCGTGATCGATGCCGTGGAGCCGTGTCTCGACACGGTGATCTACGGGCACAAGTTTGCCTCACCCATCATGATGCCGGCCTTCTCACACCTCAACAAGGTGCCCCTCGAGGGCGGTCGCAAGCCCATGCGCGAGTATGCCCAGGCAGCGCGCAAGCTCAACGTGCTCAACTGGGTGGGCACCGAGCCCGACGACGAGTTTGCCGCCATCGTGGCAGTGGGAGCCCCCACAGTGCGCATCATCAAGCCCTGGGCCGACCACGACCTGGTGCTCGAGAGCATTGCCTTTGCCCAGACGCAAGGCGCACTGGCAGTGGGCATCGACATCGACCACATTGTGGGCAATGATGGCCACTACGACGTGGTCGACGGCATGCCTCTGGGGCCGGTGAGCCTGCAGCTGCTGCACGACTATGCGGCCGCCACCTCGCTGCCCTTCATTGCCAAGGGCGTGCTCTCGGTAGACGATGCCTTGAAGGCCCGCGATGCCGGTTGCCGTGGCGTGCTGGTGTCGCACCACCACGGGCGTGTGCCCTACGGCCTGCCGCCCACCCGCGTGCTGCCGGCCGTGAAGCAGGCGCTCGAGGGCAGTGGCGTGGCCATCTTCTGCGACTGCGGCATCGACTCGGGCTACGACGCCTACAAGGCTCTTGCCCTGGGTGCCGACGCTGTGGCCGTGGGCCGCGGCATGCTGCCGCAGTTGCTCAAGCAGGGCGCCGCCGGTGTGGTCGAGAAAGTGAAACAGATGAACGTGCAGCTCAAGCGCATGATGATGTACACGGGCATCGCTGGCACGGGCTCGTTCGACAGCAGCGTCATCCACCACATGTGACGAGAATTTTTAATTTTTATAATCATTACAATCACACACAATGAAAATGAAAAAATTGATTTTAGCAATGGGCCTCGCCTTGGCTCTGCTCTCGACTGCATGCAGCGGCGGCGGCAACACAGCACCAGCGCCGCGCGAGGTTGCCGCCCCCACCACCGACACTGCCTATTGCGGCACCTACCAGGGTACCCTGCCGGCTGCCGACTGCCCGGGCATAAAGACGGTGCTCACCATCGCTGCCGATAGCACCTACACCCTGTCGAGCCAGTACATCGACCGCCAGGCTCAGCCTGTGGTCACCAGCGGTGTCTACCACCTCAAGCAGGGCGGCAAGCTCATTGAGCTCGTCACCCCGTCGTCGGGTGAGAAGACCTACTACAAAATCAAGGATGCCAAGTCGATTGTCATGACCGACTCGGCCGGCATCGAGCCGCAGGGCCCCACGGCCAAGTTCTACGTGCTCAAGCGGTGACTTGAAACACCAGTTGCGCCAAGGCCCCCCAAAAAAACGATCACAAGGCAAGCGTGCTGCCAGTCTCGCCCACGGGGCTGCAGCACACTTGGCCTTTTTTTGTTGTTGGCCACCATGCGATGCTGCGCGCACCGCGACCCGATGCATCCCCGTGTGAAAGGCAGGTCAGGCCTGGATGAAGAGCCAGAGCGACACGGCGATCATGACAAGGGCCACAACGCGCTGGTAGGACTTCTTGTGAGCGCGTTTTATGAGCTTGAGGGCTATGAAATTGCCGGCCATCATGGCGCACCCTATGAAGAAACCGTTGATGAAGATGTGCCACGACATGAGGTCGCACTTGCCGTAGGTCACGGCCTTCACGATGTGCATGGCTGTGGCGGCTGTGGCCTCGCTCACGATGTAGGACACGGGCGAGAGCTCGAGCGAGAGAAACACGGCCGAGCTCAGCGGCCCCGAGATGCCCAGCAGCCCGTTGAAGAGGCCGGTGAGTGCGCCGCCCGCGAGCATGGTCTTGCGCCCCTTGGGCAGGTGCATCTTGCCCCTCACTTTCATGATTGAAAAGGCAATGAGAAAGGCGCACAGCACGCGCGTCATCACCGTCTTGTCGACAATCGAGAAGCCGAAGGCGCCCAGCGCCGTGAAGGGCAGGGCCGGCAGCAGGAACCAGGCCACCTGCTTCCATTCGATCGCGCGCCAGCCCATCGCCGCACGCGAGAGGTTGCTCATCATCTGCGCGATGGTCGACACTGGCACTGCAATCTCAACGCCGTAGAAATAGGTGATGACAGGCAACAGTATCATGCCGCCGCCAAAGCCCACCGAGCCCGACAGCGTGCCGGCTATCAGGCCCACCATTGTCAAAGTCAAGTACATTTCCATTTTGCTCCGAATATTTTTGTCAGCAACCTGTGTGGATGCAAAGTTACAAAATTATATTGACGCCTGGGCTCGTTGCTGCTGGGTCAGCCCTATGCCACGCCCTATACCGATGGCTCGGCCGTGAAGGTGCTGGTGAAATAGTTCACATGCCACACCTCGCGGCCCTCTATGAGCCAGAGCTTAACAATAGCGGCAGGAAAGCGTTCAAAGCCTTCCTGCCGCTTAGCTTTTGTCCACGATGTGTGTGTGGGGGTCTACTTCTCCCAGTCGGAGTCTTCCAGCTGAAACACCTCGTCGAGCGCCTTGCCAAAGACGCTGCACATTTTGAGCGCCAGCACCGTCGAGGGCACAAACTTGCCCTTCTCGATGGCGTTCACCGTCTGCCGGCTCACGCCCGTCTTCTCGGCCAGGTCGGCCTGCGTGAGGCCTGCTATGGCGCGTTGCACCTTGATGTTATTCTTCATCGCTGCTCCTCCTGAACTTGTACAGCTCATAGTAGAACCTCCCCACATAGAGCAAGAAAATCAGTATCAAATAAGCATACCAAAAGTAGAAAAAGACCATGCCATAGGTGAACAGCAGCGCGGCGATGAGCAGCGCGGCGTCGACCTTCATCGACCAAGCCAGCGACTTGAAGCGCAGCGCAATGGTGTACTCGTCTTCTTGTTTCTCTCGCGCGAAGCCTATGAGCAGTAGCGACACAGTGAGCACCACGCCCACTATCTCGTCGCCCAGCCCCACGCTGTTGATGCCTATGCCGGTTGCGTTGCTAAAAAATGCCTGGCCTATACAAGGCCATGGCAGTGTCACCCAGTTGTCGATCTCCTGGTCGGCAACAAGCGAGTAGATGGCCAGCAGGAAAAAGGGTACAAACAGTGCCCATCCTATCCACTTGCACTTGTGCGGAAACAAATAGTTAGTTTTCATAATTTTTTTTTTTGAGGTTGAACTTAACGGTTGCAAATATAAACTACGTTTTACAAAAAGTAAAGTAAACACGACAAAAATTCAACTAAACTTAACACAAATTAACTTTCTCCTGCCTGCTTTGAAAAGTCGCGCTTTTCTTGGCGAAATAAACTGCAATCGCTATCTTTGCCAAGGTGGGACGATGGCTCCCGCCGATGAAAAAAACAAGACGAAATGATGACAGGTGATGGCAGAATGATGAAACGGCGACTCATGGTAGCAGTCGTGGCGATGGCGGCCGTGACTGTGGCGGTTGGAGCGCAGGAGCGGCTCGACACGCTGGCTGTGCCCCGGTTCAAGCTCGATGTGCCCACATTGCAGCCGCTGCAACCTGTGGTCACCTTTACCGCCCCCAATGTGGTCACGCCGCCCACCTTCAACTACCGCCCTCTGGAGATGCCCAAGGTGAGCAACAACTTGCGTGGCTTGAGCGACGAGGTGACCATGCTGCCCGTGTTTCATGGCCCGGCCGGCCAGCCCCTCAGGGTTGAGCCACGCTACAATTTCGACCGCAACCCCTACAGCCGCGACTGGAGCGCCAGCGGCGTGATTGCCCGCTACGACAATGCCTATTTGGGTGCCAGTGGCGGCTACACCACACTCCCGGCCTTGGGCACAGTGGGCTCGGCGAGCCTGTCGTTTACGGGCGTCTACGACGACGACCGCCTCACGCTCACGGCTGGCATAAGCGGCATGAAGTATCACATGGGCCGCGATGCCTGGAACGACTATGGCTTCTTCGGCCGTGCCAGCTACCGGCTCTCTGGCGGCTTGAGCCTCAACCTCTTCGGGCAGTACTATCTCGACCAGCGCTTTCACAGCGTGGCTGCCATGGGCTACATGCAAGATGCCAGCTACGGCGGCACCCTGGGCATCAAGTTGGGCGACAATGTGGGGCTCAACCTGGGCGCGCAGCGCTACTACGACACCTATTCCCATCGTTGGCGCACCCTGCCTGTCGTGGCACCTGTGGTCAACGTCTTCGGTCAGCCCATGTCGTTCGACGTGGGCGGGCTCATCTACGAGCTCGTCGATGCCCTGATACACAACAACAAGAAGTATGATGTCGTGCAGGGCCGTGCCCCGCGTGGCGGCGGCCCTGTGCCCCTCACCCCTGTCGACGTCAACCGCCGCGCCCTGGGCGGTTCCCGTCGTTGACCCCCACGCCCGATGTGTATCTTTGCTTACGGCTATGATTGTTGCAGTTGTTGCCTCGGCAACAATGGCGGCAACAGGCCGTGTGCGGCCCATGTGGCCGCCTGCGTCTCGATGCAGAAATAAAATTTTTTTTTGGGCGAAATGCTGTTTTTTTGCGATGGCTTTGTTTTAATTTTGGGGTGTGGTGCGTCTTGATAGTGAAAGTCGATTGATAATGGAAGAAAAAGCGTTCAGCGAAATAGCGGTGAGGCTACGCGGCAAGGCCGTGGGCACGGCGCTTGCCTGCGGTCTCGACGCGATGCAGGCCGACGATGTGGCCCAGGACGCGCTGCTCAAGCTGTGGAACATGCGCGACCAGCTCGACCGCTACCGCTCGCTCGAAGCGCTCACGGTGGTGATGACCCGCCACCTCGTGGTCGACAGCCAGCGCCGCCGCCAGTCGCATGCCACTGTGGCCATGCCCGACAACCTGGGCCAGCTGGCCGACAGCAGCGGCACCCCGCAGGAGCAACTCGAGGAGCTCGACAACGACACCTGGCTGCAAGAGCGCCTCGACCACCTGCCCGACCGCCAGCGCAGCGTGCTCTACATGCGACAGGTAGAGCACCGCGACTACGACGAGATTGCCCGCTTGCTGGGCATCGCCACCACATCGGCCCGCACCCTGGTGGCCAGGGCCCGCAAGTCGCTTTTCTTGGAATTTAAACAACGCATGCAACAATGACTATACATCACAACAACGAGCAACAACGACACATCGAGCAGCTACTCGACCTCTTCATGGCAGGCGAGAGCACGCTGGCCCAGGAGCAGGAGCTTGCACGCTACTTTGCCACCCACGATGTGGAGGGCGACTGGGCCGTCTACAAGCAGATGTTTGCCTACTTCGACCGCGGCATGAGCGCTCAGCCCGCGCCCGCTGCCCAGTGCCGCAAGTTGAGGCTCTGGCCTTGGGTCACAGCAGCCGCCGCCCTGGCCCTGTTGCTGGGCGTGACGCTGGCCCTGGTGCACAGCAAGCCAGCCACGGCACCGGTCACGGCCCGCATCGAGCAGCCACACCCCGTGCCCGCTGTCACAGTGCCGGCCACGGCTGCTGCCCCGCAGCGCTCGGTCGCCGCCCAGGCTGCCAACCCGCGCACCCTGGCTCGTGCCACGAGGCCCGCTCAGCCGCGTCGCCGTCATGCCGCGCCTCGCCGCCCGGCCCATGCCGCCGACCCGGCACCACAGGTCTCGCAGCCAGTTTGCATGACCCCCGAGGAGGAGTTGGCCTACTGTCGCGATGCCGCTGTCGAGGTCCAGCTGCAGCAGTCCTGCGACTACGACAACCTCTGTCTTGCACAGCTGCAGCATGTCGACAACATCTATGAAACGATAAAAGAAAAATAAACTATAACGTATTTTGCACAGATGCCTTATGAACAAGATTGGAAAAATATTGATTATGGCAGCCTTGACTATTGTCATGGCCTTGCCGGCGGCAGCCCAGCCCCAGGTGAAAGCCGCTTTTGAAAGCCTGCGCAAGCAGGCAACCAAGACCCGCACTTCGACTCAGGTCGACGACAAGGGCCTGAAGCAGACTCTCGACGAAATTTACTTCGACCTGGCCAACGACAGCCAGATCATGAAGTTCACCGATGCCTGCGAGGCCGACTCCAAGCTGTCCTACACCTACATCACTCACGAGCCCAGCGACAATCGCGAGCCCTACTTGATTTACAACGACGACAATACCCGCGTGGTGATAGGCAACAACTCCAACTACCACTATGTGCTCTATTGCATGGCCGACCCCGACAACGAGCAACTGCGCTACTGCTACTCGGCCGAGTGGTTTACCAACAAGAAAGGCCGCGTCGAGGGCCGTGTGGTCAAGACCTATGGGCCACGGCCTGGCCGGAAGTCGAGCAACAAAGCAGGAATCTACACCTTCGACCTCTCGGGCTTGGACCAGCTTGGCGACTTGGGCGACCGCATCAACGACGCTGTCAACAGGTCGTTGGACAATTACACCTACGTCGACAGTGACGACAACAGCATCTCGAGCCGCAAGCTCACCGAGGAGAAATTCCTCACCAAGTTCAACTACTACCGCAATTGCTTCAAGGATGCTGCGTCCAAGAGCGACAACAGCGTCCTGGTGTCGAGCTATGCCACCAAGCTCATGACGCTCAGCCGCAAGGTGCAGGGCCTCAATCTCTCCGACAACATGCTCAAGGCCTGTGTCAAGAGCCTGCAGGAGCTCAAGAGCCTCACCCACGACGAGTTTGTGCAAGGCATTCTCGACGATGCCATTGCCCAGTATCGCGACAAGTAGCGCTCAAGCACGCTGCAACAACAATTCTCATTATGCACACTATTGCCTGCACGGCTCGCAACGCGAGCCATGTGTAGCTTCCAGATTGGTTTTCAAGGCTTCCCGGGCCACTGTGCCCAGGGAGCCTTGATGCTTTCTTGCCCGCACCAGGGCATGGGGCAGCGCCGTCACAGCAGGCGCTCGACCTCGAGCAGGTGGGTCACGGTGGCATCGGCTGCGCCAGGCGCCACAGGCTGTTGCTTCCAGTTGAAGTAGATGGTGCGCCAGCCTGCATTGTGGGCGCCCGCGATGTCGGCGTCGGGGTCGTCGCCTATCATCACGGTAGTCTCGCGGCTGGCCCCGCAGGTGGCCAGGGCATAGTCGAAGATGCCCGGCAGCGGCTTGGTGATGCCGCAGTCGTCGCTCAAGATGTTGCGGTGAATGTAGCCGTCGAGTCCTCCCGACACCAGCTTGCGGGGCTGGAAGTGGGCAAAACCGTTGCTCAGCGTGTTCACGTCGTAGCCCTTGGCCTTGAGGTACTCGAGCAGCTCCTTGGCCCCGGGCAGCACCCGTGGCAGGGTTACCAAGTAGTTGAGATAGTGGGCGTTGAGCTTGTTGCCCAGCTCCAGCGCGTCGCCCTGGTAGCCGCAGTGCTCGAGCGTGTACCTGAAGCGCTCGCTGTTCAAGTAGGCCTTGTCGATCTTGCCGTGGTGATAGGCCTCCCACAACTCACGGTTTTTCTCGATATACACCTTGTGGAAGCGCTCATAGCTGCACAGGCGATCAAGCCCGTGCTGGTTGTAGACGTGGGCAAAAGCCTCCTTGGAGTTCTCGGTAAACCACCACAGCGTGTCGTCGATGTCGAGAAATACGGTTTTCACATTGTGCATCATGCCGCAAAGTTAAGCATATTTCGCTTCACGCCGAAATCAACTTGTGCTATACCTTTTCAACAAGCAGAGCCACACCGCCGCCCTGGCTGTGGCCAGAGCACCCGGTGTGGCTCGATGTTGCCGGCAGGGCAGGGGGCGTGTGGCCCGCCTGCCCGTGGCGAGTGTGAGCATTAGAAGTCGAAGAGCTGAGTCGACAGGTAGCGCTCGCCCGTGTCGGGGAGCAGGGCCACGATGGTCTTGCCCAGGTTCTCTTTCTTCTTGGCCAGCTCGATGGCAGCGTGTATTGCGGCCCCCGACGAGATGCCCACCAGCACGCCCTGCGAGCGTGCAATGAGGCGTGCACCGTCCATGGCCTCGTCGTTTTCTACCTCGATGATGCCGTCGACCAGGCTGGCGTCGTAGTTCTTGGCCACAAAGCCGGGGCCTATGCCCTGTATCTTGTGAGGCGCCGGCTTGCCGCCTGCCAGCACCGGCGATGCAGCAGGCTCCACGGCATAGGCCTTGACGCTGGCCTTGTGCTCCTTGAGAGCGCGTGCCACGCCCGAGAGGGTGCCGCCGGTGCCCACGCCGGCCACAAAGATGTCGACCTGGCCCTCGGTGTCCTTCCATATCTCCTGACCGGTAGTGAGGTAGTGCACGGCAGCATTGGCCGGGTTCTCAAATTGCTGTGGAATGATGGCGTTGTCGGTGCTGGCCAGTATCTCCTGGGCCTTGGCTATCGAGCCCTTCATGCCCTCGGCGCCCGGGGTGAGCACCAGCGTGGCGCCATAGGCCTTGATGAGCTTGCGGCGCTCCTGGCTCATGGTGTCGGGCATGACGATGATGGCCTTGTAGCCCTTGGCAGCAGCCACCATGGCCAGACCCACACCCGTGTTGCCGCTGGTGGGCTCGATGATGGTGCCGCCAGGCTTGAGCGCGCCACGGCGCTCGGCATCCTCGACCATGGCCAGGGCAATGCGGTCTTTCACGCTGCCGCCGGGGTTGAAGTACTCAAGTTTCACGAGAACGCGTGCTTCCAGGTTCTCTTCACGTTCGATTGTAGACAGTTCAAGCAGTGGAGTGTTGCCGATGAGGCTGGTGATGTTTTGATAAACTTTACCCATAATGATGTTTTTTTTAAAAAGAATTTTATGTATAGATTGTGATTGAATTTCTCTCTCTCTTTTGGCCAATGCGTGAGTGCATGCGACCGATTGGCCGTGTTGCCACGCGCGGGGCATTGTAAAAAATTGATGTGTGTGGGTGGTGCGGCGTCTTGACTCAACTCGCAAGATACCTGGCGCGTTTAAGTTGTGAAAAAATCGTGGGGAAAAACCAGAAAAATCTTTTTTTTACTTCAAGATACATGCAAGTTGCGCCGCTTCAACACAAGCAACAACACATGCACACGACAAATGAACCCGAGCCTGCATTGGCAGCCCGCTCGATGAGGGTATTGATATGTGAATCGTAATTAATCATTTGTCTCTTTTCTGCGGCAAAAGTAGTAAATCGAAACGAAACTGCCAAATTTATTTCACATCGAGCTGTGGGCTTTGTTGGTCTAATACCCTCAAAATCGAAATGCAAGTATTTGATTTTAAGATCATTTCCGATTTACTTATTTTGTTTTCAATGCTATCCAGGTTTTCCCATATTCCAAAACGAAGTGCAGCTTCTTTGTTGTTAATATGAATTATTCAGGTTATATTTGCGCCGTAGTTTGAAACTGGTGAATGTGGCATTGCAACATGCAACCAACGGCATAAACTAAAAAAAGAAAAAACAGTATCAATTTAACTCTTAAATATCACAATTATGAAATCACGTTCTTTATTACTGTTGGCAACAGCAGTCACAGCTATAATTGCTGTGAGCGCGGTGCAGGCACAGGACAACTATTTCACGCGCGACAACGCCTTTGAAATCGAGGCGGGCGCCGGGCCCAACTTCGGCATTGCCAACGTCGAGGCGATGAAGAAAAACAAGGTGGGCATCGACTACTATGGCGAGGCACGCTACAACTTTGCCCGGGTGCCCCTCGCCCTGGGCGTGCAGGTGTCCTACAACATCGTGGAGCGCCGCACCTATGGCTACACCATGAGCGACGACTATGGCACCGTCACAAGCCACAGCACGTTCGACTACAACTCGACCAGCGTGATGCTCACCTGCGACTACCGCAAGCGTGTGAGCAAGTGCGTGACCCTCTTTGGCGGCATCGGGCTGGGCTATTGCCACATCGACACCAGCAACGACCTCGAGCGCGCCGGGGGCGACATCAATGGCGAGAATTTCACCGACGACGGCACGTCGGGCTCGGTGGCCTTCATGCCGCGCGTGGGTGTGCACATAGGCAACCTGGCACGCATCACGGCAGGCTACAAGCTGCAGGAGCGGGCCAACCGCCACGCCTTTGTCACGCTGGGGCTCACCTTCGGCTTCAAGCCACGCCGGTAGCACGCCAAGCTTGCTGCCCGATAGCCGAAGCGGAATAGGAGAGGGGCGTGCGCTCGCCTACGTGTGCGCGTGCACGCCCCCCTCTCTGCTTGTGCCGCGGGCGTGCCGGCTCCCCCTGGCAATGCCCGCTTGGCAGCGTCGCAAAGCACCCTATTTATGGTGGGTAGAGAATCCCTAAACAATTGATAAAAAACAAATTTTAATGATAAAAAACAGAGGGAAAGAGCGGCTAATTAAAAAAAAATTGCGATATTTGCACTTGCAAAAACCGAGACCACCTCTTCAACGGCGACTCTGCGTGCTTAAAACGCTGGCAGATAGCTGCTAAGGGAATGGCTCTTTATTTTGCACTAAATGATTATTCTAAACTTTACAAATTAAATAAAACACAATTTACAATGACTAAGGCAGACATCGTAAGCGAAATCTCAAAATCTACAGGTATTGACAAGGCTTCGGTACTCGAAACACTGGAGAAATTCATGGAAACTGTGAAGGACTCTTTGGCAAGCGGTGAAAACGTGTACTTGCGTGGTTTCGGCAGCTTCATCGTGAAGACCCGTTCGCAGAAGACTGCACGCAACATCTCCAAGAACACCACCATCATCATTCCAGAGCACAAGATTCCGGCTTTCAAGCCAGCTAAGGTGTTCATGGAGCAGGTGAAATAATACAATACACAGCACGCGGCTCTTGCCAGCACCCTCGTGGTGGGGCGAGGCGATGCCTTGTCGACACAACAGTTGAGACAATAATAATATATATAATACAATTTTTTAATCATTTAATTTTAAACTAAGTAATAATATGCCAAGCGGAAAGAAAAGAAAAGGCCACAAGATGGCTACGCACAAGCGCAAGAAAAGACTTAGAAAGAATAGACACAAATCTAAGAAATAATCTTTCTGGGTGAGTCACACACACAATACTGAGAACAATCTCTTCATGCCCTGGTCTCGGTTACGAGCGCTGCGCGAGAGTTTGTTCTCGGTGTTTTTTTTAACAGCAGGCACACGTTGCTCGTGTGGGTGCCGCGTGTGTGGCTAAATCTACTTCCTCACAATGAAAAGTGAACTTGTAGTTGACGTACAACCCGCCGACATATCGACCGCCCTGCTCGAAGACGGACGGCTGGTATCGCTGCAGAAGGAGTCGCGAGATGCCTCCTATGCCGTCGGCAACCTCTACTTTGCCAAGGTGAAGAAACTCATGCCTGGCTTGAATGCCGCATTTGTGAATGTGGGCTACAGCAAAGACGCGTTTCTTCATTACCTTGATTTAGGATCACAGTTCAGCACCTACAGCGACTACATCAAGACGGTGCGCCAAAACCCCGGGAAAAAGCCCCCGAGCCTGTCGAAGGTGAAATTCAAGCCCGACATCAACAAGCACGGCTCGGTCTCCGACGTGCTCACACAAGGGCAGGAGCTCATTGTGCAAGTTGCCAAAGAGCCCATCTCGACCAAGGGACCCCGGTTGACTACCGAAATCACCTTCACAGGACGCTTCATGGTCCTGATTCCGTTCAACGACAAGATTTCGGTGTCGCAAAAGATCAAAGACTCGGCCGAGAAAATGCGCCTGCGTCGCCTCGTGGAGAGCATCAAGCCCGCCCACTTCGGCGTCATCATCCGCACGTCGGCCGAAAACAAGCGCGCAGCCGAACTCAATGCCGAGATGAAGGTGCTGGTGAAAAGCTGGGACGACGCTGTTGCCAAGATTCAACATGCCGAGGCCCCCGAACTCGTCTACGAGGAGGAGAGCCGGGCCGTGAGCTTGATACGCGACATCTTCAGCCCCGACTTCGAAAGCATCCACGTGAACAACGCCGAGATCTTCGACCAAATTCACCACTATGTGAGCCTAATCGCCCCCGACCGTGCCGATATCGTGAAGATTTACACCGACGAGACGCCTATCTTCGACAAGTTTAATGTCACCAGGCAAATCAAGTCGTCGTTTGGCAAAACGGTATCTTTCAAGTCGGGCGCATACATTATTATTGAGACAACCGAAGCACTGCATGTGATCGATGTCAACTCGGGCAACCGCTCGAGGGCTTCGAGCGACCAGGAGAGCAATGCGCTCGATGTGAACCTGCTCGCTGCCGACGAGATCGCCCGCCAGCTGCGCCTGCGCGACATGGGCGGCATCATCGTCATCGACTTTATCGACATGGCCAAGGCCGAACACCGCCAGGCCCTCTACGACCACATGCGAGAAGTGATGCAGAAGGACCGTGCCCGGCACAATATCTTGCCCCTGAGCAAGTTCGGGCTCATGCAAATCACGCGGCAACGCGTGCGACCGGCCCTTGACATCGTCACTGCCGAGACCTGCCCTTCGTGTGGAGGTAAGGGCGAGATCCAGCCTTCGCTGTTGTTTACCGACATGCTCAAAGACAAAATTTCCTATTTGGTCAACGACCTGCATGTCGATCGATTCACAATGTATGTCCACCCCTTTGTCGAGGCCTATCTCAAGAAGGGTATCATCAGCGAGTACTTCAAGTGGCGCCGTGAGTTTGGACGCAAGTTCAAAATCCTGCCCGACCAGTCGCTGGCCTACCTGCAATACAAGGTGCTCGACAAGAACCACAACGAAATCGACCTTAAAGAAGAGAAAGACACAAGCAGTTCGCAGAGCAAGAAGGAACGCCGCTCCAAGAACCAGCGCAATTTAGACAACTGAGGCGCCCAGCCCTGTGCCCAGCCCGCACACACACATCATTGTGGCGGCAGGCCTATACTCATCATCATCGAGGCTGAGCGGCAGTTGAAACAAAAAGAAAAAAAGCACGAGTCCCGCAGCCCAGGCGCAACATCGCCGCCTCCTGGCTGCGGGACTTTTTGCGTGCTACATGGCGGCCGTGCCGTGCTGCCCCATGTGTGGCGCCTGCCCATGTAAAAAATCGCCAGGGTCTGCACTATTGCAGGCTCTGGCGATGTGGTATCGACGCCTCCCGTCCCTTTATGGGGGTGCATGAGGCATGGGGTAGTCGTCGTGGGGGTGTTACTGCTGCTCGTCTTGCTGGCGAGGCTCACGGCGTGGACCGCGGCTCTCGCGACGCGGACCACGGCCCTCGCTGCGGCGTGGGCCACGACCCTCACCACGGCGCTCGCCGTCGTGGCGAGGACCGCCGCGGCGTTCGCCGCCCCTGCGCTCGGTCCAGCCCTCGGGCTTGTCTTGCAGGGCGCGCATGCTCAGGCGGTACTTGCCCGTCTTCTTGTCGATCTCGATGAGCTTCACCTTCACGATGTCGCCCTCGTGCAGGCCGCTGGCTTCCATGTCCTCGAGGCGGTCCCAGCTTATCTCGCTGATGTGCAGCAGGCCGTCGCGGCCAGGCATGAACTCGACAAATGCGCCAAACTCGAGGATGCTCTTCACCGGGCCCTCATACACCTTGTCGATCTCAGGCACAGCGATGATGGCCTTGATGCGCTCTACGGCAGCATCGATCTTGTCCTTGTCGGGGGCGCTGATGTCGATTTCTCCCTTGCCGTCGATCTCGTCGATGGTCACGATGGCACCCGTATCCTCCTGGATGCCTTGTATCACCTCGCCGCCCTTGCCTATGATGGCGCCTATGAAGTCCTTGTCGACGGTCATGTGCACGATGCGCGGCACATGAGGCTTGTAGTCGGCACGCGGCTCGGGTATGGCCTCGTTGATGAGCTTGAGGATGTGCAGGCGGCCCTCCTTGGCTTGCTGCAGAGCCTTCTCAAGAATCTCGTAGGGCAGACCGTCGCACTTGATGTCCATCTGTGTGGCAGTGATGCCGTCGACGGTGCCAGTCACCTTGAAGTCCATGTCGCCCAGGTGGTCTTCATCGCCCAGGATGTCGCTCAAGATGGCGTGCTTCACGTTGCCCTCGTCGCTTATCAGGCCCATGGCCACGCCGGCCACCGGCTTCTTCAGCTTCACGCCGGCATCGAGCAGTGCCATGCAGCCGGCACACACAGTAGCCATCGACGACGAGCCGTTCGATTCCAGAATATCGCTCACCACACGCACCGTGTAGGGCAGGTCGGCCGGGAGCATGCGCTTCAGGGCGCGGCGTGCCAGGTTGCCGTGCCCTATCTCGCGGCGGCTGATGCCGCGGGCTGCCTTGGCCTCGCCAGTGGCAAAGCCTGGGAAGTTGTAGTGCAGCAAGAAGCGCTCGTCGTAGCGCACCAGGGCGTCGTCGACGAGCTTCTCGTCGAGCTTGGTGCCCAGGGTCACGGTTGCCAGAGCCTGGGTCTCGCCACGCTGGAACAAGGCCGATCCGTGTGGGCCGGGCAGGTAGTCGGGGATGCACGTGATGGGCCTTATCTCGTCGAGACGGCGGCCGTCCATGCGTATGCCCTCGTCGAGGATGCAGCGGCGCACGGCGTCGCGCTGTATCTCGTTGAAGTAGCGGGTGATCATCGGGGTCTTCTCCTCGCGCTCCTCCTCGGGGATGGTCTCCATGAAGTCGTCAAAGGCCTTCTGGAAGCTGTCGTTGCGCCATTGCTTGTCGGCGTTGCCGGCCTTGGCCACGGCATAGCACTTGGGGTAAATTTCCTTGCGCATGCGCTCGTGTATCTCCTCGTCGTCGGTCTCGTGGCAGTACTCACGCTTCACCACGCCCAGCTCCTGGGCCAGCTCCTTCTGCATCAGGCACAGGGGCTTGATTGCCTCGTGGGCAGCCTTGAGGGCAGCGATGAGCTCATCTTCTGAGCATTCGTCCATCTCACCTTCGACCATCATAATATTGTCGTATGTAGCACCTACCATCAGTTCTATGTCAGCGTCTTTGGCCTGTTCAAATGTAGGATCGATGACGAATTCGCCGTTGATGCGTGCCACACGCACCTCGGCAATGGGCTCCTCAAAGGGGACGTCGCTCACGGCGATGGCTGCACTGGCAGCCAGGCCGGCAAAGGCATCGGGCTGGTCTACGCCGTCGCTCGAAAACAGGATCACGTTCACTATCGTGTTGGCATGATAGTTGGACGGGAACAGCGGGCGCAGCACGCGGTCGACCAGGCGGGCGGTGAGTATCTCGTTGTCGCTCGGGCGGCCTTCACGCTTGGTGAAACCGCCGGGATAACGGCCCACCGACGAGTATTTCTCTTTGTATTCAACTTGCAGGGGCATGAAGTCGGCCCCCTCCTCGGCCTCTTTGGCCGAACACACTGTAGCCAGCAACATGGTGTTGCCAAAGCGCAGTTCAACAGCTCCATCGGCTTGCTTGGCAAGTCTCCCTGTTTCAATGCTGATCTCGCGACCGTCAGCCAGGGCGATGGTTTTCTTTGTAGGTGTTAACATATTTTTTTTATTATACTAGTAAAAATCGGACAAAGATATGAATTATTTTTCACAGCCACAATTATTTATCTTGTTTTGTTCCTGCTATCGGGCAATATTTTGGCCACCTCGCGGCGTCGGGGCTCTTGTCGAGGACGCCTAAATGTTGTAAGTTTGCAGTGGCGCGGTTTTGCTCCACGCCGCTACAATACCCATTATTATTTCACTCATGAAGCTCCAATTCATCATCACCGCTGCAATGCTCCTGTGCCTGGGCGTGCCCGCACAGGCGCGGCACATCGACTTCGACACCCACTTCAGCGATACCACGCTGCGCCTCAACTACATCTTCTCGGGCAATGCCGCCTGCCAGCACATTGCCGTGAGCAACTACTGCAAGAGTGCCCACTGGTGGGGCAAGCGCCACAGGCTGGCGCAGGTGCCGGTTGAGGGCAACGGCCAGCTCACCATGCGCCTGCACCGCACTGGCGAAGTGATATACCGCAACTCATTCTCCACCCTGTTTCAGGAGTGGCTCACCAGCCCCGAGGCACAGGTCGCCAGCCGTGCGTTTGAAAACGTGTTTCTCGTGCCCATGCCCGTCGACACGGTCGATATCACCGTCGACCTGCGCGACAGCCGCCACCGCGTCGCTGCCTCGCTCACCCACCAGGTAGTGCCCAGCGACATTCTCACGCGCAACACCGATGCAGCAGGCACTGCGCCTCATGTGGTCGTGCAGCGTGCTGCCGACTCGTTGCGCTGCATTCACATCGCCTATGTGGCCGAGGGCTACACCCAGGCCGAGATGGCCACCTTCCTTGCCGACGTCGACAAGGCCAACGAGGCCCTGTTTGCCCACGAGCCTTTCAAGAGCAACCGCAACAAGTTCAGCATCGTGGCTGTCACAGCCCCGTCGGCCCAGAGCGGCACCAGCGAGCCTGGCAATGGCGTGTGGCGCAACACGCTGCTCCAGTCGCACTTCGACACCTTCTACAGCGACCGCTATCTCACCACCCTGGCACTCAATCGCTTGCACGACGTGCTCGCGGGCATTCCCTATGAGCACATCATTGTGCTGGTCAACAGCAGCAAGTATGGCGGCGGTGGCATCCTCAACAGCTACGACCTGTCGTCGACCCACCACAAGGCTTTTGCCCAGGTCATTGTCCACGAGTTTGGCCACAGTTTTGCCGGCCTGGCCGACGAGTATGCCTATGCCGGCGAGGAGGATTCTACCTATCCCCGCGACGTGGAGCCTTGGGAGCCCAACATCACCACGCTGGCGCATTTCAAGGGCAAGTGGGAGCAGCTCGTCGCCAGCCACACTCCCGTGCCCACGCCGGTCGACTCGGCACGGCTCGACCGTCCCGGCCTCTACGAGGGCGCCGGCTACAGCCTCAAGGGCGTGTATCGCGCCTATCCCGACTGCCGCATGCGCTCCAATGCCGTTCCCTACTTTTGCCCCGTGTGCCGCAAGGCCATAGAGCGTGTCATCGACTTCTACACCGCCCCTGAGGCCGACGGGCAGTAAAAAAAAAGGGAGGAAGCTCACACACGTGGGCTTCCTCTCGATTGCAGTTGTCGTGCTACCTCGCGGTAGCCGCGCTCAAGCCAGTACCAGGATGAGAATTTGCGCCGTGATCACGCGCATAAACATCGTGAGCGGGTACACGGTGGAGTAGGCCACGGCTGGCGCGTCGTTGTTGAAGGTCTTGTTGGCATAGGCCAGGGCTGGCGGGTCGGTGGTGGAGCCCGATATCAGGCCCATGAGTGTGCCATAGTTCATCTTAAACTTGCCGCGTGCCAGCGAGGCCACTATCATGAGCGGGATGAAGGTGATGATGAAGCCATACAGCACCCAGCGCGCTCCTGTGGCGGTGAACACGGTGACGCCAAACTTGCCGCCGGCGGCAAGGCCCACACTGGCCAGGAAGAGACACATGCCCAGCTCGCGCAGCATGAGGTTGGCGCTCGACGAGGTGTAGGTCACAATCTTTATCTTGTAGCCCCAGCGGCCCAGGCATATAGCCGCAATCAGAGGGCCGCCGGCCAGGCCGAGCTTCATGGGCACCGTCATGCCCGGTATGGCGATGGGTATCGAGCCGATGAGGATACCCACAAAGATGCCTATAAACATCATGAACATGTTGGGCTGGTTGAGGCGCTTCACCGAGTTGCCCAGGTTGGAGGCCAGGCGGTTGATGTCGTCGAGCTGGCCCACCACCGTGATGCGGTCGCCCACTTGCAGGCTCAGGTTGGCGCTGGCCAGCAGCTCCACGCCGGCGCGGTTCACGCGGGTGGCGTTCAGCCCGTAGCCCTTGGGCAGACGCAGCTGACCTATTTTCTTGCCGCTGTAGGCGTTGTTGGTCACCACGATGCGGCGCGACACCACGGGCGTCTGCTCCATCTTCCAGTCCATTTCCACCTTGTGTCCTATCACGGCGTCAAACACTTCCTCGTCTTGCACGCTTATCACGATGCGCAGCAGGTCGTGGTCTTCGATTTTGGTGTCGGCCTTGGGCACGATTACCTCGCCGGTAGCGTGCTTCTTGATGCGCGATATCACAAAGTTGCGGTCGATGATGCCGTGCATGCGTTCGACGGTGCAGTCGTAGATGAGACGGTTGGTCACCTCGTAGGTGACCACGTGGGGCTTGAGCAGGCTTTGCTCCCTGTCTTCCTCTACCGCCTTGGAGTCGCTCTCGACGTTGACCTTGAAAATCACTTTCACCAGTATCATCGACAGGATGATGCCCACCACGCCCAGCGGGTAGGCGGCGGCATAGCCCATCGACATCGACTCGTTGAGCGGGCGGGCGGCCTCGCCACCCAGGGTCTCGATGAGCGACTGCTGGGCAGCACCCAGCCCGGGCGTGTTGGTCACACTACCCGAGAGTATGCCCACGATCTCGTTGGGCTTCACGTCGCCGGTGCAGTAGTATATGGCCAGGGCTACAACGATGTTGAGCCCTATGATGGCCAGTGCCAAGCCATTGAGCAGCAGGCCGCCTTCCTTGAACGACGAGAAAAACGAAGGGCCCACTTGCAATCCTATCGAGAAGATAAACAGAATGAGTCCGAATTCTTGTATAAACTTGAGGATGTTGGGGTCGATCACGGCGCCGAAGTGGCCCACCGCAAGACCCACAAAGAGTACGAAGATTGAACCCAGCGAGATGCCGAAGATTTTTATCTTGCCCAGTGCCATGCCTATGGCGATGACAAAGGAGTAGATAAAGATGGCGTGTGCCACGCTGTTGCCCGTTATGAGTTCGATTATCCAATCCATAAAGATGAGTGTGTTGATTGTGACTGATTGCGCTATTTATTTGTGCAAAGGTACAAAAATTACCGCACATGGCAATATCGGCGCTGCCGTGCCCTGCAGGGGCAGGGCTCCCGGGCTCATGCAATCAAGAAAAGGTGCTGCAATGTGCAACGTGAATTGCCTATTGCAGCACCTTGTGGGTGCGAGAGTCGTCATGCGGCAGGGGGGGCACTCTGTGCGGTGCTCACTTGAGGCCGCGGGCGCGCAGCAGGGCGTCGGCGTTGGGCTCGTGGCCGCTGAACTTCTTGTAGAGCGTCATGGCATCGTCGGTGTCGCCTGGCTCCAGGATGTAGTGCATGTAGTCGGCCGCAACGGCTGGGTTGAGCGGGCCCTCGGTCTCAAAGCGGTTCCAAGCGTCGGCTGCAAGCACCTCGCTCCACAGGTAGGTGTAGTAGCCGCAGCTGTACTGGTCGTTGTCGAAGATGTGCTTGAAGTAGGGGCTGCGATAGCGGTATTCCACCACCTCGGGCTTGCCCAGGCGACGCGACACCCAGTTTTCAAAAGCCTTGACGTCGATATCCTTGGCAAAGTCGAGCTTGTGCCACTCGATGTCGAGCAGGGCGGCGCCCACCAGCTCGGTGGTCATGAAGCCCTGGTTGAACTTGCTGGTCTCGATGATCTTGTCGACGAGATTTTGCGGTATCACCTCGCCGGTCTTGTAATTCTTGGCATAGTTCTTGAGCACCTCGGGCACGAGCGCGAAGTTCTCGTTCATCTGCGAGGGCTGCTCCACCATGTCGCGGTCGATGTTGGTGCCTTCAAGTCCCTTGTAGGGGGCGCGGGTGAGCATGCCGTTGAGGGCATGGCCAAACTCGTGGAACACGGTTTCTACCTCGTCGAGCGTGAGCAGCGAGGGGGCGTCTTTGGTGGGAGGCGTGAGGCTGGCCACGTTGTAGATGATGGGGCGTTCGCTCTTGCCGCCGAAGTCGTAGGCTGCGTTGAGCTCGCTCATCCATGCGCCTTGTGCCTTGGTGGCACGCGGGAAATAGTCGGTCATGAACACGGCCACGTGCTTGCCGTTGTTGTCGGTCACGTCATACACGGTCACCTCGGGGTTGTACTTCGGCGCCTTGGGCATAACCTTGAAGTTGAGGCCGTAGAGCTTCTTGGCGACATAGAAGATGCCGTTTTTCACCACGCTGTCGAGCACAAAGTAGGGGCGCACCTGGTCCTCGCTGAAGTTGAATTTCTCTTTCTTCACCTTCTCGGCATAGTAGTAATAGTCGTAGGCGGCAATCTTGAAGTTGCCACCGTGGCTGTCGGCATAGCGCTGCATGTCGGCCACTTCCTCGTCCACCTTTTTCACTGCGGGCTTCCACAGTTGCATGAGCAGCTTCTCGGCAGCCTCGGGGGTCTTGGCCATCCAGGGGTCGACAGCATAGTCGGCAAAGGTCTTGAAGCCAAGCATCTTGGCTTTCTTCTGGCGCAGCTGCATGATCTCGTTGATGATGGCGCTGTTGTCGTAGGCATTGCCGCGGCTGGCCGTGTGGGTGTAGGTCTCATACATCTGCTTGCGCAGGTCGCGGTCGTCGGCGTTGGTGAGCACGCTCAGGCGGGTTGCGCCCGAGGCGGTAAACACCCACTTGCCCGGCATGCCCTTCTCGCCGGCCAGCTTGGCGGCGTCGTCGATGGTCGACTGGGGCAGCCCCGAGAGACGCTCCTTGCTGTCGACCACAATCAGGTTGTTGGCAATCTCGTGCATCACGTTTTGGGTGAAGTTGAGTTGCAGCGAGGCCAGGCGCTTGTTGATGGCTTTGAGTGTGTCTTTGTGGGCGGCGTCGAGCAGGGCGCCGTTGCGCACAAAGCGCTTGTAGTACTTGTCGGTGAGGCGCCGTTGTGCCTTGTCGAGCTTCAGTGCATCGGCATTGTCGTGCACAGCCTTGACGCGGGCAAAGAGGCCGGGATTCATATACATGGCGTCGCTCTGTGCCGTGAGCATGGGCGACACTTGCTCGGCGAGCTTCTGCATCTCGGGCGTGGCGTCGCTCTCGCTCAAGGCGTAGAACACATAGGACACGCGGCTCAGTATCTCGCCGCAGTTGTCGAGTGCGAGCACCGTGTTTTCAAAGTCGGGCGTCTTCTTGCTGGCCACGATGGCGGCTATCTCTTGGTTTTGCTGCTCGATGCCGGCTTTGATGGCGGGAATGTAGTCGTCGAGGGTGATTTTCTCAAAGGGTGGAATCCCATACTGTGTGGTATAGGGTTTCAAGAATGGATTTTGATGCTGTTTCACGTTGGTTTTGTTTGCCCCGGCGGCGCCTGTTGCAAGGCACCCTATGGCCAGGAGTGATAATAATACTTTCTTCATAATCAGCGTTGCTTTAAGATTAATTTGTATTTATTGATATAGTGTGTGTGTGACTATTCTTGCAGCGGCTCAGTTTTTCCACACAAAGGTGGTCACCAGCGGGTAGTGGTCGCTTGAGCCGGCCCGGTCGCGGTGGCACGAGGTTGCAATCATGTCGCCGCGGTAAAGCACCTGGTCGATTTTGAAATACAGGCGGCTGCCGTGGAAGGTGTAGGTGGGACCGAAGCCGCACTCCATCCACGCATCGTGCATGTCGCTGCCGCGCACGGTGCGATAGGCAAACGACTGGGGCGTGTCGTTGAAGTCGCCGCACACGATCACGTTCTCGTCGCTTTGGTCAATCACCTCGCGTATGATGCGCGCCTGCTGGGCATGCTTGCGGAAGGCGAGCCCCAGTTTGCCTATCAGCGTGTAGCGCACCCGCTTGAGCCGCTCGCGAGAGCCTTCGGTCTTGAAGTCGGTCATCTCGACAAAGGCCTTGCGGTCGTCGAGCGAGAGCCCTATCGAGTTGAGGTGGATGTTGAAGATGCGCACCGTGTGGCCAGGCACCAGCACATCGAAGGCCCGGGCATAGAAGTGGTAGCTGTTCACCGGGTCGTCGGGCGCGGCAAAGCCCTCTTTCACCGCCGGGTCTTCGACCTTGGTGTAGGGGTGCTTCGACCATATTATCTGGTCGTGATACCCGTGGTCACGGTAGGGATATTTCTTCTTTATCTCCTTCATGTAGGGCTTCATGAGCTTCAAGTCGTTGTAGTCGGCGTTGAGCGAGGCTTCTTGCAGCAGCACCACGTCGGCATCCTGGTTGAGGATGTAGTTCACGGTGGCCTGGCCCTGTTTGTTGCCCACACTGTCGTCGCCCACCTTCATCACGTTGAAGTTCATGACGTTGAATGTGAGCACCTTAAACATCGTCGAGTCTTGCTTGGCTGTGGGCTTGTGGGTGCTTATGTTGAACGGGCTTATCACCCGCACCGTGGGCCACGACAGCCCCATGGCCAGAAACAGCAGCAGCGACACGCGCCACTGGCCCACGATAATCCACAGCAAGGCCGCCATGAGCGACACGATAAACACAAACGGGAAGGCAAGCGTGGCCAGGGCGAAGACTGTGCCCCGCTCGGGGTCGATGTGACCGCCGTAGGCCGCAAAGACCAGCAGCACCGCAAGCATGAAGGTCATGACGATGCCTATGCCTATGGCGAGATGCTTGATGCGATATGACTTCCGGTTGATGTGCATAGATGATGATGATGATGATGACAGGTTGACTTCAGTCGTAGCTCTTTTAGTTGGACGATGCCTTGAAGAGGGTCTCCTTTTCCTTGTCGCTCAGTGCGCCGTAGCCCGAGCGCTTGAGCTTGTCGAGAATGGCATCGATCTCGGCCTCGCTGGGCCCTTGGGGCGACGGTGCCGCAGCCCTGTTGGCCTGGTAGTGAAAGGCCCTTCCGCCTGTGGGCCGCCCTGGCCCCCGGCGGCGCTTGAAGAGGCCTGCCATGGAGTCGAGGCAGGCATTGAGCCACGCGGTGATGTCGTGGCCGCGCCGCATGGCAAGGCCGTAGGCCACTCCCACGAGGGCCCCACCCAGGTGAGCTGCCTGCGCCCCCATTTGCGCCTCGCCGGTGCCCAGCATCAGGATCACAATGGTGATGATGGCCACCCACTTGAGCGAGATGTCGCCCAGCATGAGCAGCCCTATGCGGTAGTCGGGGGCATAGACTGCCACTGCAACCACAATGGCAAGTATCGAGGCCGATGCCCCTATGAGATAGGCCGTGGCCGGCTGGTGGGCAAAGTAGGGCAGGGTGGCATAGGCCGCCAGGTAGAGGGCGCCGCCGCCCAGTCCGCCCATGAGGTAGAGCCCCACGAGCTGCTTGGAGTTGAAATATTCCAGAAAGATGCGTCCCAGCCAGTATAGCCACAGCATGTTGAACAAGATGTGCAACACGTCGTAGTGGAAAAACATGTAGCTCACGGCCGTCCATGGCTGGCGGGCCAGACCCTCAAGGGTCGAGGGCATCTCCACCCACTTGATGAGCTGCTCGGCAGGCACACCCATGAGCACGCCCACAAGCGCTACAACGCGCAGGGCCAGGAAGAGCCCCACGTCGATATACACCAGCCGCAGCAGCGGTGTGGCGCGACGGTAGCGCGACGAGATGTCAGTCCATATACTCATATCCGCGCCCCATGTGTTTTGTTTTTCTCCAGTACAGCAAGAGCAGGAAGCCAAACAGCATGCCGCCCAGGTGGGCAAAGTGGGCCACGCTGGTGACCTCGCCCGTAACGCCGAAGGCCAGCTCCACCAGCCCGTACCCTATCACCATCCATTTGGCCTTGATGGGGAACGGGAAGGGGATGATGTAGAGCGGCATGTTGGGAAATAGCATGCCGAAGGCCAGCAGAATGCCAAACACTGCGCCCGAGGCCCCGATGGTGACAAAGGCATTGAAACACTGGTTGAGCATCGAGGCAGGTATTGCGCCTGTGGCTATGGCTTGCTGCAACTGCGCTGTGGTGACGCCCGCCACGCCGCCGTAGCTGAACATGCCGGCTGCCACGGCAGGCCAGGTGAATTGCCACACAAGCTCCTGCACCAGTGCTGCGCCCAAGCCGCACACGACATAGTAGGTGAGGTAGCGGTTGCGTCCCATCACTGGCTCGAGAATGCGGCCAAACATCCACAACGAAAACATGTTGAAGAAAATGTGGGTAAATCCCGAGCCCAAGCTGCTCGTGTCGTGCATGAACATGTAGGTCACAAACTGCCACAGTCCGAAGTCGCTGCCTTTCCAGAAGTGCAACCCCAGGTACAGGTCCAGGTCCACCCCCTTGCCCTTGAGCACGAAGGTGGCCACCCACACGAGCACATTGATGATGAGCAGGTTTTTGGTTACAGGCGGAATCGAGTCGATGAACCCTCTGTTGTAGTGATAAGATGCCATGTTTCTTTCTCTCTCCTTTTTATACTGTTTTGCTGTCGAAGCGTTTTGTCGATGTTTTTATCTGCAAATGTAATGAAAATAGCTCTTCTTTTGCTATTAATTATCCCTAAAACGCCCATTTTTCGGTAAAATTTAAAATTTTTGTGCAAAATTTTTTGTTTTATTTTTCTCTTTGTCTATATTTGCGCAAATAAATGCCTAGAAACTATAATAATAACATTAAAAAAAAGCAAATTGTTATGAACAAGACAGAATTAATCAACGCTATCGTTGCAAAAGCAGGATTGAGTAAAGTTGATGCAACCAAGGCTCTCAAAGCCGGCATCGAGGCAGTAGAAGAAGCGCTGGCCAAGGGCGACAAGGTGGCTCTCATAGGCTTCGGCACTTTCGCAGTGCAAGAGAAGGCTGCTCGCACGGGCATCAACCCCGCAACCAAGCAGAAAATCGAAATCCCTGCCAAGAAGGTAGTGAAGTTCAAAGCTGGTGCCGAGCTCACCGAGAAGGTGAAATAAAGACTGCTCCCTTTTTCCACCCAGCCGTTGCCTGGCAACGCTCAAGAAGAGAGTCTGTAAGTTTTAAGCTCCATAAAACGAAACACTGCAATCTATCTCCTTTTGGGATGTCGCATTGCAGCGTTTCGCTTTTTTTTGCGACAAGCAATTTTTTTTAGACTGACTTTTATTCCCAACCAATCTTATGAATCACTCCTCCACTCGTTTGCCGTTCATTGTATTCATTGCTCTCATTGCCGGCAGCACCCATGTGCGTGCCCAAGAGATATGGTGCAGCATCTGGAGCACCAGCACCGACCGCCCCAGCGGCATGTACGCACTCGACGCCTCGGCTGCCGACACGGCCTTCACCCTGCTCAAATTGTGCTCACGCGCAACGAGGCTGGTTTCAGCGCCCAGGCACGCAAGTTTGTCAACATTCCCACCACTTCGACTGGCGTGGGCGGGGTGAAGACGACTGCTGTTGCCGCCGATGGTGCCTACTACGACCTCAATGGCCGGCGGGTGACTGCACCTGCTCGGGGCACAATCTACATCCACAATGGCAAGAAGGTGAAATTGAGCCGTTGACGCCGCCTCCTGCTCCAAGCCAGAGTTTTTTTATATTATGTATTATATATATCTATAACATGTGTTTCACATGCAATCCTAAAATTATCAACACTATGAAAAAATTTTTATTCCTTTCGGCAGCAACGATGATTGCTGCAACTCAAGTGTGTGTAAATGCTGCTACCAAGGTCGTTGAAAACTACACCTACGACTTCAACGAGGCCTATGGCACTCTCGACTCCAATGGCAACTACGTGTCGGAGACCGCAGCTCCGGCCAACTGGGGGCACGTGCTCGACGACGGCGGCCTCGGCACCTACCCGGTGTACCGCTTCATGGCCAACGACGGTGTCGACAACAGCGCTTGCCTCTATGTGTGGAACACGGTAGAGTATGACGAGGACTTTGGCGACATCGCCAAAGAGGACATGCTCGTCACTCCGCCCGTTGAAGGCAACATCAGCATCATGGTGAAGAAGTATTTCACTTGGGGCTCGGTGAAATTTTACGTGGTCACTCCCAATGGCGACAGCTGGGATATAGGCACCGAACTCACTGGCACTCCCGCCGAGGAACTGTCGACCGACAAGTTTGTGAAGGTTCAAGTCGCCAATGTGCCCCAAAACACCCGTGTGGGCGTGTGGGCCAATCAGGTGCAGCTCGACGACTTCAAGGCCGACAAGGCAACAATCGACGTGGTCGAGACTGGTGTCAATGATGTGAATGTGGCAACGCCCTCCAGTGGCCGCCACACCATATACACGCTGGGCGGCCAGCGCATCGATGCGCCCGTGAGCTCGCTCGATGCAGGCGTCTACATCATCGACGGCGTGAAGGTGAAGAAGTAGAACCCGCGCCGTGGGCTCTTGCCCAAGCTGCAATTAGCACTTAGGGGCCCTGTCCAGGCATGCGACTCATGCTGGGCAGGGCTTGCTTGTGGCTCTTGCCCGCTGTCGAAGCGCAAAATGAGAAGGGTGGCTTGCGCGCTCTCTTGGCGAGAGGTGAAGCCACCCTTCTTGTTGAGTGTTGTGTTTATTGCATCTCAGGATCGCTTGAGCCCGAGGTGCTTGGTTTATTTGGTCGTGTACACACCCTTCGACACGCTCTTGGTGCCGTCGGTGTAGTAGGTCACAACCATGTTGATGCCGTCAAATGCCTTGTCGCTCTCCATGCCTGCGGCATTGTAGTAGCGCACGCTCTTCACCGTCTTGCTGGCTGTCACGTTGTCGACGCCAGTCTCCTGCGAGTAGGTGATTACGCAGGTTGCGCTGAGTGCCGGGTTGGCAACGCTGGTAGCAGTGATGGTCACCGATGGGGCTGTACCCTCGGCGTTGAGACCCTTCACGCCGGCGATGAGCGACTTGATGGTCACCAAGCCATTGGCATCGACGGTGGCATAGTCATTGCTCGAGCTCCAAGTCACGTGCTTGTTGGTCGTGTTCTCGGGCAGGACAGTGGCCACGAGTTGCAGTGTGCCGCCGTTGCGCTCGGCAGTGTACTCGGTGATGTTGAGCGATATCGACTCGGGGAATACTGCTGCGGTGGGGTTGGTGATGGTGATCACGCAGCTGTCCTTGAGGGTGGGCACTGCGTTGCTCACGGCATAGATGGTCACCGTGTTCTTCTCTTGAGCCTTGGTGGTCACCAGGCCGTTGGCGTCGACCGTGGCCACGGTCTCGTCGCTCGAGCTCCAGGTCACGCTCTTGTCGGCAGCATTGGCGGGAGTAACGGTGGCTGTGAGTTGCAGTTGGTCGCCGCCCTTGTCCAGGGTGTAGGTGTTGTGGTTGAGGGCAATTGCCTCAGGCAGTACCACAGGAGGTGCCACATAGGTGGCTCCGCACACGCCGTAGGCCTCAACGCCCTCGACTGCAAAGGTCACTACAGGGGTGGCATCGGCACTCTTTATGGTCTTGATGCCGCTCTTGTGCAGCGGGTTGGTAGCATCGAGCTTCACGCTGCCGGCAATGGCCTCGGCGTCGGTGGCAGGAGCCACATAGCCCCAGAACACGTTGGTGCCGTCGCCGTTGATTTGGGCAATGTTGGAGTTCTCGCCGCTGTCGGGGGTGCCGTCGACCTTAACGGGCGAGTTGTCGATGAGCTGGCAGTCGGCAATCTTCAGGTCCTCAACGCCATCGGCATCGCTGCCGTCGGCCTTCTCGAGCTTGCTCAGTGCAATGCGGTACACGCCTGGAACAGCTCCGTAGGGATCTTTCTGCACAAACATGTAGTAGTAGCCGTTTTTCTCGTCGAGATAGGCTGTCTTGATGAGTGCGTCCTTAAACACGCACTTGAAGTGCTGGGTCTTGCCTGCACCGCCGTCGGGATAGATGTCGGCATCGGTGAAGCGCAACAGGCCCAGGCCGTTGAACTTCTTGGTCATCCAGTAGATGCCCTTGCTGTCCTTCTGGAAAGCGCCAGTGATAGAACCCCATGAGATTTGGTCATTGTAGTAGGGCAGATACTGGTTCTGGAACAAGAAGGGCTGTGAGCCATAGAGGCCGGTGGTGTCGGCGTTGAGCTTGTGCACACCCACGTTGCGGTCGGAAATGTAGATGGTGTTGGAAGCCGAGTCGATGCTCATGCTGAAGGGGTCTTCGGAGGGCTTGTAGCCCACGTTGTTGAGCACGGTCACACGATAGAAGTAGTCGCCCGACTTGTTTACATAGAAGAGTTGGCCGTCGCCCAGAGGAGAGTCGGGAGTCTGGTAGGTGAACTTCTCGCCGGCATCGGCCACATAGATGCGGTTCTTGTAGCTTTGCAGCGTGAAGGCATGGGCGCCGGTGGCAAACTTGGTGTCGACGACGTTGCCGCTCTCGTCTTTATACATGAGCTTGCCGTCGGCCGTGGCAAAGTAGAGACCTGTGGGGCAGCCCAGGTTGGAAGCTACACCGCTGATGCTGGGATCGCCCACGATGTTGAGGTAGCTCCACTGGCTGGCTTTCTTGTAGGCAGATACCGAGTTCTCGGCCACCTTGCAGGTCACGCCGCTCTGGTCGGCGGTAAATGTGCCGGCAGCCAGGGCAGGCGTGTTGACGTTGAGCACGCGCAGTGTCTGGATGGTGCTGGGCACCGAGCCAGGCTCCATGTAGTTGACGTTGGCCGGTATCTCCATCTCTTTGAGAGAGGTGCACTTGTCAAAGCAGTTTTTCATCATGTTGGTTGCCGAGTTGGGCAGCTTCACGCTGGTCAGGCTCTGGCAGTTGGCAAAGAGGCCTTGGGATATCTCGTTGCGGCCCTCGGCTATAACGACGCTCTTGAGCGCCGAGCCGTTGAACACGTTCAAGCCCACAGTCACGTTGCTCTCGAGCGTGAAGCTTTCGAGCTTGCTCTGGGCAAAGCCGTAGTCGCCTATTTTGGTAAGAGCAGGCAGGGCCACAGTCTTGAAGGGAGCGTAGGCCAGGCCATACTTGTCGATGCTGGTCACAGTGGCGTTGCTGTAGCTCTCGGGCATGCCGGCTTTCTCGTGAGTTGTCACGAGCAGGCGGGTGCCGTCGGCGCTGAGCAGCACGCCGTTTTCGAGCTTGAAAGCAGTGTTGCCGCCGTCTACTTCAATCTTGGCCAGTGTGGCGATGGGGGCCAGGGCAGCATCGCCTATGCTGGCGAGGCTGGCAGGAATCACAACGCCGGTGAGTGCAGTGCCGGCCAGGGCCTCGCTGCCCAGTGCCGTGAGGCCCGAGGGCAGGGTGAACTCGCCTGCGAGGGCGCTGTTCTTGAAGGCGCTGCCCCCTATGCTGGTGATGGTGGCAGGCAGGGCGATGCCGGTGAGGGCTGTGCCCTGGAAGGCGCTCTCGCCTATGCTGGTCACTGCCGAGCCCAGTGTCACGCTGTTCAGACTTGAGCAGTTGGCAAAGGTGCTGGCCTCAACAGTCTTCACGGCCTCGGGCAGGGCGATGCTCTTCAGGCTCGTGCAGCCCTGGAAGGCGCTGGCCCCTATGCTGGCAATCTTGTTGCCCTGGGCAAACTCTACGGTCTCGAGTGCAGTGCAGCCCAGCAGCATCGTGCCTGAGATGGCGGTGGCGCTGCCGCCGAAGGTCACTTTCTTCAAGTACTTCATGTTGTGGAACGGCTGCTGGTTGTTGGCATAGAGCGAGGCATCGATGTCGCGGCCGAAGTAGATCTCCTCGATGGGGTCCTCGCTGGCTTTGGTCACATCGGTCGTGAAGGCCAGCAGGTTCATCTTAAATGGCGTTGAGCTGTCGGCAAAGGTGATTTTCTTCAAGCTCGTCATGCCTTCCCAGTTTTGTGAAACAAATGTTCCTTTCACACCGGCAGGCACGGTCACCTCGGTGATCGAGGAGCAACCTTGCAGGTAGGCGTTGCCGATAGTTTTGGCCGTCGAGGGCACAGGATCGTTTTTCAAGCTCGAGCAGCCCTTGAAGGCATTGCGGCTGATGTCGACACACGTGTTGGGCAGGCTCAGCGAGGTGAGCTCCTTGCAGTCGACAAAGGCATTGGCGCCCACAGCCACCACGGTATAGGTCTTGCCTCCCTCGGTGAAGGTCTCGGGTATCACGATGTCGCCCTTGTAGTAGGCGGTGTCGCCCCCCGACACGAAGTTGTAGCGCTTCACCGTCGCTTTGGTGCCGCTGGTGGTATAGTTGATGCCATCGTGCACCACTGTCGCAGCTTCAAGCACGGGGACGGCGAGCAAACCCGCCATCGAGAGTGCCAAAGCACGCAACCATGAATGAGTAATTCTTTTCATGTGGATAAATGTTGATAGTTATTAATTAGTTGTACGTTATAGAATGGTCAATTATTTGCTTCACTTGCAACTTGGCACGTCGTCGTAAGCCGCCACCAAGTGCACCTACAAATGTAAGCATTATTTGCTTACCTTGACCTTGATTTTTGGAAAAATTTTGTTTACATTTCATAATAAAGGTTTCTCTTCCTTCCCAATCGTGTTCCCGAGTGGGCTTGCGATACTTTGCCGGCAGCAACGAGAACCGCCGCCAGCAAAGCACACGACTGCTGGCGACGGCCCGTATGGAGAAAGTGTGGGGATGAGCCCGAGTTGGCGCTTATTTCACGACAACCTTCTTGTGGTTCTTGATCACGATGCCCTTGTAGCTGTCGTTCACGCGTTGGCCGGCCAGGTTATAGGCAGGTGTGTGGGCAGTGCCCGAGGGCTGTTGATCGACCGTGACGATGCCTGTGGGCGTGGCGGGCGAGCGGAACACAAATTGCGTGATGGGCTGCTCAAGGCGCGTGCCAGTGTTGAGCCCGGCCAGGGGCCAGTCGTCGGTCTGTTGATAGTCGGCAAAGGTCACGTTGTCGTTGGTAAAGGTCATGGCCTTGCCCGTGGTCTTGGGCACATAGTAGAAGCCCAGGTCGAAGGCCGACTCACAAGCCTCGTCGCCGTCGAAGGTGATGCTCACGAGCAGGTTCTTGGTGCCCGAGTAGGCGTAGGGCTTCGACAGGTGCAGCACCAGCTCGCCGTCGGTGCCGTAGTAGCCCGAGAAGTCCTCGCTGTAGGCGTAGTTGCTGAGCACTGCTTGGGCGTCGTCGTCGTTGAAGAAGCAGTAATCCTTCTTGTCGGAGTCGTAGGTGAAGGTGCTTTCGCCTATTTCTTTCATCTTCACGTTCACCTTGCGTGGATAGGCCGTGTAGAGCGACTGGTTGTTGAAGATGAACTTGATGGTGGTGATTTCCTTTCCGGCAGCCTTGGCCAGGTCGGCGGCAGTGTAGATGATTTGCGAGCCGGTGTGCTTGAGGTAGAAGGTGGTGGGTGCTACCGAGAAATAGCTGCCGTCATAGACCTTGGAAGATGCTGTGCCTGCCAGTGTGGCGGCATACTGGCCCACCTCGAGCGAGTCGGTCGTGGGTGATGCGAGCACTTCCGACGACTTGTTGATCAAGTCCACTTTCACCATGTCGGAATAGGGGCTGTAGATTGCCGTGTAGGGCATGTGGCCCGAAGGCTTTGTGTAGTCGTTTTTTGTGGCATGCAGGTCGTAGTACAGTACCTTGCTGCTGGTGTAGCGCGTGGGCGCGCCGAAGCGCTTGGTGGTGACCTCGGCGCCTGTCGACTCGTCCTTGGCCATCACAGCCTCGTCGGCAGCTACCATGTTGTAGTATGTGGTGCCGCTCTCCAAGTTCTGCAGCACCTGCACCCTGTCGATGTAGTCGGGGGTGCCCGACTTGGCAGTGTTGTTGACCACGGTGAAGAAGAGGTCCTTGCTGCCGTCGTCAAGCGTCAGCGTGTCGGTGCTCAGGCCCGTTCCGCCGTTGGCAACGTGAGTGGCCACCTTGTGCAGCATCTCGCCCTTGCTCCCGTGGGTGGTGATGTAGAGGCTGTCGCCGTCGGTGCAGTAGCTGGTCACCACAATCTGGTAGCGGCCCTTGTCGCCGCGCAGATCGAGATAGGGCGAGTAGATGACTCCACCCACCATGCCGGTTATAAACGACGGGTAGCCGTAGGCTCCCCAGCCATAGGTGGTGGCATAGCCGTAGTCGGAGAGGTCGACATAGGCGTCCTCACTCACCACAGGGCTTATCACCGAGCCTTGCGTGACGCCGGCAAAGTCCTCGTCGACGATGGTTGTGGCTCCTTTGGCCGCGGCTTGCTTCAAGTCGTAGGCATACACGCAGTAGGCCTCGCTTCCATCCACCGTCTTCCAGTTGGCGTTGAAGCCGGTGTTGGTGATGTTGGTGGCAGGCAGTGCCACAGGTTTGCTCAATGTGGCCTGGGCAGCTGTAAACAGAGCCAGGGGCATAAACAACGATAGAAGGTAAATTCTTTTCATAAGCTGTGTTGTTTTATTTGATTAGAAAACTGTTACTGTCTTTTCCCGTTTTATCTCACTATCTTCTTGACCGCCGCGTTGCCTTGCTCTACGATGTAGAGGCCGCGAGGCAGCGCCCTCAAGCCCTCGATTGAGTCGTAAGTGCCCACTTGGCGGCCCTCGACCGTGTACACTGTCACGCGCGCTGGCTCGGGCGCGCTGGCTCGGGGCTGGACTATGCCGGCAGGGTTGCCGCCGGCGGGCATGAAGTCGAAGTCGATGTTGCCCTCGTCGTCTTTGGCGATGTTCATCACGGGCTTGTGCATGAGCAGTGTGCCGTCGGGGTGGGCGTTGTATACCGTGGCTGCAGGGCGGCTCAGGTCGGTGAGCGAGTCAAGCCTGAAGCGCTTGCCCTCCATGGGGAAGGTGTAGTAGTAGGTCTCGTTCTCGAGCGAGCGCAGTTTGGAGAAGGGCACCATGCGTGCGTGGTCGTTGGTGAAATTGCCGTCGTAGCCCTCGGCTGTCGTAAACGTGCCGGTGGTGTTCACGATGTTGTTGGCAAAGAGGGTGGAGTCGTAGTCGACATGCACAATGAGCAATCCCTGCTCGGGGGTGTAGGCATCCCAACCCACATGCTTGTGGTTTTCAAGCAGGTAGTACTCGTTGCGCTGGTCGTCGTTGTAGATGGCATAGGCCTCGCCGCCCTCGTCGAGGCTTGTCATGCCTCGCACACTGTCGCCTGGCTGTAGCTCCTTCACGTCGAGCCACCCGGCCTGGGCGCGCTCATAGCTGGTCCAGCCTGCCGGACACCACCCTATGCCCTGCGGCCCGTTGTAGGACCCGTGTGCCATCAAGTCCCAGTTGCCCATGGTGGGGGTGGCGCCGTAGGCGGTATCGTACATGTCGGGCAGCCCCAAGCAATGCGAAAACTCGTGGCAGAACACGCCCATGCCCATGTAGGTCTTGCCCGAGTTGCCATACAGCTCGTTGCCGCAGGCAAAGGTGTTGATGTAGGTGCCACCCAGGCTGAATCCGCCAGGGCCGTCATCGTTGACCTTGGCCTCGTCGAGAGTCCACTTGCAGGGCCACAGCAATCCCGTGTCGCCTCCCGTGGCTTGCCCGTAGCCGGCATAGAGCACAAACACCTGCTCCAGCTCGCCGTCGCCGTCCCAGTCGTAGCGGCTCCAGTCGGGCTTGTACAGGCTGTCGGCCTTGGTCACGGCCTCGGCAATAAACTCTCCCACGTGGTCGGTGCCGCCAAAGTACACGCTTGGCCCGCCATAGTAGGTGCTCGCTTTGCTCACCTTCACCGGGCCTATCACGTCAAATACCAGCTTGAACTGCCCGCGGCTCATGTCGTTGAAATAGTCGCTGGCACTGCCGGGGGCGCCACACTGGCTGAAGCCAGGCTGGTTGAGCATGCTGTTGTAGAACGAGCGCGTGCTTGCCGTGTCGGTGGCAAATGCGCGGTCGGGAAAATAGGCCAGCACCACAGGCACGTGATGCGTGCCGCGGTAAGTTGCCCGGCGAGCTGCCATGCTCTTTTTTGCCAAGGCAGGGCTGGAGGCCCTGCCCCGCTGTGCCCGGTGCTGCCTGAGCTGCATCGTGCTGGCACCCGATGCAATGTGCTCGAGCTCGCTTGCTGCGCGCTGCGAGGCTTCGTGTGCCACGATGCCCGTCGACACGAGCTGGTCTCCCCGCACACTTGCATAGCAATAGCTGCCGTCGGGCTGCCGCACCACTGGCACGCCGTCGGCCGTGGCGGGGTAGTGCAGCCACTCGTCGCCCGTCATGCTCACCATGAGCCGGGTGCCGTCGGGCTGCCTCACCGTGAGCCAGCGTTTTTGGGCCGGAATGGCGAGAGCCGTGAGCGTGAACAACAGCATGAAACCTGAGAGCAATGTCCTTGAGGAAACTAAGTGCATCATATTTTTTGGATTAGGGGTGTTTGTCTTTTATGCAAATGTATTAAGAATATTGCAGAAAAACAATACAATGAATAGCAAAACAGGGAAAACATTTACAATGTATCACTAAAAATGGTGGTTTTATGTAAAAAAACTACCTATTGTGGCGATGCCTTTTTCCCAGCACCGCATGAGTTGGAGCCCGAAAGTTGTCGCTGTAGAATCGCTGGCTGGCTGGTAGTCATGGAGGTCTGCCTCGGCCTTGCTGAGCAATACCGTGAGGCAATAGGAGGAGCTGTAAGGGCATTCCCCGGTTGAGATAGCTTTGCGCAAGGGCGCGAAGTGTTGGCAAGTCGCGGTCGAGGAGTATGGACACGCGCTCTGCGGCTGTCGCATCGTTCTGCCCACAGGGCATAACAACGATTACAACAGCCACAGCGATGTGTTGTAGACTACCGGCAACCGAGGAGAAGTTGATCGGGCGGCTAAAATTGCACCTCTCGTCGTGCCGTCATAGACACGCACCGCGCTGACGGCTAAATTTCTTCCTCACCCAAGAGCTTAAGCAGGTACTTGCACTTGTCGGGGTTGCCCAGCGTCTTGCCCTTGTCGCACGAGAGCTTCACGCAGTCGTGCCATGCACGCAGCTCGGTGATGCGCATGCGTGTGAGCTTGATTACGATGTTCGACGGCGAGCAGCCCGTCACGTCGCAGGTGAGGTAGGTGCCTATGCCATAGCTGTCTTGCATGCGACCAGCCGTGTAGTTGTGTATCTCGATGGCACGGTCCAGGTTCAGGCCGTTGCTGTACACGATTTGCTTGGTGGCCGGGTCAATGCCCAGGCTCTTGTATTTGGCAATGATTTTCTCAAGCTGCTCCTCCTCGTTGCCGCTGTCGACACGCAGGCCCTTGTACATCATGGCCATGCGCTTCGACAGGTTGCTGAAAAACACCTTGTCGCCAAAGCAGTCGTAGAGGTAGATGCCGTTGTCGCCGTCGTAGACGTCGCTGAACTTCTTCATCACGTTGAAGTTGCACTCGTACACGCCGCTCACGTTTTCCTCAAACTCTACCAGCTGGTGGCTCATCGTGCCTATGGGCGTGAGGTCGTATTTCATGGCCAGATACACGTTGCTCGTGCCCACAAACTTGCCAGGCCACTTCTTGAACTGGCCCTCGGCGTCGGTATATCCGCCCTCGTCTTGCACCTCCTTGAAGGTGCGCACCACCATGTCGTGGTGCTGCATCGAGAAGCGCCGGCGCTGCCCGAAGTCGCTTATTACCAGCCCGGCCTTGAGGGCCTTGCGGGCTTTCTCGCGGCTGCGCTGCTCCTCGAGGGCTGCGTCGTAGCGGTCGATGTCGCCGTTGAGTGTGTGCATGAGCTGGCTTATGCACGAGAGCAACACCATCTCCCACATGATAGTCGAGTACCACTTGCCCTTGATGGTGATGCCCAGGTGCCCCTGCTCGTCCTGGCTTATGGCCACCTCGGCAGGATTGAAGCGGTAGCCCTTGAGAAACACAAAGAACCACAGCGGCAGGTAGTACATTTTGCGGGCCATGAAGTCGATTTCCTCGTCGGTTATCACCACGCCAGGCATGTAGTCGACCTGCTCTTGCAGGAGCTTGTCGAAGCCCTTGGGGTAACAGGTGTGGTTGCGGTCGAAGAAGGTGTATTCTACCTCGCCGCGCGGATAGGTCTCCAAGATGTAGTAGAGGCAGCTATAGGTGTAGGCGTCGTTGTCGGTGAAATGTGTGATGATCTGTTCCATTTTGTGTTGTGTGTGAAAGAAAGATGTGATTTTGTTGTGATTTTTTTAACATTGTCTCGGTTTGACATGCCGCTACACTGTGGGCAGGGCGATGCCGTTGAGCTGGCGGTAGAGGTTGAGGGCATACACGTCGGTCATGGCGCTGATGTGGTCGAGCACGGCCTGCACTTTCTCAAAGAGCGAGGGGGCGTGCACGTCGTATTGTTGCGGAAACTTGTTGAGCAGCAGTTGCGAGTAGTTGCGCTCGGGGTGCATCACGGCATCGATGAGCTTGTCGAGCAGCAAGGTGATGATGCGGTTGCCGGCCAGGTCCACGTCGACGACATAGCCGGCACGGTAGAGCCGCGCATAGGCCATCTCGCTGCAACGCTTGTAGCCCGCCGCCGGCACCGCGCCTATGTGGTCGATGAGGCTGCCCGTGAATCGGCCCTGCATGATTTCGTCTTCGTGCTCGATAAAGGTGCGTGCGCACTCCTGCACCAGCAGCCCCACCACGCACGAGCGCATGTAGGCCACCTTCTCGTTGGGGTCGGCCACGTGGCTCATCACATCTCGCATGTGGGCCTGCCGCTCGCTGCCGAAGTAGCCCAGCAGCAGGTCGAGGGTCTCCTGAGTGCCTATGATTTTGAGCTTGTGCCCGTCTTCGATGTCCATCACTTGGTAGCATATGTCGTCGGCCGCCTCGAGCAGGTACACCAGCGGGTGGCGGCAGTAGCGCCCCTTGCCCAGGGCAATGAGCCCCACGCGCTCGGCTATGCGCTCAAAGAGGGCCTGCTCGGTGGTGAAGTAGCCAAATTTTCCATTTTCGCCGGCTTGCGACGAGGAGTAGGGGTACTTGACAATGGTGGCCAGGGTGGAATAGGTCATGGCAAAGCCGCCCGGCCGGCGTCCCTTGAACTGGTGCACAAGGGTGCGGAAGCTGTTGGCATTGCCCTCAAAGTGTATCAAGTCGTCCCACTGGCGCTCGTTGAGGTGAGGCTTGAGCACCTGCCCGCCGCCCTCGCTGAAGTAGGCCCCTATCGTTTTCTCGCCCGAGTGCCCGAAGGGCGGGTTGCCCAGGTCGTGGGCCAGGCAGGCGGCTGCCACAATCTCGCTCATGGCGGGCAGGCGTGTGGCCCAGGGCTCGCCGGCATACTTCAGCATCAGGCGCTTGGCTACCTCGCCGGCGAGCGACTTGCCCACACACGACACCTCGAGCGAGTGGGTGAGGCGGTTGTGTACAAAGATGCTGCCCGGTAGCGGAAACACCTGGGTCTTGTTTTGCAGGCGCCTGAAGGGCGATGAGAACACCAGGCGGTCGAAGTCGCGCTCAAAGTCGCTGCGCACGCCGCCCTTGTTGTCGTCGTGGTAGTGCTCGAGCCCCAGCCGCACATCACATATGAGGGCATCCCAGTTCATTCTCGTCATGATTGTATATTATATATATTAGGTTCTCGTTTTGTTTTCTTTGTAGTGTGGCAGGCTGCACGGCTTGCAGGCAGTGAGGCGGCAGTGTGCATGCAGAGCCCCGCCTTTTAGCCCTCATACTTGTGCAGCTGCATCTGTGTGCCGTCGAAGGTGGCATAGGTGTATTGCCTTATCCAGTCGCCCAGAAAGGTGACATCGGCCCCCGTGGCCAGGTACTCGTGCCGCGCCGTGTGCAGGTGCCCGTACACATAGTGCTTCACCTCGGGGTGTTGCTGCGAGTGCTCGCTCGAGAAGTCGATGAGGTTTTTCACGCCGCGTGCTATGCGGGCCACCATTTCCTTTTGCCGGCGGTGGGTGCGGTTCTGCGTGCTCCAGCCGTGGGCTATGGCATAGGTCCAGCGCGGGTGTATGGCGGCATAGAGCACCTGGCACACGCGGCTGTTGAAGCACATGCGCATGAAGCGGTACATGGGCCGCTGGTAGCCCACGTCGTCGCCGTGCGAGAGCAGAAACTCGTGCCCCATGATGCTGGTGGTCACGTGCTTGTGCAGCACCGTGAGCCCTATCTCGTCGCGCAGGTAGTCGAAGAGCCACACGTCGTGGTTGCCCGTCATCCAGTACACGGGCACGCCGGCATCGGCCAGACGGGCCAGGGCGCCCAGAAACCTGATGTAGCCGCGCGGCACCACCGTCTTGTACTCATACCAGTAGTCGAGTATATCGCCCAGCAAGTACACGGCCTGGGCCGTGTCGTGAATGCTGTCGAGAAACCGTGCCACACGCGCCTCGTTGCCCCGAGGGTCCTCGAGGTAGGTGGCGCCCAGGTGCAGGTCGCTCAGGAAATATGTCACTTTCTTGCTGTCCATCTCACGCTACAGCCGAGGGAGCCTCACAGCATGCCCAGTTCCATCTTGGCCTCGTCGCTCATCATGCTTTGGTCCCATTCGGGCTCAAACACGAGTTGCACGTTCACGCTCTTCACGCCCTCGATGCTTTCCACCTTCTGGCGTATGTCCTCAAAGAGGAAGTCGCCCATGGGGCAGGTGGGCGCCGTGAGTGTCATGTCGATTTGCACGTTGCCCTCGTTGTCGACGTCGATTTTGTAGACCAGCCCCAAGCTGTAGATGTCGACCGGAATCTCGGGGTCAAACACCGTCTTGAGCATCTTCACTGTTTCCTCTTCGATGTGGAGTTTCTCTTCTTCTGTCATAGTACTTGCAAAGATATATATTTTGCCGTGATTTCCAAAATCGCCCTTGGGGGGCAGCTCGCTCAATTTCTGGCAGGCGCGGGCTTGAAGTGAGCCCGAGAACATAAAAATGGCGCAAATATTTTTGCGTGCCGCGTTTTTGCGCTACCTTTGCATGAAGAATAACTAACGACTGAATACTTATAAAAATGGGAAAAGTAATATTGACGGGCGACCGTCCCACGGGCCGACTGCATGTGGGCCACTATGTGGGCTCGCTGCGCCGCCGCGTGGAGCTGCAAAACGAGGGTGACTACGACCGCATGTTTGTGTTTATGGCCGATGTGCAGGCCTTGACCGACAATGCCGACAACCCGGAAAAAATACGTCAAAACATCATCGAGGTGGCGCTCGACTATCTTGCCGCCGGCCTCGACCCCGAGAAGTGCACGCTATTTATACAAAGCCAGATTCCTGAGCTGAGCGAGCTCACTACCTACTTGATGAACCTCATCACCGTGTCGCGCGTGCAACGCAACCCCACGGTGAAGACCGAAATCAAGATGCGCAACTTCGAGGCCAACATCCCGCTGGGCTTTTTCTGCTACCCGGTGAGCCAGGCGGCCGACATTACGCTCTTCAAGGCCAACATCGTGCCTGCCGGCGAGGACCAGGAGCCCATGCTCGAGGTCACTCGCGAGCTGGTGAACCGCTTCAACAACACCTATGGCCCCGTGCTTGTAGAGCCCAGCATCATGCTGCCTCCCGAGGGGGCATGCCGCCGCCTGCCGGGCATCGACGGCAAGGCCAAGATGAGCAAGAGCCTGGGCAACTGCATCTACCTGAGCGACACTGCCGACGAGGTGTGGCAGAAGGTGCGCTCGATGTACACCGACCCCACCCACGTCAACCTCAACGACCCCGGCCACGTCGAGGGCAACATGGTGTTTACCTATCTCGACGCCTTCAGCACGCCCGAGGACTTTGCTGAGTGCTGGCCCGAGTACAGCGGCCTCGACGAGCTCAAGGAGCACTATTGCAAGGGTGGCTTGGGCGACATGAAGTGCAAGAAGTTCCTCAACCGGGTGCTCAACCGCACCCTGGAGCCCATGCGCGAGCGTCGTCGCGAGTTTGAAAAAGACATCCCCGAGGTTTACAACATCTTGAAGAAGGGCACCGAGAGTGCCCGCGAGGTAGCTGCCCGCACCATCGACGAGGTGCGCCACGCCATGCGCATCGACTACTTCAACGATGCCGCTCTCATTGCCGAGCAGGCCGAGCGCTTTGCCAGCAAGCAGCAGTGACGCGCCGAGCCTACTTTTTCAATTACGCTTAACAGGTTGTCATGAAACGTGTAGCTTTATTTTTGATTTCGGGCCTCGCTGCCCTCGCGCTGTGGGCGCAGCAGGCGACCATCGTGCCCCGCTGGCAAGTGGGCGACTCGCTGGTGTATCACAAGACGATGTCGACGGTCATCACACGTGACGGTGAATCGACTCGCATCGAGGCACAGGCCGATGAGGCCGTGACCGTGCTGCAACGCACGGCCACAGGCTATGTTGTGGCTGTGAACACTCTCGCGAGCAGCTCGCGGGTGACCGAGGGACACAATGCGGTGGCCGACACGCTCCTGGCCTTGATGAGCGGCAACGCCGCCCTGCTCAACCTGCGCGTGCTCTATGCCACCGACTCGAGCGGCAAGCCCGTGGATGTGCTCAACTGGCAGCCGTTGCAGGAGGCCTCCCGCCGCATGTGCGACTCGCTGTACAACTGGATTGCCGCCTACGCCAAGTCGCAGAGCTTCGACCTGGAGATGGTGATGCCGAAACAAGCTTTCGACAGCACCTTGCAAGCCCGTGTGTCCAAGGAACGGTTGCTGCAGTTGATTGCCACATCGCCCCTGTACCTCTATGGCAAGAACATTGCCGGCGGCGAGTACACCGTCTACAAGCCGGCCACCCAGCTCGAGGGGGCACATGTGGAGCGGGCATTAACCGCCGTGCAGAGCGCCGACGATCTCCTGGACGAGGCCATGCAGACCCCCATGTTGAAGCAGCTGCTCGCCTCGATGCCCGCCTCGATGCTGCCCATGATCAAGGAGCAGCTCAAGGCTCAGTTGGGGCAGGGCCGCAAGAAGACAGACGCCACCGTCTATGACTGCTATGTCAACGGTTGGATCCGGAAGATTGTCGATAGCATTACAATTGCCGAGACCGAATCGACCACCCAGGCCATCACCACCAGCGAGTGTGTGTATCACTCTTGGAAATAGAAAAACATAGAAAAAATAACGGCCCATGACTTTTGAGCAGCAACTGCACGACGACCTGCACCAGCACTTCCTGGCCCAGGGGCTTGTCGACAAGCAATTTCCCGAGTGCCCCGACGTGGAGCAGCGATGGGAGGCCATAGCGCAGTCCTATGCCCCCGACGGCATACGCGAGTTTGCCCAGTATCCCACTGCCTCGCTGGGCTGGATGATGTATATAGGCATGGCTGTAGCTCGCTATTGGGACGACGACTGGGGCATCTATGCCCACATTGCCGACCTGTACACCTACATGCGCGACAAGCGTGGCTACGACAACCTCGACGAGTATGTGCGCCAGGATGTGCTCTTGCTCAAGGGCAACGACTACGACGCCATCGAGCGCCTGGTGGCCGACACGGCCGAGCGCACCTATGCCGCCCTGCGTCACCAGCACATCGAGCCCGGCACGCCCGAGGCCTTCAGGGCCTATGTGGCCTGTCTGCACCAACTCTATCTCATGGGCATGGCCCTGGAGTTGCACCACTTGGGTTATCACATGACAAAACTGAATTGAGCCGGGCGCGTGGGCAGGCTACAGCCGCAGCGCCTTCTTGGCCATGAACACACCCGCAGTTACGGTTGCCGCCGTGAGACCAGCCGCCACAGCCACAAGGCCGTGCTCCATGGCCAGGAGCACGGCGAGCGAGGCGACCAAGGCCCAGACTACATTGTAGAGGCACTTGCCCGTGAGGGTGAGGTGAAACACGCGCCTGTACACCACCCACACGAGAATCGTGTAGAGAACGTACCACACTACAAACGACAGTCCCAGCCCCGTGAGCCCCCACTGGCGGTAGAACACGATGTTGAGCACCAGCCCGGTCACGGCATCGATGCTCTCGGTCGCGAGATACACCTTGCCGGCACCCTTGGCCAGGGTCACAAAGGCTATGCTCCACGACACTGCCCTGAAGATGGTGCCTATCATTATCCACGAGGCAAAGGTGACGATGGGACTGAACTCGGGTGCATAGAGCAACCACACGACAGGCCCGCGCAGCAGGATGAACAGGGTGGCAATGGGCGCCATCACAATCATGGCAATGTTGATTTCTTGCGACACAAAGGCGCGCAAGCGCATTTTGCTCGATGCCACGCGCGCCAGGCGAGGGTAGTACTCCATGCCCAGGGCCGTGAGCACCAGACCGGTGTACTTGTACACCAGCGTGTAGCCTGCCTGGTACAAGCCCACCTCGTGAGTGCCGGCGTGGGTGTTGAGCCAGGCATTGAACACATAGGCTGCAAGCATGGTCACAAAGTTGCCCAGGGTCATGAAAATGCCCAGCTTCACAAAGCCCTTGCCCAGTGCCACAGTCTCGCGGGGGGTGATGCTGGGTGCGGGATGCCGCCTGTCGCGCATGACCAGGGCAAAGAAGGCGCAGCCGGCGGCATAGGCCACGATGCTGGGCACGATGCTCTTCTCGCGCAAGTAGTAGAATAGCGGTATCGAGATGACAAGTCCGGCGACTGTGCCCCACAGGGTGGCACTGGCCAGCCGCTTGAGCCTGGCCAGACCTTGAAACACGGCATACTCGCCATTGGCCACCGTCATGAGCAGCACCGCGGCAGCCAGGGCCACAAAGCCCCACACGTGCCGCTCGTCGCCGAAGGTGCAACGGCTCAGCACCGGCGCCAGGGCCATGGTGAGCGTGGCGCCGCCAAGACCCAGCCACAGCGACCAGCGGCGCACCACAGCCACTATCTTGGCAATGAGCCGGGTGTCGCCTCGCTCCACAGCCTGCGAGATGTCGCGCACGCTGCTCTGGCGCGTGCCCAGGTTGGCAGCTGTGTTGATGGTGTCGAGTGCCTGGTTGAAAAGGCCGAAGAGTCCCACGCCCACAGGACCTATCCACAGGGCCACGAGCTTGGTGCGCACAATCGAGCACACGATGCTCGCCATTTGCACCCCGCCGAAGATGCCCATGGCTTTCATGGCCACGCGCGATATGTTGCTCTTGCCTGCCATCACGGTTGTTGCGGTCAGAGTGCGATCTTGTAGGTGTTGTACACGATGCCCCGGCCACCCATGCGCGACTTCTGCTGCACCAGGCCGCTGTTAAGGTAGCGGCCGTGATTCTCGTTGGAAATGCCGAAGTCGAAGTACTTGTAGCCTGCCTCCTGTGCGCTCTTGATGAGGGTGTCGAAGAGCAGCGGCAGCGCCTTCAGCTCGCGCCCGCGGGGCGATGAGGCGATATACTGGCTGTGGGCCACTGCGCGTGTGAAGTACATGACCACGCCGGCCACAATCTCGGCCTTGCCGTCGTCGCAGGCCGGGGGCAGGGTGGCGGTATAGAGCCTGATGTTTTGCGGAAAGCGGTCGTGCAGCAGTTCTATCTCGGCGAGCGAGTGCACCGGGTGGGTGTCGTGACGCTCCATGAGCACCTGGTCGAGCACCTGCCAGTAGCCGGCCCAGTCCTCGCTCTCCTCGACGACGACCCCGGCCTTGCGGGCTGCGTTCGTGCCGCTCTTGTTGCCGCGGTCAAAGCCCAGGGGGTCCTCGAGCAGAATGGTGGTGGAGATGTTGCTCTCGACGAGCGTGGCGTTGTGGCGAAACAGGGCGTAGAGGTCTTCCTCGCAAGGATAGCGGTGATAGATGTGGGGCACTGCCTTGTAGATGACTGTGGCTATGCCGTGCTTCTTGAGCCACGCGGCGGCTGCATCCCATATCTCGAGCATCACAGTCACGTCGAAGTGCTTGAGCGGCACAATCCAGCTGCCGAAGGTGAGTCCCTGGTGGGAGTAGAGCACCTGGCCGTCGCGGTTGGCTGGCAGCATGGCCAGGAGCTTGCCGTCGCGTTGCGCAATGAGCGAGCAGTCGGTGAAACGGTCGCTGTGGTACTCCATATACTTGCGGTAGAACAGAAAGGTGCCGTTGCGCGAGGCGTTAACAAACTCGTCCCACTGCAAGTGGTACTCGGGGGTGTATTGCAAAATTTCGATCATTGTTGGCCTAACATGTTGAGCAGGCTTGCGCCTGCGATTCGCTTGTAGTTTTCGGGTAGCTGGGTGTCGATTTTTACGGCCTCGTTCCAAGTGATACCGCCATACTCGAGCTTGAGCTTGAAATCGGTTTTGTTCACTCGTGTGGCCACGTCGATGCGGCCGGCGATGCGTCCGGCTGCCGTGGCACGCACGTCACTGTAGTCGACGGCATAGGTGCTGGCAGCGGCGGTGGCGGGGGTCACCTCGAGCGATACGATCTTGTTGTCTTGGTCAAACTTGAAGTCGTAGGTGAAGCCCTGGTATTGCTCTTTGGGCTGCACCATGTAGCTGCCGTCGACGTGGGTGAGCGTCACCTCGCTGGCCAGGCCGCTGTTGAGTGTGCCCTTGCCAAGCACAAAGGCGCGCCCCAGGAAGATGTCTTGCAGGGTGCTCACTGTGGCTGGGACGCCGGCGGTGAGCAGTTTCACATTCTCGCACAGGTAGCGCTTGTGCAACTTGTCGACCACGATGAGTGTGTCGCCGGTGATGATCATCTTGGCTACCTCGATCATGCCCAGGGGCCGCACCGAGATGTAGATGCTCTTGCCCCTTATCATGCGCACTTGCATCGACGACGACAGCGACTGGCCGCCGCTCAGGCTCACCGAGCCGCCGGCCTTCATCGTGTTCCAGTTGCCAAATGAGGCGGCGATGGTGCTCAAGCGGGTCTCTTTGAGGGTTGACGTGCCTGTAACGGTTGTGGCGGGCTGGCCTGTGGGTGCCGGGCGGCCTGCAACGGCGCTTTTCGACGACCCGCATGCGCTCAGGCCGAGCAGCAGGCTCAGTGCCAGTGTGATATGTGTGATTGCTTTTTTCATCTTTATCTTGTTGTCTCTATGTGTGTGTGATGTTCTACAGTTGGGTGATGTGCTATTTCTCGTAATAGGTCTTGTCGTTTATCTCGCGGTTGAGCAGCTCCTTGAGTTTCTCGTCGGGATTCATTTCCAGGGCTTTCTTCCACTGGGCCACGGCCTCGTCGACCTTGCCGGTGGCATAGAGTATGGCCCCGTAGTGCTGGTAGAGGTCGGCGTTGTCGCTGTCGTCGTTGTCGATGGCCGATTTTATGTAGAAGAGTGCCATGTCGTAGTTTTTCTCTTTGAAAAACACCCAGGCATAGGTGTCGAGAAAGGTGGAATTGTTGGGACTGGCATTCACTGCGCGGCCGCTCATGCTCTCGGCCTTGCTCAAGTCGCTGTCGCACTCGGCCAGGAAATAGGCGTAGTTGTTGAGTATGCCTGTGTTGTCGGGGTTGATGGCGAGCGATTTCTCGTAGGTGTCAAAGGCCATGAGCGTGTCGCCCATAGCAAAGTACACGTCGCCCTTGCCACCCGTCAAGTCGGAGCGCAGCTCAAAGTCGTTGCTGTCGCATTTCTCCAGTGCCGCGTCGTAGGTGTCCAGTGCTTTGTCATATTGCTTCATCTCGAAGTAGGCCGGGGCAATGTAGCGGTAGAGCTCGATACTGTCGGGGTTGAGCTCGAGGGCGCGCTTGGCAGCCTTGATGGCGGCGGGGTAGTTCTCGTCCATCATGTTGATGAGCATGAGCTTGTGCCAGGCCTTGGCGTCGGTGGGGTCCATGTCGAGCTCGTAGCCCAGTTGCTCGGCCGCGCCCTTGTAGTCTTGCTTGGCAACGAGATATTCGCTGTAAAGACTGCGTATGGTGGGCTCGTGGGGGTGCTGCTCGAGCAGCACGTTGAACAGCGTGGCTACGCGCTGGCTCGAGTCGCGCGACATGAGCAGGTGGCGGGCATAGTCGGCCAGCACGCCCTCCTTGCTGTCGACGTCGAGTTCCTTGCTGGTCAGGGCCAGGTATATCTGCTTGTCGTAGTTCACCGAGTCGCCGGTCAAGTTGTAGTATTGTGCCTTGGCCAGGTAGGTTTGCCCGTTGTCGGGCTCATACTTCTGCGCGCAGTCGAGATAGTAGAGCGCGCTGTCGTTTTGCCCAAACTGTTGCAGCATCGATGCCATGGCGATATTGTACTCGGCATTGCGCGGGGCCGTTGCCAGTAGCGAGTGCATCTCGCCCAGGGCCCCTGCCGTGTCGCCCAGGGCCTGGTAGGCGTGCACCTTGCGCACGGCGAGCTGCACCGAGCGTCCTTGTGTCGACTCCAGACTGTCGTAGACGGCGATGGCGTTGCGGTAGTCCTTCAGGCGGTTGTAGCAGTCGGCCTCGCGTATCAGGATTTCGGGCTTCCCGGGATTCTGGGCTGCCAGCTGCTTGATCACGCGCAGGGCTTCCTGCACTTGGTCGATGGCCAAGTTGGCATCGCTGTAGAGCATCGACTCGTAGTAGTCGCCCGGGTGTGCGTCGACGTGCTGGCGCATCAGGCTCACGCCCTGCTGGAACTCGTCTTTGGTCACGTCGTGCATCGAGAGCAGGCAGTAGCCGTAGTAGTAGGATATGGCCGTGTTGGTGGGGTCGACAGCGTGGGCATATCGCGTGAGGTCGAAGAAGGCCTCGACATTGTCGTCTTGCTTCTGGCGCTCGGCCTCAAGAAAAATGTACTGGGCCTTGCGGCGGTCGCTCTCGCTGGGCGTGCTCTTGGCCCGCGTGGCCGCCAGGAGCGGCAGCACGACCAGTGCTGCGAGCAGGCATAGTAGTATATTACGTGATGAGTGCATTGTGTTGTAGAAAAATGTGAGTGTGTGGAGGTTGAGAGAGTGTGTGTGCGTGATGCGCGTGCAGGCGCTACTTGGTGCCCGTGTGCCCAAAGCCGCCGGCGCCGCGCTGGGTGCTGTCGAGGGTGTCGACGGCCTCCCAGTCGACGGCCTCGTGACGTGCCACCACCATCTGGCACAGGCGCTCGCCGTTTTCGATCGTCTGTGGCTCGTTGCTCAGGTTCACCACAATCACGCCTATCTCGCCGCGATAGTCGGCATCGATGGTGCCGGGGGTGTTGAGCAGGGTGAGGCCGCGCTTCAAGGCCATGCCGCTGCGGGGGCGCAGCTGGCACTCGTAGCCCTGGGGCAAGGCAATTGAAATACCGGTGGGGATGAGCTTGCGCTCGAGGGGCTGCAGCGTGACAGGAGCTGTGAGCCAGGCGCGCAGGTCCATGCCAGCGCTCTGCTCGGTGCTGTAGGCGGGCAGGGCGTTGGGACTCTTGTTTACGATTTTTACTTGTATCTTTGTCATTGTTTCTCTTTATGATTGAACGGCAGTGTGCCGCCTTTGGCTTGCGAAATTACTAATTTCCCCACAATCTCGCAAACGGCGGCACGGCCTGTTGCAGCACTCGGTGCCGCAGGGTGACCCTTGTGCAAGCACACGTCACGCACCGTGATTCTTTTTTCTGCCCGAGCCTCCGGCAGTAGGGCAGCAGCCACCACGAGGAGCCGCTTGCCAGTCGCTGCAGGCTCCTCGTGGCATGTGATGCTGTGTTGCGCGGGCTGCGAGCTAAAAGTAGAACTCGTAGTGGCCCTCGTAGAGAAGCATGCCCTCGGCCACGCGTCGTGCCACATCCTCGCCCACCGAGTGAGCCACGATGGCCAGGGCAAACGGGTTGGCTGCCGACGGGCCGTTGCCGGTGATGATGTTGCCGTCGATGGCCACGGGTTTGGAATACTCCACCCGGGCGCCCTTCATGCCGGCCTCCATGCCAGGATAGCACACTGCCTCGCGGCCCTCGAGCAGCCCCAGCGGGCCCAGCACCACTGCTGGCGAGGCGCATATGGCGGCCACCTTGCCGCCAGCCTGTGCCTGTGCTTTCAGTGCCTGGTTGAGGGGCTCGCAGGCAGCCAGGTTGCTGGCTCCCGGCATGCCGCCGGGGCAAATGAGCCACTCAGCGTGCCCCAGGTCAACATCGGCAATGAGGGCATCGGCCTTCACGGCCACCTGGTGAGCACCTGTCACCATGGCGCTGCTGGTGATTGATACAGTGACGACGGGCATTCCTGCGCGTCGCATGACGTCGACTGTGGTGAGTGCCTCGATTTCCTCGAAACCGTCGGCCAAAAACAAATAAGACTGTTTCATGGGCGTGTAAAGATCTTTTTTTTGAGTTATTATATTATGTGTTGGTGCCAGGGCCGCTGGGCCGAGGCTTGTTGCTTCTCTCATTTTAGTTCAATTGCTAAAGTAAACATTAATTTTGAAATACATGTAAAATGAATGTATTATTTTTGCCATGTGCCCAAAAAATGGCGTAAATTTGCACCGCAATTGAAAAAAAAAGGAAGTCGCGACAAGATGAATGTGTCCAAGTTTAAACGCATGTCACTGCTGGCGGCAGCGCTCATCGTGCTGCTGCTCGGGGGCTTGTCGTGCTCCTCGACCAAGCATGTGCCCCAAGGGCAGTACTTGCTCGACAACGTGACGCTGCGCATCGTCGACAAGGAAAACAAGAACTCGGAGGTGAGCACCTACGAGCTCGTCAACTACTTGCGCCAAACCGAAAACCACAAGGTGCTGGGCGGCCTCAAGCTGCAGCTGGCCATGTACAACCTGAGCGGCAAGGACTCGACCAAGTGGTTCAACCGCTGGGTGCAGCGCGTGGGCACCCCTCCAGTAATCTACGACTCCACGCTCACGGCGGCCAGTGTGAGCCAGCTGCAGATGGCTCTGGTCAACAAGGGCTACATGAACAACAGCGTCACCAGCCAGGTCGAGCGCAATGCCAAAAAGAAAAAGGTGAGAGTGACCTACAACATACGCCTCAACGCCCCCTACTATGTGCGCTCGATTGCCTACAACATTCCCAACGACACCCTGCGCAGCCTCATTGTGGCCGACTCCACACTTTTCCCCATAAGGCAAAACTCGGTCTTCGACCACAACAAGCTCGACAGCGAGCGGCAACTCATCACCGAGCGCTTGCGCGACCAGGGGTACTATGCCTTCAGCAAGGAGTACATAGGCTTCTATGCCGACACGGCCGCCGGCAGCCGCGCCGTCGACCTCACGCTCAACGTGCTGCCTCCGCGGCAGCTCGCCCGCGTGCCTGGCTACAACAGCCACAAGCAGTTCTATGTGCGCAGTGTCACCTTTGTCACCCACTACGATCCAGTCACCATGCAAGACAACAACTTCTACGGCGACACGACTGAGTATCGCGGCTGCACCTACATCACCGACCCCACCGACAACTACCTGCGTCGACACCTGCTCGACGAGTGCTGCTACATCGTGCCCGGCCGGCTCTACAATGCTGCCGACGTCAACAAGACCTATCGGGCGCTGGGACGCCTGGGCATCCTGAAATTTGTCAACATCACCACGCAGCTCGTGGGCGAGGTCGACGGCAAGATGTGGGTCGATACCTATGTGCTGCTCACCCGCGACAAGAAGCAGTCGGTGTCATTCTCGCTCGAGGGCACCAACTCGGAGGGCGACCTGGGCTTCGGCGTGGGCGCCGACTATCAGCACCGCAACATCTTCAACGGCTCCGAGGTGCTCAATGCCAAGTTCAAGGCCAGCTACGAGAGCATATCGGGCAACATCAACGGCCTCATCAACGACAACTACTCTGAGTATCTGGCCGAGCTGGGCATCACCTTCCCCAAGTTTGTGGCCCCGTTTCTCAAGAAGAGCTTTAAGCAGCGCGTGCAGGCCAGCACCGACTTCTCCACCAACTTCGACTACCAGGCACGTCCCGAGTACACGCGCGTGATTGCCGGCGCCGGCTGGAAATATATATGGAGTGAGAAGCAGAACCTCACGCGCCACACCTTCAACATTGTCGACCTGAGCTATGTGTATCTGCCCAAGAGCAAGGGCGGATTTCTTGACAGCATCTCCAACCCCTTGTTGCGATACTCCTACGAGGACCACTTGATCATGCGCATGGGCTACAGCTTCTATCACACCAACAAGCGCGAGCTCACCCCCCTGGCCTCGAGCCAGCAGCAAAATATCTACACGGTGCGCGCCTCGGCCGAGGTGGCTGGCAACCTGCTCTATGCCATCTCCAAAATCTCGGGCCAAAGACACGACCAGGACGAGGCCTACAAGGTGCTGGGCACCCGCTATGCACAATATGTGAAAGCACAGGCCGACTATGCATTCACCCACAACCTGAACTCGCGCAACCAGCTGGCCTGGCATGTGGGCGGCGGCCTGCTTGTGCCCTACGGCAACTCTACCATAGCCCCGTTTGAGAAACGCTTCTATGCCGGCGGTGCCAACGATGTGCGCGGCTGGGGCGTGCGCACTCTGGGACCCGGCAGCTTCACCTCGAGCAACTCGGTGAACGGCTTCATCTACCAGTGCGGCGATATCCACCTGGTGGCCAATGTGGAGCTGCGCAGCAAGCTGTTCTGGCTCATCGAGGGCGCAGTCTTTGTCGACGCCGGCAATATATGGACCATCAAGAAGTATCCCGACCAGCAGGGAGGCGTGTTCAGGTTCAATAAGTTTCTGGAGCAGATCGCCTTGGCCTACGGCGTGGGCATAAGGCTCAACTTCAACTACTTCCTGGTGCGGCTCGACATGGGCATGAAGGCCCACAACCCCGCCTCGGGCGAGCGGCACTGGCCACTTGTGCACCCCAGCTTCAACCGCGATGCCGAGTTCCACTTCTCGGTGGGCTACCCCTTCTGAGCCGTGGCTCATAAGGCCGGTGGCAGGGGGTGTGTGTGTTACGGCCACACTGTTGCAAAAAACAATACACGAGACATTTAAAATATATTCACACGTTTTTTTGACGATGAAAAAGAAATTAGTGATTTTTGATTTAGACGGCACGCTGCTCAACACCATCGAGGACTTGGGCAACGCGGCCAATTATGCTTTGCACAAGAATGGCTATGCCACCCACAGCATGGCCTCCTATCCTTTCTTTGTGGGCAATGGCGTGCGACGCCTCATCGAGCGCGTGCTGCCCGAGGACCGGCGCGACATCGAAACTGTGGAACGCCTGCTCAAGGACTTCAAGGAATACTACAACGAGCATCTCACCGATTGCACCAAGCCCTATCCCGGCATCGAAGACATGCTGCTGGGCCTGCGCGCCAAGGGCGTGAAGGTGGCGGTGGCCAGCAACAAGTACCAGGCTGCTGCCGAGCGCATCGTGGCCCACTACTATGGCAATGTTGACTTTGCAGCTGTCGAGGGTCAGAAGGAGGGCGTCAAGACCAAACCCGACCCCTCCATCGTGTTTGGCATCCTGGCCAAGACCAAGGTGGCCAAGGCCGATGTGCTCTATGTGGGCGATTCGGGTGTCGACATGGAGACGGCCCGCCGCGCTTGTGTCGACTCGGCTGGCGTGACTTGGGGCTTCCGCCCCGAGAAGGAGCTCATCGAGTACCATGCAGGCACTATAGTCAACAGCCCTGACCAAATTCTCAGCCTGGTCGAAACGGGGCTCCCGCTCGGTTGAGCCTTGCCGGCACCGGCATGGCTGAAACACACTGGCAGCAATGGGAAAAAATAAAAAGCAATTCTCGGTCAAGAATTGCTTTTTAGGTCAATAGGTACAAATTAATTAAGGTAAAAAGATTGTTTCTCGGTTTCGCAGGCAAAGTAAAGTGTTTATTTTGCAATATGCAAATCTATATTTATGTTATAAAACATGTTTTGACAACTTTGCTTTGCGAAACAGAGGGGCGATGTGTATTTAATGTATTGATAATTAGTGTATTTTGTCGACTTCTGTTGCTGCCTTTCGGCGTGTGTTAAATAGTGTTAACGGCGCTTTTTTTCGTTATTTCTGCTGGGCCGCCATGGTGCGTGTGAGTTACATGTTTTCACCAAATGACCCGATGCACTACTGTAATTGTAACCGATAAGTTAATTATATTGAAAAGTCGGTGTTTTGCCCAATCATAAATTTGAAAGACGGAAAAGAGTTGCTACCTTTGCATTGTTGAAAATAACGAATTAATGGCACGAGGAGTCTCAGACTTTAATGAGATTCTTCTTGTTTTTACTAATGACTAAACAGTTTTTACCATGGCTATTAGCTACATGACTCAAGAAGGCTACGACAAGAAAATGGCCGAGCTCAACCGTCTGGAAAACGTGGAGCGCCCCGATGTTGTCAAGGCTATCCAGGAGGCACGCGAGAAAGGCGACCTCTCGGAGAACGCAGAATATGACGCCGCCAAGGAGCGTCAAGGAATGCTGGAGGCTAAGATTTCTGAACTCAAGAATCTGGTTGCAACGGCTCGCATCATCGACCAGAGCAAGCTGCAGACCGATGAGGTGCAACTCATGAACAAGGTGACCATCAAGAATATCAAGAACAACGCCAAGATGACCTACACAATCGTGAGCGAGACCGAGGCCGACCTCAAGGCTGGCAAGATCTCGATCACCACCCCCATCGCCAAAGGCCTGCTCGGCCACAAGAAGGGCGACGTGGTCGATGTGAAGGTGCCTGCCGGCACAATGAAGTTTGAAATCATCGATATCGGCCTGTAACGGCCGGCATTCAACAAAGATTGCATTACTTTTTAAATTATTGTATTTAGATATATGGCATCGATATTCAGCAAAATCGTGGCAGGTGAGATGCCCAGCTACAAGTGTGCCGAGAGTGAGCACTACTATGCCTTTCTCGACATCAACCCCGTGAATGCTGGCCACACGCTTGTGATACCCAAGCACGAGGTGAACTACCTGTTTGACCTCGACAACGACGAGTATGTGGGCCTGTGGCAGTTTGCCAAGAAGGTGGCCCAGGCGCTCAAGGCCGCAGTGCCCTGCAAGCGCATAGGCGTGGCTGTGCTCGGCCTGGAAGTGCCCCATTGCCACATCCACCTGGTGCCGCTCAATGCAGAGAGCGACATGGACTTCCACAACAAGAAGCAACTGCCGGCACAGCAGATGCAGGAAATTGCCGACCGCGTCTACGCCGAGTTCCAGAAACTGTGACTCTTGCCACAGGGGCCCTCTTGTGCCTCTCGGCAGGTATAGCAACGGGCGTCTCGCCAGCCTTCGGGCTCGGGACGCCTGTTGTTGTACCGGTAGGGGGGGGCTGCGTGATATGTGAAAAATTTTCCTTACATTTGTGCTTGTGATGAAACGATATGCGATAATTGTGGCAGGCGGCAGCGGCACGCGATTTGGCGCGCCGGTGCCCAAGCAGTTTGTGCCCCTTGAGGGCCGCCCCGTGCTCATGCGCACCATCGACCAGTTTCACCAGGCAGGCAACGTCGAGATACTGCTCGTGCTGCCAGCCTCGCAGCAGCGCTACTGGCACGAGTTGTGCAGGCAGCACAACTTCGATACACCCCACGCTGTGGTGCAGGGAGGCGACAGCCGCTTCCAGAGCGTGAAAAACGCCCTTGCCGTGATGCACCCTGAGCCAGGCGACCTGGTAGCCGTGCACGACGGCGTGCGCCCGCTGGTGAGCGTTGAGCTCATCGGCAAGATTTATCAGGCTGCAGCCAGCAGCGGGGCGGCAGTGCCCGTCACGCCCGTCACCGACTCGGTGCGGCAACTCGACGGCCGCGGCTCGTCGCAGGCCTTGCCGCGAGCCAGCCTGCGTGCAGTGCAGACGCCCCAGGCCTTCGACGCCCTGCAGCTCAAGCGCGACTACGATGTGCCTTGCGACCCGTTTTTCACCGACGATGCTTCGGTGTGGGAGCGGGCTGGTGGCCAGGTCACCCTTGTTGAAGGCGAAATAACCAACATCAAAATCACTCACCCGGTCGACATCGTTGTCGCCCAACACCTGCTTCACCCGCATGACTGACCTCTCTCGTCTCGACATCAAGTACCTGAAAGGCGTGGGCCCGAAGCGTGCAGCCTTGCTTGCCACCGAGCTCGGCATAAGCAGCTACTACGACTTGCTCTACGATTTCCCTTTCCGCTACATCGACCGCAGCCAGGTCTACACCATTTCCAGCCTGCAGGGCGACTCACTGCCCAGCATGCAGTTCAAGGGGCGCTTCATCTCGTTCACCACCCATGGCGAGGGCCGCAAGCGCCGCCTGCAGGCACTGTTCACCGATGGCACCGGCACTATCGAGATGGTGTGGTTCAACCGTGTAAAGAGCCTGCTTGAAACCTACAAGACCGGCGTCGAGTACATCGTCTTCGGCCAGCCCAAGCTGTTCAAAAACACCTACAGCATCATCCATCCCGAGGTGGATGTGTACAAGCCCGAGACTGCGCCCCGGGGGCTCGTGGGCGTGTACAACCTCACCGAGAAGCTGCGCAACCACTACTTCACCTCACGCACCTTGCAGAAGTTGGTGGCCGCCATGCTGCAGGCCGTCGACGTGGGCAGCCTGCCCGACCCCCTGCCCCCCAGGCTGCGGGCCCGCCGCGGCTTGCTCTCGCTGGGCGAGGCCCTGCGCAACATCCATCTGCCCGCCAGCGTCGAGCTCATGCAGCGTGCCCAGCTGCGCTTCAAGTATGAAGAGCTGTTTTTCCTCGAGCTCAACATCATCAAGAACGTCAAGGGGCGCAATGCCAAGTTGCCCGGCTTTGTGTTTTCACACATAGGCGACTGCTTCAACGGCTTCTACGAGCGCGGACTGCGCTTCCCGCTCACCGGGGCCCAGAAACGCGTCATCAAGGAGATAAGGGCCGATTTGGGCTCGGGCCGCCAAATGAACCGCCTGCTGCAGGGCGATGTGGGCAGCGGCAAGACCATCGTGGCTTTCATGACCATGCTCATCGCCCTCGACAACGGCTTCCAGGCCTGCATCATGGCCCCCACCGAGATACTGGCCACTCAGCACTACGAGTCGATAAGCGAGATGGCCAGCGTGATAGGCGTGCACGTGGGCCTGCTCACCGGCAGCACGGGCAAGAAAGAACGCGACCGCCTGCATGCCGCTTTGCTCGACGGCTCCCTGCAGATTCTGATAGGCACCCATGCCCTCATCGAAGACACGGTGCAATTTCGCAACCTGGGCCTGGCCGTCATCGACGAGCAACACCGCTTCGGTGTGGTGCAGCGCTCCCGCTTGTGGAAGAAAAACTCCACCCCGCCTCATGTGCTGGTGATGACCGCCACCCCCATACCGCGCACGCTGAGCATGACCGTGTATGGCGACCTCGATGTCTCGGTCATCGACGAGCTGCCTCCTGGCCGCAAACCCGTGACCACGCGCATGCGCTACGAGAGCGACCGCCAGCAGGTGTACCACTTCTTGGGCACCGAGCTGCGCCAGGGACGTCAGGCCTACATCGTGTATCCGCTCATCGAGTCGACCGAGAAGACCGACCTGCACGACTTGATCAATGGCTACGAGGCGGTGAGCCAGGAGTTTCCGCACTACAGAGTGGTGTATGTGCACGGCAAGATGAAGCCCAAGGAAAAACAGCACCAAATGGAGCTCTTCGTGAGCGGTCAGGCCCAGATTCTCGTGGCCACCACCGTCATCGAGGTGGGCGTGAATGTGCCCAACGCCAGCGTGATGATCATTGAGAATGCCGAGCGTTTTGGCCTCTCGCAGCTGCACCAGTTGCGCGGCAGGGTGGGGCGAGGGGCCGATCAGAGCTATTGCATATTGATGACCAAGCACCAGATTGCCGGCGACACGCGCAAGCGCCTCGAGGTGATGGTGCAAAGCAACGACGGCTTCAAGATAGCCGAGGAAGACATGAAGCTGCGCGGCCCCGGCGACATGGAAGGCACGCAGCAGAGTGGTGTCGCTTTCAACCTCAAGCTCACCAACCTTGCCACCGACGGCCCTATCGTGGAGATGGCACGCAACGATGCCATGGCCGTGCTCGATGCCGACCCCGCACTGCAGGGCCAAGAGGGGCGCCGGCTCGATGAGCACATGCACTTTTTGCGTGGCCAGCAGGCCGACTGGAGCCTCATCAGCTGAGTTGAAAAAATTGCACACTTTCGGCTTTTTGTGCTGATTTTAAGGTTTTTAAGATTGTTTGGAATTTGTTGTGGAACAATAGATATAGTGTGTAACATCCTGAAAAGTAGCACGTTGTAATATTTATATTAAGATAAGAGTACAAAAGTTTACATATTTTAGCGGGCGCTTTCTTGCGTTGAAAAAAATATTTTTCTACTTTTGGACGTTAGAAATTTGAAAATAGTTGGTAAACTAGAAGAATTTCGGAGCATTTGGTTACTTTTGACTACTATTTTCGGCATTTTTCTCATCTTTGGGGGAAAAGTGATTGCATGAGCTCCTATACGTGAAATTGAAGTTCCTCTCTCGTCGTGATGCACATTGAGGAGCTATAAATTGTGTTTTTAATGAGTTTAAATAAGTTTGCAAAGGTTTTCGGCGCAGCCCTTGTCATGGCTACTGCAACATTTTCTACTACGGCTACGGCCCAGAATTTACAATCGGTATCGAGCTACCGCAAAGCTCACAGCGACATGCTTGCCAAGCAATCGCGCATCAAGGACCAGATACGCCTCGAGGAGGCACAAAAATATGCTCAAGACCTCTACGGAGAAGATGAGCCCGAACCCGATATTTACACCGAAGGCTGGGAAAGCGGCCTGGTGAACCCCTACAAAGACATGCACGTGCCCTACAGCAAGCGCATCGACGTGCGCCACTACAGCTTGCCGGTCAAGGGCCACTATGTGACCTCGCACTACGGCTACCGCCCGCGCTTCGGCCGCTCGCACAAGGGCGTTGACCTGCGCGCAGCCATAGGCGACACCGTGCGCGCCGCCTTCAGCGGCCGCGTGCGCCTCACCAAGTATGAGCGTGGCGGCTACGGCTTCTATGTGATCGTGCGCCACGAGAACGGGCTCGAGACCGTGTACGGCCACCTGTCGCGCTTCCTGGTCAAGCCCAACCAGTATGTCAAGGTGGGCCAGCCCATCGCCTTGAGCGGAAACACGGGCCGCAGCACGGGTCCTCACCTGCACTTCGAGACCCGTTACATGGGCTATGCCATCAATCCCGAGGCCATCTTCGACTTTGTCAACCACGTGACGGTGACCGACAACTACACTTTCACCAAGGATACCTACATGGACGCCCGCAGCAACAGCTCGCGCGCCAGCCGGTAAATAAATGCGCCATTTAGCTCTCGATTGAGAGCATTGAAGATATTCTCCCGTTACACACACACGGCCGGGCTCTACTGTTGCTGCTCGGCCGTGTGTGTGTCATCTCCTCTCTCCCTTTCTCTCCCTGTGGCCGGTGCTGTGGCCGGTGTGAAGTTTTGTTATAAATTGCGCAAAAAGGTAATTTCGCACTGTAAATTTGGCAGTTACCTGTAAAATGAGTAATTTAGCACAATTAAACGCACAATGTGCATTTTTTTTGGCACTGAAAAAAGATGGTATCACGCACTCGAGAGAAATTGATTGACGTCGCACGTCAGCTTTTTGCACATAAGGGAGTTGAGAATACAACGATGAACGATATCGCGTCGGCAAGCGACAAGGGCCGGCGCACTATCTACACTTATTTCAAGAGCAAGACCGAGATATTCAATGCAGTGGTCAACCGCGAGGCCGCTATCATCGTCGACCGCCTGGCCGAGCTGCCCGACATGCCACTGCCCCCCGAGGAGAAACTCATGAATTTCGTCTTCATGCGCTTTGAGGCCGTGAAAGAGGTGGTGAGCCGCAACGGCTCGCTCAAGGCCAGCTTCTTTCTCGATGTGCGCCGTGTCGACCGCATACGCCGTGTGAATGCTCCCAAGGAGATCATCATCCTCAAACAGATACTCAAGGAGGGCGTCGACGCCGGCATCTTCCGCATCAAGCACATCGACAAGGCTGCCGAGATACTCTTGATGGCTATGCAGGGCCTCGACGTGCACTATATAAGAAACAGCTTTGAGGACATAGGCGTGAGCAGGCTCAAGCTGCGCACCTATCTGCAAGACTTCATCATGAACGGCATCAAAGACCACCACGAGGGCACGCCCCTGAACAACGACAATAGAATTTGACAACAATATATATATAATCAACGAACTAAATTTTTTTTAATCACAAGATGAAATTACTTGAAGGAAAAGTTGCCTTGATCACCGGTGCTGCACGCGGCATTGGCAAGGCTATCGCACTGAAGTTTGCCAGCGAGGGCGCCGACGTCGCCTTCACCGACCTCGTGATCGACGAGAACGGCAAGGCTACCGAGCAGGAAATTGCTGCTCTTGGTGTAAAGGTGAAAGGCTATGCCAGCAATGCAGCAAAGTTTGACGAGACCGAGCAGGTCGTGAACCAGGTGAAGGCCGATTTCGGCCACATCGACATCCTGGTCAACAACGCCGGCATCACCAAAGATGCCCTCATGCTCAAGATGACCGAGGCCATGTGGGACGCCGTGATTGCAGTCAACCTCAAGAGTGCATTCAACTTCATCCATGCTGTCACTCCCATCATGAGTCGCCAGCGTGGCGGCAGCATCATCAACATGTCGTCGGTGGTGGGCGTGCACGGCAATGCTGGCCAGTGCAACTATGCCGCCTCCAAGGCCGGCCTCATCTCGCTGGCCAAGAGCATCAGCCAGGAGATGGGTCGTCGTGGCATTCGTGCCAACGCCATTGCCCCAGGCTTTATCGACACGGCCATGACCGAGGCCCTGCCCGAGAACATACGCAAGGAGTGGGTAGAGCGCATTCCGCTGCGCCGTGCCGGCACCGTCGACGACATTGCCAACGTGGCTACTTTCCTGGCCAGCGACATGTCGAGCTATGTGGCCGGACAGGTGATACAAGTCGATGGCGGCATGAACATGTAGCCCTCGCTGTGGTTGCCCCCCCATTAGGAGGAGGCAGCTGTGCCGCTTGTGCGAAACAACACACTGAGACCGAGCGCGTCTGCAATAGAGTAGCGTCTCGGTCTCAGTTTTTTTCTCTCTCAGGGCTTTGCGACAAGTTGCTACAACTCTATCTCGCGGCCGCTCACGGCATTCAGGAGCCAGATCACGATAAATGCAAGCACGGCAAATACCAGAATTACAAAGATGATGTTGGCACTGCGCGAACCCTCGATTTCGTCAAGGTCGTCCTCGTCTTCGGTCGTCTCGTGGGTAGAGCCGTCGGCATTGTGTGTCACCTTCTTGTGCTTGTGATGGCTGAAGATGGCTGTGATCAAGCCTGCCATGGCTCCTATTCCCAGAGAAATCAGTATCCACAAGTAAATTTGTTTCATAGGCAATCGTTTTTGTTTTTATTTAGTTTCCAAGCATTGTCTCGTTGTCGTTGTCGCGGGGTGTGGGGCGGTGGGCCCTCTTGCGCTCTGCCCAAGGCGCACAGTGGCTGCAAGAGGCTCAGTCGCTGCTGTCGACCTCGGCCTGGCACATCTCGCGGTACTCCTCCCACCCGGGGTCGTCATAGGCATGAAACTCCAGTGGCAGCGCCTCGAAGCCCGACAAGGCCTCGTTGAGCTTGCGCTGGAAGATGTTGAGGCTGCGGCAGTAAAACACCCAGTCGCGCTTGCCGTCGCCCGTGTAGATGCCCGTGACCACTGCCACGGGGTCGTGCCCGAAGGTGTCGTCGATGGCATCTTGCACGGCCTCCATCGTCTTGGAGTCGTCGATACCGGGCATGCCGGTGGCATCGGGCACATAGGGCCATGTCATCTCAATGCGGTACACATACTTTCCCGTGTCGATCACATTCTGCAGCCCCTTGCGGCCCGTCACCATGATCAGGTTGCCGTTGTCGGCCTCGGCAGGGGCCGTCCACCACTCGTCGCTTATGTTGAGTTTGGCCATGATTTTACAGCTGTTTTTTTCTTGCTATAAAAATAGGGTATTTTATCATGATTTGCAATTTTTGCCCCTTGTTTTTCTGTGTTGTGCCCAAAAATTGTTAATTTTGACTCACCATTTATTACACACACACATTTTTTTTTTCGGCTATGACAGCAACTATCATCACTATCGTTTCTCTCGCCCTGGCTATCGCGCTGGGCTACATGCTGCTCCAGGCTCGGGAGACCAACGCCCGCCTTGGCGAGCAGGTGCGCATTCTTGGGCAGGAGCAGGCTCGCCTGCACGACCAGTCGCTACTCGTGTTCAAAGACGCGGCCTCGCAGCTTCTCGCCCAGCAGGGCCATGCCATGAAAGATGCCAACGAGCAGCGCCTCAACGACATCTTGAATCCCTTTAAAAACAACCTCGACGCCCTCAGGGCCACCATCGAGGCCTACAAGTCGCAGCAGGGCCGCGACACCGCCGCCTTGCAGCAGCAAATCAAGGACTTGAGCGACGTGAACCGCAGCGTCGGCAAGGAGGCTCGAGAGCTCACCCAGGCCCTGCGCGGCGACAGCAAGGTGCAAGGCGACTGGGGCGAGCTGGTGCTTAAGCAGATACTCGACCTCTCGGGCCTGGAGGAAGGGCTGAACTATGAGGTGCAGGTCACCCGCGACGACAATGGCGAGATTCTGAAAAACGACCAGGGAGGCCGCTTGCGGCCCGATGTGATTTTCAACTTGCCCGACAAGAAGCGCCTGGTCATCGATTCCAAGGTCTCGCTCACGGCCTACACCGACTATGTGAACGCTGGCGACGAGAACCTGCGGCAGGCCGCCCTGAAGCGCCACCTCGCCTCGGTGCGCAAGCATGTCGACGAACTTGACGGCAAGTCCTACCAGCGCTGGGTGAAGAACTCGGCCGACTTTGTGATGATGTTCATCCCTAACGAGCCAGCCTACTTGCTGGCCATGAGTGCCGACAGCGACCTGTGGGCCTATGCCTTCCAGCGGCAGGTGGTGATTGTGAGCCCCACCCACCTCATCTCGGTGGTGCGGCTCATCGACCAGCTGTGGAGCCGTGACCGCCAAACCAAGAACGCGCTTGACATTGCCGAGGAGGCGGGCAAGATGATCGACAAGTTCTCCGACTTTGTAAAAGACCTGAAAAATATCGACAAGGCCTTGCAGAGTGCACAGAAGGCCTATGACGACGCCTCGAAGAAGCTGAGTGAGGGCCGAGGCAATCTCATGGGCCGTATCCAGAAAATCAGCGACATGGGGGCCAAGGCTACCAAGCAATTGCCCTCGATCGACGACTGACGGTGAGGGCCTGGGCGCTTGCCTTGAGCCTATTCTTTCATGTAGGAATCCTTGAAGCCCAGGAAGTAGAGCACGCCGTCGATGCCTATGGTCGAGATGCTCTGCTGGGCGTTGGCCTTCACCTTGGGCTTGGCGTGAAAGGCGATGCCCAGGCCTGCTGTCTTGAGCATGGGCAGATCGTTGGCCCCGTCGCCCACGGCGATGGTCTGGGCAATGTTCACGTGCTCGGCCTGTGCCAGGAAGCGCAGTAGCTCGGCCTTGCGGCTGCCGTCGACAATGTCGCCCACATATCGGCCGGTGAGCCGGCCGTCGGGCCCAATCTCGAGCTCGTTGGCATACACGTAGTCGATGCCGTATTTCGCTTTCATGTAGTTGCCGAAGTAGGTGAATCCGCCCGACAAGATGGCAATCTTGTAGCCAGTGCGCTTGAGCGCGCTCATGAGCCGGTCTACGCCCTCGGTGATGGGCAAGTGCTCGGCAATGTCTTTCATCACGCTGGCGTCGAGCCCCTTGAGCAGGGACACTCGCCGGGTGAAACTCTCCTTGAAGTCGATTTCTCCACGCATGGCGCTGGCCGTGATGGCGCTCACCTTGTCGCCCACGCCGGCGCGGCGGGCCAGCTCGTCGATGCACTCGGTCTGTATCAGGGTCGAGTCCATGTCGAAGCATATGAGGCGCCGGCAACGGCGGTACATGTTGTCTTCCTGCAGCGAGATGTCGAAGCCTAGCTCGTTGCTCAGCCGCATGAACTCGGCCTGCATGGCCTCTTTGTGGGCCGGTGTGCCGCGCACCGAAAACTCGATGCACGAGCGCCGCGGCACGCCGTAGCGCTTGGCGTCTTCGGCCGCATCGTCGAGCGAGGGCCGCCCAGTGAGCCGCCTTATCGAGTCGATATTGAGCCCTTGCCTGGCCACAATGCCGCTTATGGCCGAGATTTGCTCGGCAGTGATGACCCTGCCCAGCATGGTGATGATGTAGCGGTTTTTGCCCTGCAGAGCCACCCAGCCGTTGTACTCGTCGATGGTGATGGGGGTGTAGTGTATCTCTACGCCCATCTCGCTCGACTTGAAGAAGAGCTCCTTCATGATCTCGCCGCTCAGCTTGCTTGTGGTGAGAAACATGATGCCCAGCGAGAGGGTGTGGTGTATGTCGGCCTGTCCGATGTCGAGTATGGTCGACCCGAAGTTTCCCAGTATCTTGGTCAGGGCCGAGGTCACGCCTGGCTTGTCGTGGCCCGAGATGTTGATGAGAATGATTTCTTGGTCGGTGCGTTCAGTCATTATTTTTCCCTTTTAAGTGATCTTTTGTTACAAAATTAGGCATAATATTTGACCTGTGAGGCATAAATTGACACTTTTTTGTCGTGAGTCATCTTTGCTGGTTTTAACACTTGGCGGCAATGCCCTGTTGTGTTAAAAATGAGTACTGCCGTGACTGGGCTCAACCAGCTGTGAGCGCTGTGGCTGTGCGTTGTTTAACATTTTAAGTTAAAATGAATATGATTTTAAATTATACCTAAATTTGTGATATTTTCAAAGCTCTATATTTCAGTAATTTATAAATTTTTAAGGTAGTTGTATTTTGCCGGTTTTGGTTCTTTTGCTATCTTTGCACCCGTAAAAGCACGATGGAAGGTGCTTTATTCAAAAGCAATCCAGTTTTTTTTTTATTGTCACTTGTCACACCATGCACCTTCCCCATCGATGTGCCACATGGGCGTTGAAGCCTGGGGCACCTGTTGTGAGAAGTGAGGTCGCCCGTCCTGCTTGGGGCAGGGAAGCAAGGCGATCGTGAAAGTTTATAGAAAATGAGAAAAAGTATGAAGAAGTCACCCATTATTGTGGTGAGTTTATTATTGTTGTTGGTTTTCTTTGGTTCGTCAAGCAGCGGTGTCGAGACCGAGGCCCGTATAGGGCTGCAAGCGCCCAACTTTGCTGTGAGCAACGGGGAGGTCACTGCCCAGTTGCAAAACTGCCGAGGCCGGTATGTTGTGGTTACGTTTTGGTCTTCGGTCGACCCCGAGTCGCGCATGGCCAATATCGTGCACGACCGTGTGGCAGCCGGCAACGCACGCCTGGCCCACATTGCGGTCAACTACGACAGCAGCGAGGGCGTGTACCGCGAGCTTGTGAAACTCGACAGCCTCGATGGCGATACACAATTCTATGGCAACACCATCCAGGGCCGGGCATTGCTTGCAGCTTGGCACCAAGAGACAGGCTACAGCTCTTTTCTCATCGACCCTCAGGGCCGCATTGTAGCCAAAAATCCCACTGAGGCGATGCTCAAGCGCATTTAGCCGTTTCTGTTTCCTTATTAAATCAATCACGCGGCGTCTTGGCAATGTAAAGATCAAAAGGCGAGCTTTTGATTTTGCATTGCGCTCGACTTGCAGTAATTTTGGATAAATCACGCGGCGTCTCGGCAATGTAAAGATCAAAAGGCGAGCTTCCCCGATTTTGCATTGCGCTCGACTTGCAGTAATTTTGGATAAATCACGCGGCGTCTTGGCAATGTAAAGATCAAAAGGCGAGCTTCCTCGATTTTGCATTTTGCTCGACTTGCAGTAATTTTGCAAGTAGAATATGAAACACTCTGCAATTTTACAGCATGTGGCTGTCGCCTTGCTGCTGGCAATGATGCTTGTGTCGTGCAATCGCGGCAGCAACGCGGCCCGCAACAACGACCGCCAGGCCAGCCTGCTGGTCATGACGCAAAAGAGAGGCTATCTCAAGGTTGAAATCAAGGACCCGTGGCACAACGGCAAGTTGCTGCACACCTATCTGCTTGTGCCTCGCGACTCGGTAGTGCCCCGCGACCTGCCTGCAGGCACCGTGGTGCGCACCCCTGTGAGGCGAGCCCTCGTCTATAGCGAGGTACACACGAGCGTAATGCGCGAGCTGGGCGGCTTTGAGGCTGTGAAGGGGGTGTGCGATGCCAATTACTTCACCGACCCCGAGGTGCTGGCCCGTGTGAAGCACGGCGCGATTGCCGACTGCGGCAGCAGCAGTGCTCCCAGCATCGAGCGCGTGATTGCCATGAAGCCCGACGCTATACTGCTGTCGCCCTATCAGGACGCCACCTATGGCCAGGTCGAGAAACTGGGCATTCCCTTGATTGAGTGTGCCGACTATCTTGAGTATTCTCCCCTGGGCCGTGCCGAGTGGGCACGCTTCTACGGTGCCTTGCTGGGCAGCGAGGAGCGCGGCGACAGCCTCTACCGAGCGGTGAGGGGGCGCTACGATGCCATTGTGGCGCGCACCCAAAAAGCCACTTCTCACCCCAGTGTGATTACCGAGATGGTGATAAGCGGCGTGTGGAGTGTGCCAGGCGGCAACAGCTACATGGCCCGTGTCATCAAGGATGCGGGCGGCTCCTATCCCTGGAGCGACGACAAGAGCACCGGGTCGCTCTCGCTCGATTTCGACCAGGTGCTTGCCAAGGCTCAGAATGCCGACTTCTGGTTTATCAAGTGGACGGGCATCAACACGCTGGCCCAGTTGCAGGCGCAATATGACCTGAACAAGAATTTCAAGGCTTTCAAGACACGTCGAGTGTGGGTGTGCGACACGGGCGAGAGCCACTTCTTTGTGCGCATTCCGTTCCATCCCGACGTGTTGCTCCACGAGCTGGCCGCTGTGTTGCACCCCGAGCTCTTCCCGGGCTACAGGCATGAGTATTACCATCATCTCGACCGCTGATGCACAAACTACATTCTTCCCATCGATACACCCTGGCCGTGTGCGGCCTTGCGCTATTGCTGCTGGCTCTGGCAGCTGCCTGCCTGCTGGTGGGCAGTGTCGACATCGATGCCGGCGCTGTGCTCTCGATTCTCTCGGGGCATGGCAGCGGCAACGAGGCCTGGGATGTGATTGTCGTGCAGTCGCGTGTGCCCACCATTGCCACGGCGGCGCTGGCGGGAGCGGCGCTCTCGGTATCGGGGCTGCTGTTGCAGACTACCTTCAACAACCCCCTGGCCGGACCGTCGATTCTGGGCGTCTCTACGGGTGCCGGGCTGGGCGTGGCCATCGTGATGCTTGCCATGGGCGGCACCATGGGCGGCCTGCTGGGGGAGACGGCCGCAGGCTATGTGGCAACGCTTGTGGGCGCCCTTCTCGGGGCTGGTGCAGTGCTGGCCTTGCTGGTTGCCTTCTCGGCTGTGGTGCACAGCGACACGATGCTGCTCATCATTGGCATTCTGGTGAGCTACCTGGCCTCGAGTGTGATCTCGCTGCTCAACTCGCTGGCCAGCGAGCAAGGCGTGCACAGCTATGTGACCTGGGGCTTTGGCAACTTCTCGGGCGTCGCGCTCTCCCAGCTGCCTGTATATGCCTCGGTAGTGCTTGCGGGCCTGGCCGCCTCGATGCTCATGGTGAAGCCGCTCAACGCCATGCTGCTGGGGGCGCGTTATGCCCAAAACTTGGGCGTGAACACACACCGCGTGCGCATCGAGCTGCTGCTCATCACGGGTGTGCTCACGGCCGTGGTCACTGCATTTTGCGGTCCCATCGGGTTCCTGGGGCTGGTGGTGCCGCACCTGGCACGTCTCATGCTCTCGACCAGCAATCACAGCAGGCTCCTGCCCGTGACTATCCTGGCCGGGGCCGACACGGCCTTGCTGTGTGCCTTGCTCAGCACTGGCTTCGGGCATGTGATACCGCTCAATGCCATCACGCCCATCATAGGCGTGCCGGTCATCATCTACATCCTGCTCAATCGCCGCAAGATACAATATTTCAACTGAACGGATGGGGCAGGAGGCCTCCTGGGTGGGCAACCATAGTCATTAAAGCAATTGAGAGAAGAAAAAAATAGAAATATGACAGCATTGTATGCTACCCACAATCTTGCAGTGGGCTATGTGCATGGCAAGCACACCACCACGCTGCTCTCGGGGCTCAACTTGAGCATCGAGCGCGGACAGCTGGTGGCCTTGTTGGGCCAGAACGGCGCCGGCAAGTCGACACTGCTGCGTGCGCTCACCTGTGCCTCGCGGCCGCTTGAGGGGTGGATTGAGGTGGACGGGCGTAACCTGGGCGGCATCTCGCTGCGTGAGCGCAGCCGTCTCATAGGCCTGGTGACTACCGACCGCATTCAGGCTGGAGCCTTGACGGTGACCGAGCTGGTGGCCTTGGGCCGCCAGCCTCACACGGGCTTCTTGGGCCGCCTCGACGACGACGACCGCGCGATTGTGGCACAGGCCATAGCGAGTGTTGGCATCACGGCCAAGGCGCAGAGCTATGTGGCCCAGTTGAGCGACGGCGAGCGACAGAAGGCCATGATAGCCCGGGCGCTGGCACAGCACACGCCCATCATCGTGCTCGACGAGCCCACAGCCTTTCTCGATGCCGCCAGCCGCATCGAGACGATGCAGTTGCTCGCCTCGCTGGCCCACGAGCAGCACAAGGCCGTTGTGCTCTCTACCCACGACATCTCGCGCAGCCTGTTGCTCACCGACCAGCTGTGGCTCATCACCCGCGACCGCCAGGTGCTGGCAGGGCCCACACGCGCGATGGTGCACAGCAGCGCCATGGACCGTGTGTTCTCAAGCCCGCATGTTGTCTTCAACCAGGAGCATTGCGACTATGAGCCGCAGCACTGACGATGGCCTCCCCCTTTTTTGAATGTCTCCTTAATGAATCTTGCGCATTGGCCGGCAGGGATTGCCCACGGCAAGCACGCCAGCCGGGATGTCGTGCACCACGATACTGCCTGCTCCTATCACTGTGTTGTCGCCTATCGTCACACCCGGCATCACGTGCACGCCGGCTCCCATCCACACGTTGTTGCCCACGGTGATGGGCAGTGAGTATTCCATTCCGGCATTGCGCCGATCCACGTCGAGCGGGTGCCCTGCTGTGTAGAGGCCGCAGTTGGGCGCAATATACACGTGGTCGCCTATTTTCACCTTGGCCTCGTCGAGAATCACAAGATTGAAGTTGGCAAAGAAATCCTCGCCTATCTCGATGTTGAACCCGTAGTCGCAGTAAAACGGCTGGTTGATTTTGAAGCGCTTGCCCGTCTTGCCCAGCAAGCCGCGCAGCAACGCCTCGCGCTCGGCAACCTGGCTGGGACGCAGCAGGTGGTTGTATTCCCAGCACTTCTCGCTCGTGGCCTCGAGCAAGGGCAGCAGCTGGTCGTTGTAGTTGGCGTCGTAGAGCTGCCCCGACATCATTTTCTCGATTTCAATTTCAAGTTGTGTCTTCATATTATAGGCAAAGTTAGGTTTTTTTTCTTTTTGATAATCACTACAGCGAAGCATGGGGTACAAAAAAATGGGGCTACACGTCATCGCGACGCACGACCCCACACATTGAATCAACTTCAGTTAGAGTGTTATTGCTGCAAATTTAGTCTTTTTTTTATAATTTGCAAGCAATTTTATTTTCTGTTTTTGTGCAAAAGTGCACAGCCTTACTTCAAAAAGTAGGTGACATTGCAAAACCACGAGCGATTCTTGGCATCGTTCTCGTCGAGCAGCTTGGTCTTGAGTGAGCTGCCTATGCTGAACTGGTAGCCGGCCTTGACCTGCACCTTGTTGAAGAGCTCGCAACCCAGCCCGAAGTGCAGGCTTGCGCTCACCTTCTGGTAGCTCAGCTGGTCGGCACACTTGTTGTGCCCTGCCAAGAAGGAAATCGTGGGTCCCACAAACACCATGGGCATGATGGTGTTTTCCACGCCATTCAAGTTGTGATACTTAAACTTGAGGTTAAGCGGCACGTCGATGTAGTGCAGCGAGCACGTCTCGGTGCCGGCACCCTGGCTTGCCCACACCTTTTTGTCGCCCAGGTGCAGCTTGCCCTGGCGCAGCGAGTAGAGCACCGAGCCATCGACGCCGAAGCCTATGCCGGGCACCATGAGCTCGCCCGTCAAGCCGGCCTGGCCGCCTATCATGCGGTCGCTCTTGAAGATGTCGCCTTGCTTGAAGTGGATCTCATTGTAGTTGATGCCTATGGTGGGACCCCAGCGCGTCTCGGCGCTGGCGGCCAGGCTTGAGCCCAATGCCAGGATTGTGGAAAGAAGGAGTGCGATGCCTGTTTTAGTCATTTTTTTCTGTGATTTTGTTGCAAAGCTAAAACAAAATATCAATACGCGCAAGCATTGACTTTGTCTTTAACTTCCAGTAACGCTCCCTTGTGCGTGGCGCGCGTGAGCACTGGTGAAACTAAAAGAAATAGGCAGCTGCAATGGTCCAGCACTTGTCCTTGCCTGTCACCTTGGGATACTTGTCGCGGTCGACGCCCACATATTCAAAGGCCTTGGTCATGCCGGCGCTGTAGGTGACCGATACTTGCAGCTTGTGCACCAGCTCCACACCGGCACCCAGGTCGAGCGAGAGCGCCATGTCTTTGTCTTTAAACGAGTTGCCCTTGTCGTTGGAATTGGTGAGGAAGGCAAAGTTGGGGCCCACAAACAGGAAAGGCACTGCCACCTTCTCGAGCACTGGCAAGCCCAGCTTGTACTTGGCATGAATGGGCACCTCGATGTAGTTGCGCTTGTAGCTGGTGCCGTTGGGGTCGTCGGTGTAGAGCTCGCTGGTGCGGTGCGTGTATTGCACAGCGCCGTCAAAGGCAAGGCCTATCACAGGCACCTGCAGCTCGGCGGTCACGCCGGCAGTCCAGCCCAGATAGTTCTTGTTGTCGAGCACATCCTTGTTAAATTTCATGTCGTTGATGCCCATGCCGGCTTTCACGCCAAAGCGCAACTGGCCCGCAGCGGGCGTGGCTGTGGCCAGTAGAGCGACGGCCAGCACTACCATGTAGCTTAATGTCTTTTTAATCATAGTTTTGTTCCTTTAAATGCCACAAAAGTAAGAAAAAACTCGAAATAAGTGCTTATAAATTGAATAAAATGACTTCATAAGCCATAAAAAACGTTAACTTTGTGACGTGAAATAGTCACTCTCTATTTTGTTTTATCTCTATTTAAAATCGACATGAACGACAAGATCATCTCTTCGCGCCGCTACTGGGCTGTGATAGCAGCTGTGGTGGTGGGAGTTGCCGTGTTAGTTTTCTATCGCCCGCAAGTGAAGCACTACATGAGCGACCAGGGCGTGGTGTGGACTACCGACTACCATGTGACCTACGAGGCCTCGCACAACATGAGCGACTCGATACAGCGCGTGTTTGACCTCATCGACAACAGCGCCTCGGTGTTCAATCCCCGCTCGCTGGTGTCGCGCATCAACCAGAACAAGACCGACCGGCTCGACAGCTGCCTGATGCGCATGTACCGCACTGCACTGGCGGTGAACAAGGCCACCGGTGGCGCCTACGACCCCACGGTGATGCCCCTGGTCAATGCCTGGGGCTTCGGCTACAAGAGGGGGCAGCTCCCCGACAAGAAGATGATCGACAGCCTGCTCCACATCGTGGGCATAGGCAAGACGCGCATCGAGGCTGGCAGGCTGGTCAAGAGCGACCCTCGCATCCAGTTTGACTTCAGCTCTATCGCCAAGGGCCTGGCCTGCGACGAGGTGGGGCGTGCCCTTGAGCGTGGCGGCGCTGCCAGCTACATGGTCGAGATAGGCGGCGAGATCGCCTGCAAGGGGCACAATGCCCAGGGCGAGAAGTGGCACGTGTCGATCGACATGCCCATCGAGGACAATGCACGTGTCGAGCACCAGCCGGCACTGGTCATTGCTCTCGACGGCGGCGGTGTGGCCACAAGCGGCAACTACCGCAAGTACAAGGAAGTGGCCGGCAAGAAGGTGTCGCACATCGTGAATCCCATCACAGGCTACAGCAGCGAGAGCGACCTGCTCAGCGTCACCATCGTGGCCCCCGACTGCATGACGGCCGATGCCTGGGCCACAGCCTGCATGGTGATGGGCACTGCCCGAACTCGCCAGCTCATGGAGGGCAATCGCCACCTGGGCGTGATGACCATCAGTGCCGATGCCCAGGGCAACTATGTGGTGTGGAGCAACAAGCGCTTTGCCAGCTTGGTAACCAGTCAACAATGAAACGATAAATATCCTCACGTATGAAAAAATTCTTTCTCACCATGGCTGCCATGGCGGCCGTGATGCAGGCACTGGCCTGCACAAGCATCATCGTGGCCAAGGGCGCCAGCACCGACGGCAGCGTGATGTGCACCTACAACTGCGACTCTTTCGGCGCCTTTCACCCGCTCTATCACTTCAAGGCCGGGCGCCACACCAAGGGCGAGATGCGCAAGGTCTATGACCGCGACATGCGCACCTACTGGGGCGAGATCCCCGAGGCCGAGGAAACCTACAACGTGATAGGCAACATCAACCAGTGGCAGGTGTCGATAAGCGAGACCACCTTTGGCGGCCGCGAGCAGTGTGTCGACTCTACGGGCATTCTCGACTACGGCAGTCTCATGGACATCGCCCTGCAGCGCAGCAAGACCGCCCGCGAGGCCATCAAGGTGATGACCACCCTTGTCGACACCTATGGCTACAACAGCGAGGGCGAGTCGTTCACCGTGTGCGACCCCAACGAGGCCTGGATTCTCGAGATGCTGGGCTGCGGCCGTGGCAGCAAGAAGACAGTGTGGGCCGCAGTGCGCATTCCCGACAATGCCATCAGCGCCCATGCCAACAAGAGCCGCATCGAGAAAATCGACATGAAGGACAAGCGCAACTGGATGTACTCCAAAAATGTAATCTCCTTTGCCCGCAAAATGGGCTGGTACAGCGGCAAGGATGCCGACTTCAGCTTCTGCGATGCCTATTGCCCGGCCAGCTTCGACAACACTCGCTATTGCGAGGCCCGCGTGTGGGCTTTCTTCAACAAGTATGCCTCGGGCATGGAGCGCTACCTGCCCTATGCCTCGGGCACCGACCTCAAGGCCGAGCGCATGCCCTTGTGGATTGTGCCCAACCGCAAGCTCAGCGTGGCCGATGTTGAGGCCGTGTTGCGCGACCACTACGACGGCACACCGCTCGACATGAACCGCGACTTGGGGCAGGGCATCTATGAGACGCCCTACAGGCCCACCCCCTTGAGTTTTAAGTACCAAGGCAAGGAATACTTCAACGAGCGCCCCATCTCTACACAGCAGACGGCCTTCAGCTGGATCACCCAGTCGCGTTCTTTCCTGCCCGACGAGGTGGGCGGCGTCATCTGGTTTGCCAACGACGACGGCAACATGGCAGCCTACACCCCCGTGTACTGCTGCAACACCGATGTGCCCGAGTGTTTCAAGGAGAAGAATGGCGTGAGTGCCGTCAACTTCTCGATCGACAATGCCTACTGGGTGTGCAACTGGGTGGCCAACATGGTGTATCCGCGCTACAGCATGCTCTTTCCCGAGCTCAAGGCCGTGCGCGACTCGCTCGAGAGCGGCTTCTTTGCCGCACAGCCTGTTGTCGAGAAGCAGGCTCTGGAAGCCGGCAGCCCGGCCCAAGCTGTAGAGCTGCTCACGCGCTACAGCTGCGACCAGGGTGCCCACATGCTCCAGGCTTGGCGCGACCTGGCTTTCAAGCTCATTGTGAAGTACAACGATGGCATCGTGCGCGAGGAGCATGGTGGCCACTACGAGATGAACGAGAGTGGCTTCCGCCCCAAGTTCACCCGTCCGGGCTATCCCGAGGCTGTGAAAAAAGAGCTGGTGGAGTCGACCGGCGACCGCTATCTCGTGCCCGCCAAGCCCTGATGCCGCCCCGGCCACCTCGCAGCGAAAAGATTTTTTTTTGTTGTTTTTTTTGAAATGGATAAGACAGTAGCACACAATCATAACTGCTCAGGCACAAGCACGCGTTGGCGTGCATTGCTCTCAATATCGGTCTTTGCCGTTGCCTTGATGGTGGTGGCTGGCTGCGACTCGTGGCTCATCTACGGAGTGGGCTATGTGATCACGCCCCACAGCTTTATCGGTGAAGCATGGGGCGCAGCTGTAAGACTAAAAGTAACAACATACAATTAAAACAGAAACGCTACATCAAGATGCAGATACTTCTGGCCAATGCCAAGATTATGTTTCCCGCCGAGAAGGTGACGGCCAAGGCCTGGTCGCAGCCTCGCTTCCAGGCCGTGGCCAGTGTGCTGGCCCGTGAAATGGCCCAGCTCGATGTGGAGGAGCTGGCTCGCCAGCTGGATTGCAGCCCAAGGATTGCGGCCGAAAACAAGTTGCGCTACGCCAACTTTGACTTTGCCCGCCCTGTGCCGGCCGTCATGGCCTACAACGGACAGGCCTACAAGCACCTGCGGGCTGCCTCGCTCGGCCACGAGGCACTGGTCTACGGGCAGGAGCACTTGTGGATCACCTGTTTTCTTTACGGGTTGCTGCGTCCCATGGACGCGATCGTGCCCTATCGCATGGAGCACTGCGTGAGGCTTGAGGCCACTGGCGACAAGCCAGTGAGCCAGTTCTGGCGCGACCGGCTCACCGGTGTGCTCATCGACAGCGTGAAGGCCGACGACGGCATCCTTGTGCACCTCTCCACGGCCGAGTATGAGCACCTGTTCGACTGGAACCGGGTGAAGCGCGAGGTGAAGGTGATACAGCCCATGTTCTGTGTGAGCAAGCTGGGCAATCTCAAGGTGCAGGCCGTGTGGGCCAAGTCGTGCCGCGGAGCCATGACGCGGTTCATTCTCGAGCAGCGGCCCGCGTTGCCTGCCGCGTTGTGTGCCTTTGAGCACGAGGGCTTTGTCTTCGATCCCGGCCTGGGCGGCGAGACGCATCCCTATTTTGTGAGAGAGGATGCCTGAGCCGCCGGTGCACAGATAAGAAACAAATAAGCCCGAGAGCTGCACATTGCAGGACTCTCGGGCCTATGTTTTATAAACTTAAAAACGCGTTGCTGTAGCAGCAGCGGCGGTGGATGTGGATTACCATGCAAAGATGGGGTAGTCCTTCATGATGCTGTTCACCTTCTCGCGCACGGTCTTGATCACTGTCTCGTTTTCGGGATCGTGCAGCACAGTGTCGATGAGATCTACAATCACGGGCATCAGCTCCTCTTTGGCGCCGCGGGTGGTGATGGCAGGCGTGCCCACACGCAGACCGCTGGTCTGGAAGGCGCTGCGGTCGTCATAGGGCACCATGTTCTTGTTCACCGTGATGTCGGCAGCCACGAGCGCGTTCTCGGCCACCTTGCCGGTGAGCTCGGGAAACTTGGTGCGCAGGTCGATGAGCATGCAGTGGTTCTCGGTGCCGCCGGTGCATATCTTGTAACCCTTGTCGACAAATGCCTGTGCCATGACGGCGGCATTCTTCTTCACCTGCAGGGCATATTGCTTGAATTCGGGCTGCAGCGCCTCGCCGAAGGCCACTGCCTTGGCTGCGATCACATGCTCGAGCGGGCCGCCTTGCACGCCGGGGAACACTGCCGAGTCGAGGAGCGACGACATCTTGCGTATCACGCCCTTCTTGGTGGTCTTGCCCCACGGGTTGTCGAAGTCCTTGCCCATCAAGATGATGCCGCCGCGCGGGCCGCGCAGGGTCTTGTGGGTGGTCGAGGTCACAATGTGGGCATATTTCAATGGGTTCTTGAGCAGGCCGGCTGCAATGAGGCCAGCCGGGTGTGCCATGTCGACCATGAAGATGGCGCCCACCTCGTCGGCAATCTTGCGCATGCGCTCATAGTCCCACTCGCGGCTGTAGGCGCTGGCGCCGCCTATGATCAACTTGGGCTTCTCGCGCAGAGCCACTTCTTCCATCATGTCGTAGTCGACCAGCCCGGTCTCCTTGTCGACGTCATACTCGCAGTCGTTAAACATGATGCCCGAGAAGTTGACTGGGCTTCCGTGCGAGAGATGGCCTCCCATGGCAAGGTTCAGACCCATGAACTTGTCGCCAGGCTTCAAGCAGGCCATAAACACGGCCATGTTGGCCTGTGCGCCGCTGTGAGGCTGCACGTTGGCATACTCGGCGTCGAAGAGCTTCTTCACGCGGTCGCGGGCGATGTTCTCGCTCTCGTCCACACACTGGCAGCCGCCATAGTAGCGGTGGCCAGGATAACCCTCGGCATACTTGTTGGTGAGGCAACTGCCCATGGCGCGCATCACCTCGTCGCTCACAAAGTTTTCACTTGCAATCAGCTCCATGCCGTGCAGCTGGCGATTGTGTTCTTTCTCGATGATGTTGAAAATCTCAGTATCTTTAAACATAGCTGAAATGTTGTTAAAAAGGTTGTTTTATTTAGATAAGGGTGTCTTCTTGAAATAAAAGATGCTGTGCAGCGCCCCCCGGGGTGTACTGTCGTCAGGCCCTTGTGCCTGAGACGGCCCAAGCAGTCGCCTTGACGTGTGCAAACTTAGTCAAAATTTTTGACAAAGCCTTGTGTTTGCCGCGTTTTATTTTTCTTCTCGGCGCTCACTTCTTCTTCTTCACGCTCCAGCCAAAGTGGCCCAGGGCCTTGCCCAGCGTGTAGTACTGCCCGTGCACATAGGCGATGAGCCCGGCCTGCTCGAGGTCAAACTTGCCCGTGGCCGGGTCGATGTAGCGCTCGTCGGCCAGCACGCCCATCACATCGGCTATAAACATGTCGTGGCTGCCCAGGCGCACAATGTCGCGCACACTGCACTCGATGCTCATGGGCGACTCCTCGATGTAGGGGGCTGCCACCTTCACTCCCTTGACAGGGGTGAGGCCCATTTCCTCAAACTTGTTGTAGTCGCGCCCGCTGCGCACCCCGCACCAGTCGGTGGCCCGCGCCAGCGCCTGGGTGGTGAGATTGAGGGTGAAGGCCATGTTGCGCTCGATGATGTCGTGGCTGTAGCGCTCGGGGCGCACCGACACGTAGCACATGGCCGGGTCGGAGCATATCGTCCCCGTCCAGGCTGCAGTGAGCACGTTGTATTCCTCGGGCACGGCACCGCACGTGACCAGCAGGGCTGGCAGCGGATAGATCATGGTGCCCGGTCTCCAGTTTTGTTTCATAGTCGTGTTGTATCCAAAAGATGGCATGTAGCTGCCTTGGTTGGACAAAGGTAGCAATTATTGCCGAATAATGGCGGCAAGCGAGCGTGTGTTTTTCCCTGTTGAGGCATGCAAAGGCCGGCCGGCAGGCGGGGGCGTAGTGTTGTACCCGCTGTCGCGGCCGGCCTTCTTGTAGCTTTGGCTGCCTGCGAGGGCGGCTGCCGCTGTGGCGCGCTATTTCACATAGGTCTTTTTACCGTTCTTGATGAGCAAGCCCTTGGCATTGGGGCTCACTTTCTGGCCCAGCATGTTGTAGACTGCGCCGTCGTGCTCGCTGTCGCGGCTTATGGTGGTCACGGCCGTGCTCATGCCTTGTGTGATGTGATAGTCGAGATAGGCGCCTGGGAAGGCAAATCGCAAGGTGGCCTCGCGCATGGGCTCGCCTGCAGGCAGGGCCTGGGCGTCGAGCACGGCATGGGTCGAGTAGCCCAGCTCGCTGCCGGTCTCCTCGCGCAGGGTGATGCTGAGCCACGAGGGCAGGTCGACCTTGGCTGCAGCTGCCTTGCCTTGGGGGCTGCTGCTTGCCGCGCTGGTGGTGATGGTCCATGACGTGGAAGGCATCGACGAGAATAGCTCCAAGTCGTAGACTTCGCCCGTGGTGAGGAAGTCGTGGCCCTCGGGCTCGATTCCCGACCTGAAGGTGAGCCAGGGCCGCTCGGTCTCGATGAAGATCGACGGTGCGGTGTAGAAGTTGGTGCCCACGGTGTTGTTCACGCCCACAAGGTTCACGGTGCCGTCGCTTTGCGTGATGCCCAGGTAGCCCAGCTCGCCATAGCCCTCGTCGACCTTGTCGCTGCTGCACAGGAGCGTGAAGTCGCTGATGGCGTCGTTGTTGTATCCCGATACAACGACAAGTATGTCGGTGTTGATTTCGGGCGTGTTGCCGTCGTCGTCTTTCATGAGTATCGACAGCATGCCCGAGGCAGCAGTGTTGATACTGTCGATGGTGACCATTCCAGTGGCGATGCGGCGCACGAGTGTGGGCGTCACGGCCTGGGTGTCGCTATAGGCGGGAATGTTTTTCAGCTCATATATTTCGGCCTTTATCAGGGCGTTGGCGTTGCGTGTCCACTTGAGCTTTTGGTATTTCACACCCACGTGGTTGATGAGGTAGGGGTGTGCTGGCTTCTCAAAGGCAACGCCCGAGTAGTCGTAGCCTGCTGTGTTGCGCCCGAAGGTGTAGGCCTTGCTGCTGCCGCTGGCTGCATATTGCGTATCGAGTGTGTAGTAGAAGCTGCTGCCCGAGGCTGTGCCCGTGCGGTCGGTCTTGGAGGCATAGTACTTGCTCGACTCCCACATGTGCCGCACCTTGTAGGTCTCGGAGGTGGCATATTTCCAGTTGGGATAGGTCCACATCGTCGAGGGCACGTATTGCAAGCTCTTGTTGTAGCCGCCCATGAAGTAGGTGGCTGTGGTGTCGGGCGCGCCCGTGGCCGTGAGCGTGGGTATGCTGTCGCTTATTCTGAGCGAGTAGGGCACGGTGAAGTCGGTGTCGCTCGAAGTGATGGTTTCCTCGTCGAGATTCTTGAGCACGGTAACTCGCCAGTCAAATGCCGTGGCACCGGTCGAGGTGTTGACAAAGGTCACGTTCTGGTAGGGCGTGGAGTGCAACCAGGGTGCATAATAGGCCCACACGCCTGTGGCATCGTCCTTGGTGTAGTAGGGGCAGTAAAACACGCCGCGAGGCCGCTTGTAGCTCACTTGAAAGGTGCTGCTGCCCTCTTGCTGTGCACGGGCCTGGGCTGCCGGAGCCTGAGTGGCAAGGGCGGCTTCGGCCTGCCCGTCATCATATTGCTTCTGGGCGCCGATCGTGCCTGCCGAGAGCAGGAGAACGCAGGAGAGAAGTAATTTTTGTTTCATTTTGTTGGGAATTTGGAGTTGTTTGTAAAAGAATGGTTGGTTATTGTTGCAAAGATAGCGCATTGCGGCGTTTCATGCAAAATCTTGCAACCCTTTTTTCCTTGCAGCCCGCCCCACACCTGGACCTCAGGCGCACGCGTGGGCAAGTTGACGCGGGCAAGCCACTGCCATGTGAAAGATTTTCACTACCTTCGCGTGAGAACACAAACTTTACGGGACTTTGACAGTTAGAGCGTAAAATTTTTTCTAATGAATTGTTGCACAGTTCATTTTTTATTTGTATATTTGTAGCTAATAGTAGTTATTACATTAAAGGATTATAGATATGAAGGCGACATTCGGCACTACGAAGAAGGGCACGTGGGCTTACATCCAGAAGTCGGTGCGCATCGACGGCAAGTCTACCACCAAGACTGTCAGGCGGCTGGGGCTGCTTGAGGACATCAGGCGCAAGTACGGCTGCCAGGACCCGCGCCAGTGGGTCAGGGACCTGGCGGCCCGCATGACCGAGGAGGAGAAGGCCGGCAGGGAGCGCATTTCGGTTGACTTCTACCCGGGCCAGACCGTGGGCAAGGGCGACCTGCCTCTGCGGGCGGGCGGCGACCTGATGCTGCTGCCGCTTTACAACAGGCTCGGCCTGCCCCGCATGTGCGCCGAGATCAAGAAGGCGAGCAAGGCGAAGTTCGACCTCGACGGGATATTGAGGACGCTGGTCACGGGCCGTATGCTCTTCCCCTGCTCCAAGCAGAGGACGCTGCGGAAGGCGCAGGGGCTGGTGCGGCCTCCGAAGTTCGGCGAGGCCGACATGTACCGGGCCCTGAGCCTGCTCTCGGGCCACATCGACGACATCCAGGCCGGCGTCTACGCCTGCTCGGCCAGGTTCATGGAACGCAGGGACAGGGTGATCTACTACGACTGCACCAACTACTACTTCGAGATCGAGGACAACGACAGGGACACGGTGGACATAGAGACCGGCGAGCTCGTGGCCGGGCTGCGCAAGCGCGGCAAGTCGAAGGAGAACCGGCCCAGCCCCATCGTGCAGATGGGCATGTTCATGGACATGGACGGCATCCCGCTGGCCTTCGTGGTCTTCCCGGGCAACGAGTCGGAGCAGGCCACGCTCCAGCCGCTCGAGGATGTGCTGAGGCGCAAGTTCGGCCTGACCGAGTTCGTCGTCTCCACCGACGCCGGCCTGGCCTCGGAGGGCAACCGGCGCTACAACATGGACCAGGGCCGCGACTACATCTGCGTCCAGTCGATCCCCTCGCTGCCCGCCGCCGACCGCCGGGCCGCCGTCGACCCCAGGGGCTGGAGGCTGGGCTACTGCGCCGACGGGGAAAAGGCCAGGCTGCTGCGCGAGAAGTACTCCGACGGCGGCCTCTACAACCTGGACGTGCTGCGCGAGGGCGGCCAGGCTGACAGCTCCCTGCTGCGCCAGACCACATTCTACAAGGAGATACTTGTCGACAAAACCGTGAAATGCCTCAACCCGCAGTGGCTCGAGGCCCGCAGGGAGAACCCCGGCGCAACGCCCGTCGACGCCCGGGGGCGACGCATCAGGCAATGGCAAAGCTCCTCCAGGGCCGAGAGGGTCATCGTCACCTACAGCCACGACTTCGCCCTCTTCCTCAGGCACAAGCGCGCCGAGCGCCTCGCGGCGGCCAGGAAGATAGTGGCCAGGGGGCAGGCCAACCCGCGCCGCTCGCAGCAGTCGCCGCTCAACTACATAGAGACCATACACAAGACCGACGACGGACAGACGGCCGTCAAGACCGAGATGGTCATCAATGACGACATCCTCGGACAGGAGGAGAAGCTCGACGGCTTCTACGCCTACGCCACCTCGCTCGATGACGAGGCCACGCTCGTGCTCAAGGCACGCTCCTTCCATCACGAGATAGAGCACCTGTTCCGCACCACCAAGACCCACCTCGAGGCCCGGCCCGTCTACCTCTCCAGGCAGGACCGCATCCGCTCCCACTTCCTCGTCTGCTTCCTCGCACTGCTGCTGCTCAAGCTCCTGCAAAAGCAGCTGGCCGACTCGTTCCCCGAGGCCTACAAGGAGCACCCCCTGACCGTCGACCAGCTGATCGACACTCTCCAGAACCTGCGCTTCGGACAAATCCAGGGACTGGGATACGTGCCCATGTTCCAGCGCACCAGCCTCACCGACCAACTGCAAGAGCTTGCCGGTGTGGAAGTTAACAAACAGATAATCACAAAAGCAGCGATGAACGCGTTCTACCGAAAGGTTAACAAAGGTTAATCTTTGCGACACCGAAAAATTAGCTACATTACTTTGCTATATAAAGTATTGTGTAGCAATACGTTAATACAACAAACTGTCAAATTAGGAAAGATAGCGCATTGCGGCGTTTCATGCAAAATCTTGCAACCCTTTTTTCCTTGCAGCCCGCCCCACACCTGGACCTCAGGCGCACGCGTGGGCAAGTTGACGCGGGCAAACCACTGTCATGTGAAAGATTTTCACTACCTTCGCGTGAGAACACAAACTTTACCAGCGATGAAGAAACCCGAGTTGTTTAAAGAATACATCTGGCTTGTGAACATCATCAAGCACTACCGCAAAATCTCCTTGCAGGAAATCAACACCCTCTGGCTCGAGACCGAGATGAGCGAGGGCATCCCCTTTGCCCGCTCTACCTTCAACCGCCACAAGGATGCTATCGAAGACATGTTTGGCATCATCATCGACTGCGACCGTCGCGACGGCTACCGCTACTACATTGCCAACGAGGAGGTGCTGGGCCAGCACACGGTGCAGAACTGGATGCTCTCGACACTCACCGTGAGCAACGTCATCGCCGCTGGCATGTCGCTGCGCGGCCGCATCCTGCTCGAGTCTATCCCGGTGCAGGGCAAGAAGCTCGCCGTTGCCATTCATGCCATGCGCGCAGGCTGCTGCCTGATGATCGACTACCGCAAGTATGGCTCAAAGCAGTCGCGCCAGTTTGTTGTTGAGCCCTACTGCCTCAAGTACTTCCGCCAGCGATGGTACATCCTGGCCCGTTACAAGAAAAATGGCTACTATGCCATGCTCTCGCTCGACCGCATCGAGGACATGCTCGTGAGCGACGTGCGCTTTAAGCTCGACCCCGACTTTGACGCCGAAGAGTTTTTCTCGGCCTATTACGGCGTTTTTGTCGACGACGAGGTTGAGATCACTACCGTCACCTTGCGCGCCCACGGTCTTGAGGCCTACTACCTGCGCGACCTGCCCCTGCACGACTCGCAGCGGCTCGTGGCCCATGGCGACGGTTGGGCCGACTATAAATTGCAGCTTCGACCCACGGCCGACTTCATTGCCAAGGTCGTGTCGCGAGGCTCCTGGCTCGAGGTGCTCTCGCCACAGTGGGTGATCGACAAGGTGGTTGCGGCCCACAGGGAGGCTATAGAGCGCTACGAGCAAAAAAAATAGTTTTTTTTCTTAATCTTGTACCATGTTTTGAAACATGCAGCTTCTATCTTTGTAGCAGTAAACGATACAATACACTACTACGATGATAGCAAAAAAATTGTATTACACCGATTGCCACCTCGCAGGGCGCAAGTATTATGATGCCGATGAGGTGTGGGAAAAGCTCAAAGTGGGCACCCTGCTCCACCTGGAGTGGGACAGCTCCAATACCCACGACGACAATGCCGTGGCCGTGTTCTACATCGACCCCGACGTGACCGGCGACGACGGCCGCTACATGCTGGGCTACCTGCCGTGCAGCCACAACGAGGTCGTGGCCGCGTTGCTCAAGATGGGCTGGACCCAAGTGATGGAGTGCCGCATCAGCAAGCTCGACGCCGATGCCCACCCCGAGGCGCAGGTGCGGCTCACCCTGCGCATCAAGCGAAACGGTGCTCGGGAAAAATAGTGTGATTACTGCCACTTTCCTGGCAAGGCACGTGGCCGCGGCGAGAGGCAAGAGGCACGTTGCTGTCCTAATCTTAATTTTTTTTTTTCACGATTGCCTTAGGTTTTTTTCCGGCAATGAGCCGCTGCACCCTGACTGTGTGGCGGCTTTTCGGTGTGTTGTGCCGTGATTGGTTTTTGGTAGTTCAATACAAATCGGTTATCTTCCTGCAGCATAAAGTTGAAAGGCCCGTTGGCAATTCAAAGGTCAAAAACACGCTTTCTTGATTTTGCATTTCGCTCGACTTGCAGTAATTTTGGATAAATTACGCTGCGTCTCGGGAATGCCAAAATCAAAAACAAGTTCCCCCGATTTTGCATTTCGCTCGACTTGCAGTAATTTTGAATAAATTACGCTGCGTCTCGGGAATGCCAAAATCAAAAACAAGTTCTTGATTTTGCATTTCACTCGACTTGCAGTAATTTTAAATAAATTACGCTGCGTCTCGGGAATGCCAAAATCAAAAACAAGTTCTCGATTTTGCATTTCGCTCGACTTGCAGTAATTTTAAATAAATTACGCTTCGTCTCGGGAATGTCAAAATCAAAAACAAGTTCTTGATTTTGCATTTCGCTCGACTTGCAGTAATTTTGCACAAAGAAAATTCTACGTAACACAACCAATAACACTTAGATTTTATTATGGCAAATACTCCTGAGTTTAAGTATGCTCCCATGTTTCAACTGGGAAAAGACGACACTGAGTATCGCCTCCTCACCAAGGAGGGCGTGAGCACCAGTACTTTTGAAGGCAAGGAAATATTGAAAGTCACCCCCGAGGCACTCACGCTGCTGAGCCAGCAGGCTTTCCACGACTGCGAGTTCATGCTGCGCCGGGCCCACAACCTGCAAGTGGCTCAAATCCTGAAGGACCCCGAGGCAAGCGAAAACGACAAGTATGTGGCACTGCAGTTCCTGCGCAACGCCGAGACTGCCGTTAAGGGCGTGCTTCCCTTCTGCCAGGACACGGGCACGGCCATCATCCACGGTGAGAAGGGTCAGCAGGTGTGGACGGGCTTCAGCGACGAGGAAGCGCTCTCGCGCGGCGTGTACAACACCTACACCAACGACAACCTGCGCTACTCGCAGAATGCTCCGCTCACCATGTATGACGAGGTGAACACGCGTTGCAACCTTCCTGCCCAAATCGATATCGAGGCTACCGAGGGTGCCGAGTACCGCTTTGTGATGGTGGCCAAGGGCGGCGGCAGTGCCAACAAGACCTATTTCTACCCCATGACCAAGGCCACGATTCAGAACGAAGGCACCCTGCTGCCCTTCCTGGTCGAGAAGATGAAGAGCCTGGGCACCGCAGCCTGCCCGCCCTATCACATTGCCTTTGTGATAGGCGGTACCAGTGCCGAGAAAAACCTGCTCACCGTGAAGCTGGCCTCGATCAAATACTACGACAACCTGCCCACCACCGGCGACGAGACGGGCCGCGCCTTCCGCGACGTTGACCTCGAGGCCAAGCTGCTCGACGAGGCCCACAAGATTGGGCTGGGCGCCCAGTTTGGCGGCAAGTACCTGGCCCACGACATACGTGTGATACGCCTGCCGCGCCACGGCGCCAGTTGCCCCATTGGCATGGGCGTGAGCTGCTCGGCCGACCGCAACATCAAGGCAGTGATCAACCGCGACGGCATCTGGCTCGAGAAGATGGACGACAATCCAGGCGAGCTCATCCCCGAGCAGTATCGCCAGCCTGGTGAGGGCAAGGGCGGCATTGTGATCGACCTCGACAAGGGTATCGACGCCGTGCGCAAGGAGCTCACCAAGTACCCCGTGAGCACCCGTGTGAGCCTCAACGGCACCATCATCGTGGCTCGCGACATCGCCCACGCCAAGCTCAAGGCCCGCCTCGACAAGGGCGAGGACCTGCCTCAGTATTTCAAGGATCACCCCATCCTCTATGCCGGCCCGGCCAAGACGCCCCAAGGCTACCCCTGCGGCAGCATGGGTCCCACCACGGCCAACCGCATGGACCCCTATGTCGACGAGTTCCAGGACCACGGCGGCTCGCTGGTGATGATTGCCAAGGGCAACCGCACGCAGGTGGTGACCGATGCCTGCAAGAAGCATGGCGGTTTCTACCTGGGCACCATAGGCGGCGTGGCCGCAGTGCTCTCGCAAGACTCCATCAAGAGCATCGAGTGTGTTGAGTATCCCGAGCTGGGCATGGAAGCCATCTGGAAAATCACAGTCAAAGACTTCCCGGCCTTCATCCTTGTCGACGACAAGGGCAACGACTTCTTCAAGCAGCTCAAGCCCTGGACTCCCTGCAGCGCCTGCAAGTAACCTCACTCTGGCTACACACACAGCCTCTCAACGACAACGATTGCGCCAGAACCCCGCCATGTGGGTTCTGGCGCAATCTGTTTTGCTGTGCCAGGCTCTTGTGCAAATTGCCAGGCTACTGGTGCCCCACGCGCCAGAAACCGTAGGTGAGCGTGCGCGTGCTGCTCACCGCCCCTACATTGCCCCAGCCGCCTTCTACGTTGCTGGGGATGCGCACGGGGTTGGCCATAGGGTCGTCGAAGGCAATACGGTAACGCTCATAGGCCTTCCAGAAGTAGTACAAGGGTTGAGAGAGCGCATCGACCTGGAGGTGAAGTATTGGCTCATTTTTGAATTTCACCTCGGGAACCAGTATGGTGAAGGTATAGTCCTTGCCGTTGAACAAGTGGTCGTCAAACATGGAGCTGAACCTGGCGGGCCAGTTGCCCCAAGCCGTGGTGAGTTGTGGGTCGGAAAACAAGAGATCGTCGGAACTGAATAGATAGATCGTATAAGAGCGGAGAGTGCAGTCGGCATACATGTTGTAGTAGTTGGGCACACTGGGGTCAATGTCGTGGAGGGTAATCGAAACTCTCATGGCTGAATCCAATAGGTAAGTGTTCGCTCTGCCTAACCCGGCAAGATTGAGGTTCCACTTGTGATACACTCTCTCGATACTGTTGACTCTTATCTCTGGCACAGGTTCGACCATAGTACTTGCTATGGCTTCGTAAGTTTTGGCGGGGTCTTCTCCCAGCAATCCTCCCTTGCAGCTTGCCTTGAATGTGAGCTTGTCGCCAGGCTGCGGGCGGTAGTCACACGTATAGTACCACATCGAAACCCTGGCCGATGAGTCGACAAACTCCGTTGGGGTCATTTCAATGGGCGTGCCTCCGTTCACTTCAAGGGTCACATGGGCCGAATGCGTCAGGTTGCGAGCGATGTGTTCTTTCCGGTCCCAGTCGTATACGACAGCTCCCCAGTCATACACGTACTCCCAAAATGACGAGTATTTCTCGACCATGGGATATTGCGCCATCGCATTGCTTGTGGCTAAGCTCACAAAGAGTTTAATCCTTGCCCCCGACTGGACCACCGAGTTGAGCTCCAGTTGAAGGTTTTGGCCATACTCAGTGGGATAGTCTATATCGGTCTCACAGCTTGAGAGCAGCGCCACCATTGCTGCAAGCAAATAGATAATAGCATGCTTTTTCATTTTTCCCAATTTTTAAAATTTCACACCAAAGTTGATTGAGGGCATGATAGGGAATGGGCACACTCCCTTGAGCACCCGATGCCCCGACTTGTAGCCCAAAAACACATTGCTCACGTTGCGGTGATTATAGACGTTATACACGCTCAAGCCCAATTGAATGCTGCCCCAGCGCTTGTACAGATTTAATGTCGCGCTCAAGTCGAGATGGTGCACGCTGGGCATCACGTAGCCGTTGGGATGGCGGTAGGTGGCAAAATCCAGGAAATAGTACCACAAATTTCTATAATACTCATCGCGTGTTCTCTTGTCTAACCCGTCGATCCAATAGGAGTAATCTTTTTCATGCACCTCAATCTCGTAGGGGTCATTGGAGTAGGGACGCAACCCATGCACGCTGTAGGTGGTCAAGGTGCCGCGCCGACCACTTTGCCAGGTGAAGGCAGCGCCCAGGTCGATAGAGTTCTTGCCGCGCAGCTTGAAGTGCTGATTGAGAGTGACCTGCAAGTTGTGGCGGCGGTCGTTGTTGGCATAGTATTCCTGGCCGTCGTTCACTTCCTGTCCCGGGCGGTCGAAGGTGCGCAGCGACTTGGCCCATGTGTAGCTCACCGAGCCAGTGAAGGCTCCCTTGAGTTTCTGGGCAAACAATTCCACGCCATACGTTCGGCCTTTGCCCAGCACCACGAGATTGCGCCAATCGCTATTGGAGAAATAAGAGGCACCTTCACGATATTCCAGCAGATTGTTTTGCCACTTGTAATAGCCCTCTATGCCTATCGAGATGCCAGGGTTGGTCTCAAAGCTGTAGCCCAGGGCTGTGAGGTCGCTTTTTACGGGGGGAATCACGTCGGTCACAGGCACCCACACGTCGGTGGGCGATACCAGGGTCGATGTAGTGAGTCGGTGTATGCCTTGAGCCATGTGGCTGTAGGAGGCCTTGATGGCGTGATGGCTCGAGAGCAGGAAGCGCGACGAGAGTCGCGGTTCTGGACTCACCCACGTTTTACCCGAGGTGCAGAACAGGGCCATGCGCACGCCCACATTGAAGCGCAGCCATTGCCATGGCTGCATCTCGTCTTCGAGCCACAGGGCGGCCTCGGTGAAGTTGTAGCGTCTGCCGCCTATGAGCGTGTCGATGTCTACCCTCGTGTTGTTGTACAGCTTGTCGTCGTCCTTTCTCACAGGAGTATTAGGGTCGAGCGTGTAGAAGCTATAGGTGCCATGTTTGTGCATCTCTACCGTGGGGTTATAGCTTTGGTGGCCGGCCGTGACGCCAGCCCTCACGCTGTGCCCCTTGAGCACGCCAGTCTCTACCTCAAATTTTGCTTGCCACTCATCGATATCGCTGTGTTGCGTGGAACTGCTCATCTCCTCGGTCAAGGCCAGGTCGCGCAACTTATTGTAGTTGTGCATGTAGTCGGTTGTGGTGCTCGACATCTCATAGCGGTAGGCACTGTAGTGCGCACCGGTGTGGAAGGTGATATAGTCGGTGAGCTTCAAGTCCCAGTTGATGCCCAGCAGCAGGTTGCTCCAGTTGTTGCGGTCTTTAGAGTCGCTCTTGAGCGACATCGTAGATTTGTTATCCATCGTGTATTCTCCGCTCGAACTGCTGTCGGGGGCTGCCGACTTGCGGTCGCGCCCCCAGTAGACCATGGCCGTGAGTTGGGAGTGGTCGCTCAGGTTGTGTGTCACCCGGGCTGTGAGGTCGAGATAGTTGAGCTTGGAGTAAGGCCTAAGACTTGCAGGCTTGTCATATACCTTGTTGAGTACCGGCTCGGTGAGCAGATTGAAATAAGACACTCTTGCCCCCAGGTTGAATGATGTGTGTCCTGGCCATATTGGTCCCTCGCATTGAAACCTCGACGAGAGTACCCCCACATTGACCAAGCCATGATAGTGATTGAAGTCGCCAGGCCGCAGCCCCACATTGATTACGCTCGAGAGGCGGCCGCCATATCGGGCAGGAAAAGCACCGCGATAGAAATCGACCCAATCCACCAGGTCGCTGTTGATGGCCGAAGTGTAACCACCCAGGTGCTCGGCGCTGAAGAGCGGCACTCCGTCGAGCAAGATCAGGTTCTGGTCATAGTCGCCGCCTCGCACGTAGATGGCGCTTGCACCGTCGCCGCCGCTTTGCACGCCTGGCAGGCGCTGCAGCACCTTGAGCACGTCGACCTCACCCAGCAGGGTGGGCAGTCGGGTGATTTGCGCCGGCGTGATTGAGAGCGCACTCATCTGCGAGGATCTCAGCCCAAAATCGGAGTGCTGCCCCACCACCACCACTTCTCCCAATCTCAAGCCGTCTTTCATTGAGTCACGATGCGATTTCGCACTGTCGCTTTGGGCAGTTTCTCTCTTGACTTGATGAGTTGCTACTGGCGCTGCTGCCACTGCCATCGCCATCGGGAGATATAGCATGGCAATGACGGCTGCATGCGCAGCAACTGTGATTTTTATTCTATGCTTCGCTCTCATCTTTACCGAGCCGCATCTTGGTAGATATAAAAACTGTCACGAGGACACCATACTAACAAGAAAAGAGAGACTTCAACCCAAAAATGCCTTTCTTCCTTGCGGAAATTTGGCCCTATATACACTTCTAATCTTCGGTCGCGGTTAAACTTGACGACTTCGATCGTGTCGGGCTCGGCCGAAAGATATCTTACCCCAACTCTCTCACCAAGGCGGTTGTACTCGTTGATTGTTGAGTCGATGCCAGTACCTTTTTTCAATAAATCCAGTTGTAACCAATCAGGCTGATAGGTTTTGCTGATAGTGTCGAAATAGATGCCTTGCTGCATGTAATACCTGAGAAGAATATTATCATCGCCCACATATCCGCTGTCACATAGGATTGTGCCCGACAGTGTGTCGCCGGCAGCTGGTATCCTGATACTGTCGGGAAAATCTATTGCAAAATCGGGAGCAGGGCCATTTGGCCCGATTGGAACATCTTTCTCATCATCGTCACCGCATGCTGTCATCCCAGCTATGAGTATTGCGCAGAGCAAGAATGGGATAAGCCGAAAAATTCTGCTCGTTTTTACCTCTTTCATGATTCAATTCCTTTATGTGAAACAATTTTTTGGCTTGTCAATCAACGCTTGGTTACAATCATGTCTTTTCGGTTGGACCAAGTCGTATTGGGATAACTTGTGCCAGGTTCACCATGCTGGTGCCGAGTGGTCGGGTCCATTCGGTGCTGTGCTGTAACTCGGCTTTTGCGCCAAGTGACATGGCGGCGCGAGGGGACTTTCCCAACATGCGTTGTGGCGCGAAACTGGAAGCGGCGTGGCTGGCCTGGTCATCGCTTTGGCAGGCTGCTAAACTCACTGTTGCCACAAGCAACCACACTGATGAGGATAGACTGAAGTTGTTCATCATTTTAAGCTGTTGTTGAGTAAAAAGAAGGTTCTTCTCGATTTTGTATTGATACAAAGATAAATAGATTTTATAGCAATTCAAAATTTTTTTGGGCTCATTTTTTTTGTTTTTTGAGTTTGCATTGCTTGGGCGGATATAGCCGCATTTTTGTGAGACGTTGGTTTGCTTAGGAAGCAAGGTCGGGTCGTGATAATTGTTGCAACAAGCTTGTGTCGTTCACTACTGCTCGGCTGGACTTGAAAACGGTCTGTTTTGGGTCAATGTTGTGCTAATTCCAATTAGAAGTGCAAAACTCTGCGGTGCATTAAAACATGAAAAACACCGCGGAGGTTTGCCTTGCGGCTGGGGGCGCGAAGCCCCCAAAGAGCATTGGCGGATAACTTAAGCAATACAAAAAAAGAGGAGATCTTTCGTTCCCCTCCCTAAGATTAATTAATTTTGTATTGTGATGTATAAACAATTAACCTCGGAGCAAAGATACACAATAAGTGTGCTACTCCAAACGAAATTCTCACTTAGTTTCATAGCCGAGACTATTGGTGTGTCAGTAAGCACGGTTTCTCGTGAGCGAAGGCGTAATTCTAATGCTAAAGGCGTTTATGACGCACGTACGGCCGTATTGAAAGTCAAACGACGCAAGGCCAGGACACCTGGCAATCGCCGTATCGCTCCCTATGTACGCAGCCGTGTTTTTGAACTTATCCGTAAGGAGCAGTGGTCGCCGGAGGAAGTCGCCGGATGGCTTGGCAAGAAAGAGGGCATCACGGTGTCCAAGTCAACCATATACAACTGGATAGCGGCCCTTTCCCCACATTACGGGGACAACATCCGAAAGCACCTCAGGCATGGAGGCAGACCAAGGCAAAAGTCCTTGCTTACCACCAAGGCGCATATTCCCAACCGCCTCTCCATTGACGAAAGACCGGAAACGGACTATGGACAGACCATAGGAGACTGGGAGATGGACACCATCGTAGGAAAGGAAGGCAAAGGTGCCATCGTTACTCTGGTTGAGAGGAGGAGCTGCTTTATGCTCATGGAGAAACTCGATACGGGAAAGCAGGCCGTTCCACTGGCATATGCCGTGGTGAGACTCATACGGGAGAGCGGGTTGCCTGTAAGGTCGATAACGACAGACAACGGGCCGGAGTTTGCCGCACACGAAATCATTGCGAGGGAACTTAACACGAAAGTTTACTTCGCACATCCGTACTGCTCGTGGGAGAAGGGAGCTATCGAGAACATGAACGGGCTCATCAGGCAATATATTCCGAAGAAGACGGACTTTAGGGGAATTTCAAGGCTATATGTCAAGAGCATCATCGAAAAATTAAACAACAGGCCAAGAAAGAAAAACGGATTTCGAAAGCCCAAAGACATGATTAAAGAAAAATAGCGTAACTTTGCACTTGCTTCTGGAATCCGCCGTTGGGCCTCGAGTGTAAAATAGTGTTAAATATTGGTCAAAAATCGAACTTTTTTGGTTTTTGCTATTGACAAATGCCGAAAAAGCGTTACCTTTGCACACGCAAATCGCGGAGTGGAGCAGTGGTAGCTCGTTGGGCTCATAACCCAAAGGTCGTCAGTTCGAGTCTGGCCTCCGCCACAAGTAAGGACTGGTTCGATATATTTTCGAGCCAGTTTTTTTTTATGTATATAGGTCGTCGACTGTTGAGGCTCCTCATGGGCGCCGCCGGGAGGGGGGCGGCCTAAAGCTGTTAGGGATAGGTTTAAATACCTTCGCTACAGGTTGTCGTGGCTGCGGAGCGGTGGATTTCTCAGTAATAGGAAAACCCGGCAGCTTGATTTCCGAGCTGCCGGGTTTTCGATAGATGGTTGCCAAAAGGGATTGAGCCTTGAAGCCTCGCGCCGCTTGCCACATCCCGATGGCTTCCCAATGTCTTTTTTTTGACCTGCATGGATGGTTCTGGCCTCAATGCCTTCAAGTTCCAGCCTATGCTTGTTTCTTGGTCATTTTATCCGTAGTTCTCGAGGAGGTATTTTATAAACTGGGGGTCGCCAAAATTTTTAGTGCCCGTGTCGTGCTGGTTCATGCTGGCAATCAATGCCAGCTCGTCGGCAGTCAACGAGAAGTCGAAGATGTCGAAGTTCTGCTGCATGCGCTCCTTGTGCGTACTCTTGGGGATGGCTACGATGCCTCGCTGGGTGAGCCAGCGCAGGGCTACCTGTGCAGCACTCTTGTTGTATTTCGCACCGATGCCTGCCAGCAGTTCGCTCTTCACGATGCCATCCACGCCTTGTCCGCCCAGGGGTCCCCATGCCATCATCTTTGTATCGAACTGTGCAAGAAACGGTTCGATGCCTGTCTGCTGGATGAGGGTGTTGCATTGCAGCTGGTTCACCATTGGCTTCACGTCGACATAGTGGGCGAAGTCGAAGAAGCGGCCAGCCTGGAAGTTGCTCACGCCTATGGCTCGAGCCTTGCCGTCGCGATAGGCTTTCTCCAGAGCCCGCCACGTGCCAAACACGTCGCCATAGGCCTGATGAATGAGCAGCAGGTCGACGTACTCAGTCTGCAACTTGCGCAGGCTCTCGTCGATGCTCTTGGCGGCCTTTTGCTCGCCAGAATTTGAGATCCACACCTTCGTCACGATAAACAGGTCTTCGCGCCCTATGCCGCTCTTGCGCCAGGCCTTTCCCACGCCTTCCTCGTTGTGGTAGGCCTGCGCCGTGTCGATAAGCCTGTAGCCCACATGCAAAGCATCGGTCACGCAGCGTTCACACTCATCGGGCGAGACCATAAACACGCCATAGCCCAGCAAGGGCATTTCAACTCCATTTGATAAAGTGATCGTTTCCATTTTAATCTATATGTATTTACTATTTTCTGCAATGTGCTGTTTTGCGATCTACAAGCTTGCCACCAAGATTTCCCTTATGTCCTGCTCAGTCAAGGGGACGTAGGCCTTGTCGAGCCCCTCGTTGACGGCGACGTGATGAGCCATCTCGTCGATGCGGCTGTCGTCGATGCCCACGTCACGCAGGTGCATGGGGATGTTGATGCTCTCAAAGAACTTGTAGGTTGCATCGATGGCCTTCTGGGCAATCTCCTGCTTGGGCAGCGAGGCGTCGATGCCGAAGACGTTGATGCCGTACTTCACAAAGCGGTCGATGGTTTTCTCGCTCAGGATGTGCCTCATCCAGCGGGGCGTGATGATGGCCAGACCCTCGCCGTGTGTGATGTCGTAGTAGGCCGAGAGGGCATGCTCGATGGCATGGCAGGGCCATCCCGACGGGCTGTTGCCCAGCGAGAGAATGCCGTTGCAACCGTAGGTGCAGTCGAGCATCATCTCGGCACGTGCATTGTAGTCCTCGGGATTATCCAGGCACTTGCGGCCATTTATCATCAGGCTGCGCAGCATCGACTCGCAGAAACCGTCGTTGAGCAGCGTCGTGTCGGCGGCAAAATACTGCTCCATCGTGTGGTTCATCGCGTCGGCAATGCCTGCGGCAGTTTGCTTCTTCGACACGCTGAAGGTGTATACAGGGTCGAGAATCGAAACGGCAGGAAACAGGTGCGGGTCCATGTAGCCAATCTTGTCGTTGGTCTCGGTGCGCGAAATCACTCCTCCGCAATCATATTCCGAACCCGTAGCGGCAAGGGTGATGATATCGACGATGGGCAGGGCTGCCTGCGCCTTGGCCTTGTAGGAGATCAGGTCCCAGGGGTCGCCGTCGTACTTGGCTCCGGCAGCGATGGCCTTTGAGCAGTCAAGCACACTGCCGCCGCCCACAGCCAGAATGACATCGATGTTGTGCTCCTTGCACAGGCGCACACCGTCGAGCACCGATGGGTCGTATTTTGGATTGGGCTGTATGCCAGAGAGCTCTACGATGTCGTAGCCTTCCAGCAGTTTTATCACACGGTCGTAAAGGCCTATCTTTTTAATGCTCCCGCCACCATAGGCGAGAAGAATTTTTTTACCAAACTGCGACATTACACTGGGCAGCTTCACAATCGACTCCCTGCCAAAAATGAGGCGAGTCGGGGTCATGTAATCAAAGTTTTGCATGCTCTGTTTTTTTTGATTTCTTGTTGCAAAGATATGATGTTTTTTTTATTCCCAGCTTTCACAAAAAACATTGTTGTTTTCACTTTTTGCACAATTCGTTAGTTTGGGTAAAAAGTAGTGTGTAATTTTGTGCAGCAAAATTGTAGCCTTGGTGCCTATGAAGGTAGATTTCAGGTATTCCACTTGCTTCCAGGCGATGAATGCGCCTGATTTGCGCACCACCTGTGTGCACCTGCTTTGCACAGCAGGCGAGGGCAGTTTTGTGTTTAATGAGCGCTGCTATCATATCGTAAAGAACGATCTGGTGGTGATTCCCTGCCCTAACCGTGTGAGCAACCTCGCTCCCCATGCCGACATGCAAGTCGAGTGGTTTGCTGCCGACTACAAATTCTTGCAGAGCCTGCTGCCGGCCAACAACTATAGCATAGGTGGAAGCATCTCGTTGAATCAGGATCCCGTCATCAAGCTCACCCACGTGCAAGCCCGCTCTGTGCTCGCCGACTTCCACAACCTGCGTGACCGCATGGGCGACCGCCATCTGCTTTTCTATCGCGAACTCATGGGGAGTCTATGCCTGACCATGATGTACGACATCTTCGAGGCTCATGCCCAGCATGGCGTCCCCCACGCCCACAGCGACCGCACGGCCTATATTGTGAAACAGCTCATGGCTCTACTCGCTACTGGCATCAGCCGCACAGAGCGTGACGTGAGTTACTACGCCTACCGCTTGAACGTGTCGCCCAAGTATCTCTCGGCTACTGTAAAACGTGTGACGGGTCACAGTGTCACCTCCTACATCGACCGCCACACCGTGCCCATACTGAAAGACTACCTGAACGACGACCGCTTGTCGCTCACCCAGATAGCCGAAATGATGAATTTTTCATCGCTCTCTTACTTCAGCCGCTACTGCACCAAGCACCTTGGCCAGTCGCCCAGCGCGTGTCGCCAGAGCCTTCAGCCCAAGTAACCCTCACCCGTGATGGGCCGGGGGGCCGGGGCACCTGTGTGGTTGCTATGTGTTTTTTGGTGCATGGCCTGTTAAAATGGGCGCAAGCGTTGTTATTGTCGCCGAAATGTGTTAAATTTGCTCATTGTTTTGTGACGCTCTTAAAAAGGATATGACGAGGAAAATCGCAGTCGTGTTTGAAGGCAACTACACGAATCGCTACGGAGGATTCAACGCGGTCATCAACCGCGTGGTGAGTTTGCGTGCCATTGCCGACTATGCCATCGACGTGTACATGATACAGGTGTACGACAAGGGACTCACGCGGTTGCGCCGCGAGAGCACTCCTGCCAGCGAGCGCCCCGCTGCCATCGAGGTGGAGGGCGTGAAAATCGTCATGTGGTGGGTTGAGCGCTCGTGGCTCGACTCGCTGGGGCACCGCATGCTGGGCTTGAGCCCAACCGTGATGCTGGGCCGGCTGCGCGCCTTGAGCGCGCGGCTCAGGGACTACGACATCGTATCGGCCCACGACCGGCTGGCGGCTCATGTGGCCCTTGAGGCAGGGCGCCGCTATGGCATGCCCGTGTTTTTCTCGTGGCACGGGGCCAGCATCTACACCGATCCTGTCGAGGACCGCATGATAAGGCGCTGCACGGTCGAGCTGCTCAAGAGCCCCACGTGCAACTTCTTTGTGAGCGAGGGCCTGGTGAGAGAGGCGCACAAGCTCACCCCGCATTTCAAGTATGAGATACTGCTCAACGGCGCGCCGCCGCAGTTTCATCGCTATAGCGCCGCCGAGCGGCACCGGCTGCGTAGCCGCCTGGGCGTGGAGGACTGCAAGGTGGTGGCCTATGCCGGCCGCTTTGAGCCGGTGAAAAACGTGTTGTGGCTGCCCGACATCTTCCACCGCATCGCCCTCAAGTACGACGGGCGCGTCGTGTTCTGGACCATGGGCAGCGGCTGGCAGAGCGACCATGTGAAGCGCGGCTTCGACGACAGTGGCATCGACTACAAGATGTGGGGCAAGGTTGCCCCCGAGCGCATGCCCGAGTTGTTCAACTGCGTCGACGTGCTGGTGTTGCCCAGCCGTCTCGAGGGCTTCCCGCTGGTGACCATCGAGGCGCTGGCCTGCGGCGCCAATGCCGTGGCTGCCGACACGGTGAGTACTGCCGAGGGCATAGGACGCGACAATGTGTTTGTGCTCGACGACGATTTCATCGACAACATCTCTTCGCGGGCTGCCGAGATGCTCGCCAGGCACATCGACCAGCCTCTGCCTGAGGCGTGCAGCTGCGCTGCTACGGCCAAGAAAGAAAACGAGATCTATCAACGATATTTAACCAAGCTACCAAAGAATCAATGAGCCAATATGCCGAAGTCTTGCTGCCTCTTGCCATCCAGGGCACCTATACCTATCAAGTGCCTGCCGCGATGACCCACGGGGTAGCGGTGGGGTCGCGCGTGCTTGTGCCTTTCGGCCGCAGGAAGATGTACACGGCCATTGTGGTCATGCTGCACGACCACAAGCCGCAGGGCTACCAAGTGAAGGAGATTGCCTCACTGCTCGACGCCCGTCCCATCTTGCGGCACCCCCAGCTCAAGTTGTGGGAGTGGATTGCCGACTACTACCTGTGCTCGATGGGCGAGGTGTATCGCGCTGCCGTGCCCAGCGGGCTCAAGGTGGAGAGCGAGACGTTTGTGAGCGTCAACCCCGACTACGAGGAGGAGAGCCCTGGTCAGCTGCGCGACCGCGACAAGGTGGTGCTCGACATGGCCAAGACTCGCGGACGCGTGCAAATCGACGAGATTGCACGCGCCACCGGCTTTGGCAACGTGGTGAACCAGGTGAGCCACCTGCTCGACTTGGGAGCCATACGCGTGAGCGAGCGTGTGGTCGACAACTACCGCCCCCGCACCGAGAAGTGCGTGCGCCTGGCTATCGCGCGCAACGACGAGGCCAGCTTGCACCGCTTCTTCGACGAGCTCAAGCGTGCCAAGAAGCAGGAACAGCTGTTGCTGGCCTACCTCGACCTGTCTCGCTGGCTGCAGCGCGGCCAGGAGGTGAAAGAGGTGACCCAGGCTGCGCTGCTGGAGCGTGCCGGGGTCACCCAGCCCGTGCTCGCGGCAGCCGCCCAGCGCGGTGTGTTTGAGCTCTACAAGCGCGAGATCAACCGCTTTGCCGAGCTGGGCAACAAGCTCCAGAGCCTGCCGGTCTTGAGCCAGGACCAGCAGCGGGCCTATCACGAGATACACCAGTGCTTCAAGCAGCAGGCCATCACCTTGCTGCACGGCGTGACCTCGAGCGGCAAAACCTCGATCTACATGCACCTCATTGCCGACGCCCTGCGTCAGGGCAGGCAAGTGCTTTATCTCGTGCCCGAGATTGCCCTCACCACCCAATTGACTCACCGCCTGCGCGCGGTGTTTGGCGACAAGCTGCTCATCTATCACTCCAAGTTCAGCGACAACGAGCGTGTCGATATATGGAAGCGCCTGCTCGACAAGGCCGAGCCCTGTGTGGTGATAGGGGTGCGCTCGAGCGTGTTTCTGCCCTATGCCAACCTGGGGCTGGTCATCGTCGACGAGGAGCACGACACGAGCTACAAGCAGCAAGACCCGGCTCCCCGCTACAACGGGCGCAACGTGGCTATGATACTGGCCATGATGCACGGTGCCAAGATACTGCTGGGCTCGGCCACACCCTCGATCGAGGTGTATCACCGTGCCCTCGAGGGCAGCTACGGCCTGGTGCGGCTCACTACGCGCTACGGCGACATCAAGATGCCACTGGTGCAGATCATCGACACCAAAAAAGCCCGCAAGAAGCACGAGATGAATGGCATGTTCTCGCTCGAGCTCATCAAGGAGTGCCGCCGCGCCCTCGAGGCCGGCGAGCAGGTCATACTGTTCCAGAACCGCCGCGGCTATGCTCCCATGGTACGCTGTAAGGAGTGCGGCTGGGTGCCCACATGCCGCAACTGCGACGTGTCGCTCACCTACCACAAGCTCACGCGCTCGCTCACCTGCCACTATTGCGGCTACACCATAGGCCTGCCCGACTTGTGCCCGGCCTGCGGCCTGCCCGGCATCGAGATTGTGGGCTACGGCACCGAGCGCATCGAGGACGACATCGATCAGGTGTTTCCCGACGAGAAAATATCGCGCATGGACCTCGACACCACACGCAACAAGAACAGCTACGACCGCATCATCGACGACTTCTCGAGCCACCGCACCAATATACTGGTGGGCACCCAAATGGTGACCAAGGGTCTCGACTTCGACGGTGTGAGCATCGTGGGCATTCTCAATGCCGACACGATGATAAGCTTCCCCGACTTCAGGTCGGGCGAGCGGGCTTTCGACATGATGGAGCAGGTGGCGGGCCGCAGCGGCCGCGCCCACAAGCAGGGCAAGGTCATCATCCAGACCTCCAATCCCAGCCACCCCGTGGTCGACTATGTGACCCGTCACGACTATGAGGGCTTCTATCGCCACGAGCTGGGCGAGCGTGAGAAATTCGGCTTCCCGCCCTATACCCGCATCATCAACATCTATCTCAAGCATCGCGACGACGCCATGGTGGGCGAGGTGGCTGTGCGCTATAGCGGGCTGCTGCGCCAGGTGTTCGGGCAGCGCGTGCTGGGTCCCGAGGCTCCCATGGTGGCCAGGGTGCAGAATTTCTACATACGCCAAATCATGCTCAAGATGGAGCTTGAGGCCTCGATGGTGAAGGTGAAAAAGATATTGCGCGGCATCTACGAGCGCATGGTGAGCATCGACTCACGCATGAAATCGACTATCCTGTACTACGACGTCGACCCCATGTGACCCGCTGCTGCGCGCCAGGCCCCTGGCGACTGCACATATCATGATCTGTAAAAACAATCTATATACACACACATATATATTTAATCTTATGTTGACCGACATTGAAATCGCAAGAAGCGTGAAACTGCGCAACATCGCCGATGTTGCAGGTGAAATGGGCATCGCCCCCGACCAACTTGAAATCTATGGCCACTACATGGCCAAGGTGCCCGTGAAATATATCGACAAGGGCAAGATGAGCCGCCACCACCTGGTGCTCGTCACCGCCATAAGCCCCACCAAGGCAGGCAACGGAAAGACCACCGTCTCGGTGGGCCTGGCGCTGGGCATGAACCGTCTGGGCAAGAAGACCATCGTGGCACTGCGAGAGCCCTCGCTGGGGCCCTGCTTCGGCATGAAGGGCGGAGCGGCTGGTGGCGGCTATGCCCAGGTGCTGCCCATGGACAAAATCAACCTGCACTTCACGGGCGACTTCCATGCCATCACCACTGCCAACAACATGATAAGTGCCTTGCTCGACAACTACATTCATCAGCACGAGGGCGAGGGCTTCCGCCTCAAGCAGAAGTTGTGGCGTCGCGTGCTCGACATCAACGACCGCAGTCTGCGCCAGGTCATCACCGGCTTGGGAGGCCCCGGCAACGGCCCCATCTCGCAGACGGGCTTCGACATCACCCCGGCCAGCGAAATCATGGCCATCATGTGCCTGGCCACCAGCATCGACGACTTGCACCGCCGCATCGAGAACATCTTGCTGGGCTTTACCTACGACGACAAACCGTTTACAGTGAAGGACCTGGGCGTGGCTGGGTCGATCACCGTGCTGCTCAAGGATGCCTTCGACCCCAACCTGGTGCAGACCACCGAGGGCACGCCGGCCTTTGTGCACTGTGGCCCCTTTGCCAACATCGCCCATGGCTGCAACTCGGTGGTGGCTACCGAGATGGCTCTCACGCTGGGCGACTATGTGGTTACCGAGGCTGGCTTCGGGGCCGACCTGGGGGCCGAGAAGTTCTACAACATCAAGTGCCGCAAGACTGGTCTGCACCCCGATCTCACCGTGCTTGTGGTCACTGCCCAGGCGCTCAAGATGCATGGTGGCGTCGACTATGAGGTCATCAAGAAGCCCAATGTGGAGGGTGTGAGGCGCGGCTTGTGGAATCTCGACAAGCATGTGCGCAACATCAAGCGCTTCGGGCAGTCGATAGTTGTGGCCTTCAACCACTACAGCTTCGACACCCCCGAGGAGATTGCCGTGGTGCGCGACCACTGCATCAACGACCTGGGCGTGGGCTTTGCTGTCAACGATGCCTTCAGCCAGGGCGGCGAGGGTGCTGCCAGCCTGGCTCGTGCCGTGGTCGATGCCGTCGAGCACAATCCCTCGGGCCCGCTGCGTCTCTCCTACGAAGACAGCGACAGCATCGAACACAAAATCGAGGCCATCGCCATGGGCATCTACGGCGCTGGCAAGGTCACCTGCGACGCTCCTGCACGGGCCATGCTCAAGCGCATCTATAGCCTCGGGCTGGGGCATTACCCCGTGTGCATCGCCAAGACACAATACAGCTTCTCGACCGATGCCAAGGCCTATGGCAATACCGACGGCTACGACTTCCAGGTGCGCGACCTGGTCATCGATCGCGGTGCCGAGATGATTGTGGTCATTGCCGGCAACATCTTGCGCATGCCCGGTCTGCCCAAGTCGCCCCAGGCCTGTCGCATCGACTTGGTGGGCGGTGAAATCATGGGCCTGTCCTGACCCAGCTCGCCACTGCCTGCCACAAGGGGAAGAAAAAAAACGCGCCTGCATCGGTCATGTTGTGCAGGCGCGTTTCCAGTTTTGCTGGCTATTCATGTGGTTGCCGTGCTGCGCGGCGTGGTGCCGGCTGCTACTCGAGCAGCGCGTTTACGGCCTCTTGGTCTTGGGCTTGCTGCCGCTGCTCGTGCTCGAGCGCGGCGTTGCTGCTCCCGCTGGCATGGTGCGAGCTGTGGCGGTGCTTGGTCTCGTCGTCATAGCCTATGCGGCTGGGGCACATCACAAAGTCGGCCGGGATATTGAAGGCTGCGTCCTCGCTATAGGGCAGCGACTTGTCGTCGTACACGGCACGCATGTAGAGCCCGAAGATGGGCAATGCGGCTGCGGCACCCTGACCCTCGCCGGTAGAGGCGAAGTGGATGTAGCGGTCTTCGCCGCCAAACCACACACCGGTGATGAGCTCGGGAGTGAAGCCCATAAACCAGGCATCGGCGTTGAAGTTGGTGGTGCCCGTCTTGCCGCACACGTCGCCCTTGAGGTTGTAGGGGGCAATGTGGCTGGTGGCGGTGCCGTGGGTGACCACGGCGCGCAGCATGTCGACCATGCGGTAGGCCGAGGCAGGGCTGATGGCCTGGTTGCGCTTGGGGTAGAACTCGGCGATGACGTTGCCGTGGGCGTCGCATATTTGGCTCACCATCATGGGCAGCACGCGGCTGCCGTAGTTGGCAAAGGCACTATAGGCACTCACCATCTCGTAGAGCGATATCTCGCACGAGCCCAGGCTCAAGGTGAGGTTGGGCTTGAGGTCGCTTGTGATGCCAAAGTCGTTGTGCATCATCTCCACCTCCTTGTCGGGGGTGAACTTGTCGAGAATGCGTGGCGGTATCCAGTTGCTCGACCGGGCCAGGGCGTCGCGCAGCTGTGGGTGCCCGCCCAGCCCGTGTGACCCGCCGCCGGGAGCCCAGCCGCCGTACACGGGCTGCGAGTTCTCAAAGTCGGTGCTGCACGGGTTCAGGCCGTTTTGCATGGCCATGGCGTAGATGAAGGGCTTCACGGTCGAACCGATCTGGCGGGCGCCGGTAGCCACCATGTCGTACTTGAAGTGCTTGAAGTCGGGACCGCCCACATAGGCTTTCACCTTGCCGGTCACGGGGTCCATCGACATCATGCCGCAGCGCAGGAAGGTCTTCATGTAGAGCATCGAGTCGAGCGGCGACATCATGCGGGTCACCTCGCCGTCGTAGGAGAAGAGGCGCATCTCGCGCGGCTGCTTGAAGGCGCTCATGATTTCCTGGTCGGTGAGGCCCTCGGCCTTCATGGCGCGGTAGCGGTCGCTGCTGCGCACGCCCAGCTTGATCACGGCCTCGCGGCCGCGGGCGCTCAGCTCGTCGGGGTTGCGCGTGTAGGGGTTCTTGTAGCTGCCGCCGCACTCGTTGGCCAGGAAGCGCTTTTGCTCTTCAATCATGTGCTGGCGCACGGCGTCTTCGGCATGTTGCTGCATGCGCGAGTCGATGGTGGTGTATATCTTGAGACCGTCGCTGTAGATGTCGTAGTTGGAGCCGTCGATTTTCTTGTTTTTCTTGCACCAGCCGTAGAGGGGGTTGTTGTCCCAGTTGTACTTGTCGGCATTGTAGGCGTTGATGTTGCTGTAGTGGCTGCGCACGGGCTCGTCGGCCATCATGATGCGGCGCAGCTCCTCGCGGAAGTAGGGCGCTATGCCGCCCTCGTGGGTGTCGACGGCGTGCTCGTGCAGGTTGAGGTCGCTTTTCTTGAGGGCGTCCATGTCTTCGGCAGTGAGCATGCCGGCCTTGTACATCTGGCTCAGCACCACGTTGCGGCGTTGCTTCACGCGCTCGGGAAACCTGAAGGGGTTGAAGTAGGACGGGTTCTTGCACATGCCCACGAGCGTGGCGCTCTCCTGCACGTCGAGGTCCTTGGGCTGCTTGCCGTAGTACACCCATGCGGCGCTCTTGATGCCCACCGCGTTGTTGAGGAAGTCAAACTGGTTGAAGTACATCTTGATGATTTCCTCCTTGGTGTAGTAGCGCTCGAGCTTGATGGCAATGACCCACTCGATGGGCTTCTGCAAGGCGCGTTGAAACAGATTGGAGCTCTCGGGCGTGTAGAGCTGCTTGGCCAGCTGCTGGGTGATGGTGCTGCCGCCGCCGGCACTGGCCTGACCCATGATGATGCGTTTCACGAGCGAGCGGAACAGTGCGCGCACGTCGACTCCCGAGTGCTCCTCAAAGCGCACGTCCTCGGTGGCAATGAGCGCGTCTCTCAGGTACTTCGACATCTGCTCATAGTCTACATAGGTGCGGTTGCCCTTGCTGCGGTAGAACTTGCCCATCTCCTTGCCGTCGGCCGTGTACAGGGTCGAGGCAAACTTGTCGGTGGGGTTGCGCAGGGCTTCGATGGTGGGCATGTAGCCTATCACGCCATTGTAGATGAGCACAAAGAGTATAAACATGAGTGCGAAGAACCCGCCCAAGGCCCACCACAGCGATTTCACGATCACCTGGTTGCGGTGCCAGCGTCTCCAGTTCTTTGCGCTTGTTCCTTGTTTTTCCATCTGTTGCTGTTTTGATTCCTGGTTGACTATTGTTGTTGTAAATTGCAAATTTAGTAAAAATCGCTGCAATCCACACCACAATTGCGACCTAAAGTTGTTTCTTTACATTTTTTTGAAACCAGGTGAATGTTTTACAACAAAATTTTCTAACTTTGCCTGTTGGAATGACACCGTTCAGCAAGTTGCATATTGAGGTGTACCGTGCGTGGAGAGAATGGGCCCGTCGTGAGAGCAGTCGTCTTCACCCAGCATGGTTTTTCTTTCCTTTTTTTCTAAGTCAGTCGTCGGCAGGGGGTCGCGGTTGGCTTTTTTTGTGCCCGATTATTTTTATTTTTAAATGCAGAATATGAAAACTAAAAGTTTGGTTTCTATTACCGATTTGAGCAAGGACGAGATTGTGCACTTGCTCAAGCGTGCGGCCGAGTTTGAGAAAAATCCCAACCAGAAGATTCTCGACGGCAAGGTCGTGGCCACGCTCTTCTTTGAGCCTTCCACCCGCACCCGGCTCAGCTTTGAGACGGCTGTCAACCGCCTGGGCGGCCGCGTGATTGGCTTCAGCGACGCCAAGACCAGCAGCCAGTCGAAGGGCGAGACGCTCAAAGACACCATCATGATGGTGAGCAACTATGCCGACCTGATTGTCATGCGCCACTACCTGGAGGGCGCGGCGCGCTATGCCTGCGAGTTCTCGCCGGTGCCCATTATCAATGCCGGTGATGGAGCCAACCAGCACCCCTCGCAGACGCTGCTCGACCTCTACAGCATGTACAAGACGCAGGGCCACCTCGACAACCTCAACATCACGCTGGTGGGCGACCTCAAGTATGGCCGCACCGTGCACTCCATGCTCGAGGCCATGTGGTACTGGCATCCCACCTTCAACTTTGTGTCGTGCAAGGAGCTGGCCATGCCCGAGCAGTACAAGAAGTTTTGCGACGAGAAGGGCATCGTCTACCACGAGACCACCGACTTCGGCCCCGACATCATCAACCAGAGCGACATCCTCTACATGACCCGCGTGCAGCGCGAGCGCTTCAGCGACCTCATGGAGTATGAGCGCACCAAGAGCCTCTACACCCTGCACAACAGCATGCTCGACCACAGCAAGCCCAACCTGCGCGTGCTGCACCCGCTGCCTCGCATCACCGAGATAAGCCAGGATGTCGACGACAACCCCAAGGCCTACTTTGTGCAGCAGGCCAAAAACGGCCTCTACGCCCGCCAGGCCATCATATGCCGCTCGCTCGGCATCGACTGACGGGGCCGGCCAGTGCGCCTGCCTCTTTCCACAACACATGTAATATACACACTACCAACATCAACTCCTACACATCTATCATGACAAAAGATAAAAAAGAACTTGCAGTGGCTGCCCTGCGCAACGGCACGGTCATCGACCACATTCCCAGCGACGCTTTGTTCAAGGTTGTCGACCTGCTCGACATCAAGAGCCTCACGGGCAGTGTCACCATTGGCTTCAACCTCGACAGCGCCTTGATGGGCAAGAAGGGCATCATCAAGATTGCCGATGTCACCTATCCCGAGTCGACGCTCAACCGCATCGCTCTCATCGCCCCCCACGCCGTGATCAACGTCATCAAGGACTATGAGGTGGTCGAGAAGCATCGCGTGACCTTGCCCGACGAGCTCATCGACATCGTGAAGTGCAACAATCCCAAGTGCATAAGCAACAACGAGCCCATGCACACGCATTTCCATGTCGTCGACCGCGACAACACGGTGCTGCGCTGCCACTATTGCGAGTGCCTGGTCACCAAAGACGAAGTGACCCTCAAGTAGAGCGGCGGCGGGGGCTTGTTCCCTGCCGCAGCAGCCCGCTTCACAAGCTACAGCGCGGGAGCCCGGTGATTGCTCATCGCGGCTCCCGCGCTTTTACGCTCTGGTTTCTCCCCGGTCGGGGGTGGGGCAGGGGGAAGTTACAGGGAGGCTGCGTTGCCCTGCTCCTGCTGCTGTTGCCGCTGCTGGGCGTCGGCCGCCAGTATCTTCCACAGCGGTATGTGGGGCACCGGGGCCGTAACGTCGACAATCTTGTGCGACACCGGGTGCTCAAAGGTGATGCGGTGGCTCTGCAGCGAGATGCCCCCCTCGGGGTTGCTGCGCTCGTAGCCATACTTGAGGTCGCCGCGTATGGGGCAGCCTATGCTCGACAGCTGCGCCCTTATCTGGTGCTTGCGCCCGGTCATGAGGTTCACCTCGAGCAGCCAGTAGCGCTCGCTGCTGCCTATCACCCGGTAGCTCATCACCGCCTTCTGCGCCCCGGGACGCGGCTCGGGCCACACCAGGGTGCGGTTGCCCTGCTCCACGGGGGTGAGGTAGCTCGTGATCGTGTCTTCGGGCTTGGGCGGCCGGTTTTTCACAATGGCCCAGTAGGTCTTGTGCACCTCGCCGCGGCGAAACAGCTCGTTCATGCGGCTCAGCCCCTTGCTCGTGCGGGCAAACACCACCAGGCCCATCGTGGGCCGGTCGATGCGGTGCGTCACGCCGCAAAACACGTTGCCCGGCTTGTTGTATTTCTCCTTAATCCATTTTTTCAAGGTCTCCACCACAGGCTCGTCGCCGGTGCGGTCGCCCTGCACGATCTCGCCGGCGGCCTTGTTCACAATGATGATGTGATTGTCTTCGTACACAACTTCCATTTCTCGTCGTCGTTTTTTTTCTTGCCGCAAAAGTAGCAAAAATTGGCCCACCTTAATATATAGTGGCGCCTGATATTTCACCGCCCCCCAACCTCCCGAGGTTGATAGTGTGTGGCATTTTGAAAGCTTTGGGTGCCATCGACTGGCGATTTGTGCCCCCAGGGCCATGAAAAGCCGCAATTGCCGGCCGAAATTGTGACAAAAGTGTAAAAAATATCAAAAGTCGCACTTGCTATAGGTTTTCACAATTTTTGTGTTTGGGCCCCTGCAATCCTAAAATTTTTTGACAAATCGCGTAGTTTTAACAATAAAAATTAGTGTAAATAAGAAAAATTGTTTTTCTTTGCATTAGCTATTTGAAGCTTTTTGTTAAATAAACTGTTAATCTAATAGAACATCAATAGGGAACCGATACACTAAATCGAGCGAGGAGGTGTGTTGCAACCTATTTTCTATATTTGTTGGACAGGAGTTTAACGAAATTTTACTATTGAGTGTATAATGAGAAAACAATAACTAATTATTCAGTGCTTATGAGTTTTAAAAAGTTACTCTTGCTGTTGATTTTGTCAGTCTCGTCGCTGGCCATGGTCGCCCAGATCAAGGTCACTGGCGTTGTGCTCGACGAAAACAATCAGCCTGCTATCGGAGCAACCGTCGTTCAGAAAAGCAACCGAGGAAATGGTACAGCTACTGACCTCGATGGTAAATTCACACTTACAGTGCCCGCCAAAGCCACACTCGTGATTTCTTCGGTGGGTTATGAGACAGTTGAGGTTCCAGCTCAGTCTGGCGCCATGAAAATTCAATTGAAAGTAGCCGGTCAGAAACTTGACGAGGTGGTCGTGACCGGTTATCAGAAAGTCGACAAGCGCACCTTCACCGGTGCTGCCACCAGCGTCGACGCCGACAAGGCCAAGCTCTCGGGCGTGGCCGACGTGAGCCGCGGCCTCGAAGGCCGTGCCGCCGGTGTGACGGTGTCGAACGTGACGGGTACCTTTGGTACCGCGCCCAAGATTCGCGTGCGTGGTGCTACCTCTATCTATGGTAGCAGCAAGCCCCTGTGGGTGGTCGACGGCGTGATTCTGGAGGACAACGTCGACATCAGTGCCGACGACCTCACCAGCGGCGATGCCACCACGCTTATCGCCAGCGCCGTTGCCGGCCTCAATGCCGACGACATCCAGAGCTTCCAGGTCTTGAAAGACGGCTCGGCCACATCTATATATGGTGCCAAGGCCAATGCCGGTGTGATCGTCATCACCACCAAGACTGGTCGCAAGGGCCACACCTCATTGAATTATACTGGCGAGTTCACCTATCGCTTGAAACCCAGCTACAACGACTTCAACATCTCCAACTCGCAAGAGCAGATGAGTATATACAAGGAAATGGAGCAGAAGGGCTGGCTCGAAATGGCCAACCTGGTCAACGGCACCTCGAGCGGTGTCTACGGCACGATGTACAAGCTCATCAACACCTACGACCCGTCGACCGGCGAGTATGGCCTGCCCAACACCACCGCTGCCAAGAATGCCTATCTGCGCCAGGCCGAAATGCGCAACACCAACTGGTTTGACCTGTTGTTCAACAACAACATCATGCAGAACCACGCCGTGAGCATCTCGGGCGGTACCGACAAGGGCTCGTTCTACACCAGTATCTCCACCATGCAAGACCCGGGTTGGTACAAGGACAGCCGCGTTGAGCGCTACACCTTCAACGCCAATGCCATCTACAACCTGAGCCCCAAGGTGAAAATCAAGATCCTCAACAGCGACTCCTACCGCAAGCAGAAGGCGCCCGGCACCCTGAGCCAGGAGACCGACGTGGTGAACGGCGCAGTGAGCCGCTCGTTCGACATCAACCCCTACAGCTACTGCTTGAACACGGCCCGCACACTTGCGCCCGACTCCTACTACACGCGCAACTACAGCACGTTCAACATCTTCAACGAGTTGAAGAACAACTATATCGACCTCAACGTGGCCGACCTTAAGTTCCAGGCCGAGTTGAACATACGCCCCATCATGAAGCAAGACCAGAACCTCGAGTTCAATCTCTTGGGCAGCTACCGCTACACCAACGCGCAGCAAAACCACTATGTGCTTGAAAACAGCAACCAGGCACAGGCCTACCGCGCCGGTATCGACCCCGAGAACGCTATCATCAAGGCCAGCAACTCCTATCTCTACACCGACCCCGACGTGAAAAACGCCGAGCCCGAGACCGTGCTGCCCAGTGGCGGTATGCTGTTCTACTCCAAGAACTCGATGTCGCAATACGACTTCCGCGGCACCGTGCAGTACTCCAAGAACTGGACCGACCAGCACTCCATCACCCTCTTCGGCGGTATGGAGGCCAGTCGTGTCGACCGCTATGCTCAGGCCTTCGACGGCTGGGGCATCAACTACAAGAAGGGCAACATCCCCGCCTTCAACTACAAGCTCTTCAAGCAGATGGCCGAGGAAAACGGTGCCTACTTCAGCGATGCCAAGTCCTATCGCCGCAACATGGCCTACTTTGCCAACGGCAACTACATCTTCAAGGGCCGCTACATCCTCAACGGCACCATCCGCTACGAGGGTAGCAACCTCATGGGCCAGACGCACCAAAGCCGCTGGCTGCCCACGTGGAACGTCTCGGCTGCTTGGCTCTTGAGCGAGGAGCCCTGGTTCATCCAGTCCAACCTCTACAAGAAGCGCATCTGGACCCACGCCAAGCTGCGTGCCAGCTACTCGCTCACCGGCGAGAGCGGCCCCACCAGCCTGGCCAATGCCGAGGCCCTCTACTATTCTACTCGCCCCTGGCGCCAGGAAACTGACCAAATGGAGCTGGGTCTCGACCTGAATGCCCTGAGCAACAGCGAGCTCACCTATGAGAAGAAGCACGAGCTTGACCTGGGTGCCGACCTGGGCTTTGTGAACAACCGCATCAACCTCGTCTTCGACTGGTACAAGCGCAACAATTTCGACTTGATAGGCCGCATCTATACCGAGGGTGTGGGTGGCTTCTCGTCGAAGTATGCCAACGTGGCCGAGATGGCCTCTCACGGTGTCGAGTTCACCCTCTCGACCCGCAACATCCAGGGCCGCAACGAGGATGATTTCTCGTGGACTACCGACTTCACCTTCTCCTACACCAAGACCAAGATCACCAAGCTCAACTCGCGCAGCCGCATCATCGACCTGATCACTGCCAACGGTTTTGCCCTGCAGGACTACCCGCACCGCGCGCTGTTCTCTATCCAGTTTGCCGGTCTTGACAATCACGGTGTGCCCCAGTGCATCGACGAGAACGGCAACGTCTCGGTCGAAGGCCTCAACTTCCAGGAGTATGAGAAGCTGGGCTACTTGAAGTATGAAGGTCCGGTCGATCCCACCATCAGTGGCGGCTTTGGCAACAACTTCTCGTGGAAGGGCTTGCATCTCAACGTGTTCATCACCTACTCGGGCGGCAACAAGCTGCGCCTCGACCCGGTATTTGCCTCGTCCTACAGCGACCAGGTGGCTATGCCCAAGGAGTTCAAGAACCGCTGGGTGATGCCAGGCGATGAGGCTTATACCGACATCCCTGCCATCGCATCGCGTCGCCAGAACTACCTCAACACCTCGCTCAACCGTGCCTACAGTGCCTACAACTACTCGACAGCACGTGTGGCCAAGGGCGACTTCATCCGCCTCAAGGAGGTTTCGCTCACCTACGACATGCCCAAGGCATTCCTGCACTTCATGCGTCTCAACAGCTGCTCGCTCAAGCTGGCTGCCACCAACCTGTGCCTGCTCTACGCCGATTCCAAGCTCAACGGCGAGGATCCCGAGTACTTCAACAGCGGCGGTGTGGCTTCGCCCAACCCCAAGCAGTTCACTTTCACCCTGAGATTCGGGCTCTAACACTTTAACCAAGCATCATCATATTCTTTTAATTAAAGAAACATTATGAAGAAAATCAAATATATATCTCTCGCAGCAGGAGTGGCGCTCATGATGTCGCTCTCGTCCTGCAGCGACTTTCTCGACAAGACTCCCGATACCCGTGTGTACCTGAGCACGGTCGACCAGCTGCGCGAATTGCTGGTCACGGGCTACATGTCGACCAACTATGCCCCCACGTGCGAGCTCTCGAGCGACAATGTCGTCGACAACACTGCTCCCGATGCCAACGGCAACCGCTACAATCTGCAGTCCTACAGCTATGCCGACGACCAGCTCTTCGCTTTTGAAGACGTGAACCTGGCCACCGACAACGACTCGCCCTCGGGCGTGTGGTCGGGCTGCTATGGTGCCATCGCCACGGCCAACGCCGTGCTCGAGAAAGCCGAGGAGTTTGAAGCCAACGGCGCCGACGCCAATGGCGCACTCGACGCCAGCGCCAAGGCCGAGCTCAACGCCATCAAGGGCGAGGCCTACCTGATACGTGCCTATCACCACTTCATCCTGTGCAACGTGTTCTGCCTGCCCTATCGCGGCCCCGAGCTGAGCAAGGAGGTTGAGGGTATCCCCTATATCACCAAGCCCGAGACCACGGTCAAGCCCAAGTATGAGCGCGGCAACCTGGCCACCGACTATGAGATGATCGAGGCCGACCTGCTCAAGGGTCTCGACCTGGTGAGCGACGAGTACTATACCGCTCCCAAGTATCACTTCAACAAGGCTGCTGCCAACGCTTTTGCCGCTCGCTTCTACCTGTTCAAGCGCGAGTATGACAAGGTGGTGCCCTATGCCACTGCAGCCTTCAAGGGCAACGACCCGTCGACGCTGTGCCAGGATGGCTGGATGCAGAACGACTTCTTCTATATTAAGGACATAGGCCGCTACTTCACCGGCACCGAGCGTGCCAGCAACATGATGCTCATGTCGAGCTACAGCACCTGGTGGCGCCGCTTCGTGCAGAGCAGCCGCTACACGTGCAACCGCGAGGCCCGTCGTGCCACCATTCAAGGCCCTGGCCCCACTTGGGAAAATGTGACTTGGCGCAACAACTCCACGGGCGAGACCTTCGCCATGCACCCCATGTTCCAGGGCGTGTGCGGCACAGCCGGTGGCGCCAGCTACGGCTCTTACTTTGCTGGCAACTGCTTCGAGCAGTTTGAGTACTCCGACAAGCTCGCCGGCATTGGCTATGTGCACATGATACGCTCCGAGTTCAACACCGAGGAGACCCTGCTGTGCCGCGCCGAGGCCGAGCTCTTCATGGGCGACACCGCATCGTGCTTCCGCGACATCAAGATTGTCGACGACTCGTGGCACAAGAATGCCAACCACTCGAGCAGCGAGGTTGAACTCACTCCGGCCCTCATCGAGAAGTTCTACTCGACTCAGGGCAGCAGCAAGACCGGTGGCCGCCAGTTTGGTATCATGAAGACCATCAAGATCGACCAGGTGTGCCCGAGCTCCAAGTATCGTCTCGAAGACTACATGATACCTTGGGAGCAGTGCATACAGCACTATCGCCGCATCTGGACGGTGCACACGGGCATGCGCTTCTTCGACATCAAGCGCCTGGGCCTCTCAGTCACCCACTACCAGGGCGCAAGCAACACCGAGCACACCATCAGCTGGCCCGACCGTGCCGCTCACTACGCCATCCAGATACCAAGCGAGGTGCTCTCGGCTGGCATGGACAGCACATCGCGCAAGCCTGTCATCACCACCGCCGTCGGAGCTTCGGCTTCGATTGCTACCGAGGTTTCCAACATCACCCCCGTGGGCTCGGGCAACAAGGTTGCCAAGAAGAGCCGCAAGGGTGCTTATAGAAGAAAATATTAATGTGTAAAGTATATATTAACGAAAGATGATGAAATCAATCAAATATATCCTCTCATCAGCATTGATGATGGCCGCTTGCACGCTGACGCTCTCCTCGTGCAGCGACGACGACCTGGGCCCAACCATCTTCCCCGATCCAGGCAGCGAGCTCGACTCTACAGCCTACACCTACAAGTTCGACAAGTGGCTGCAGCAAAACTATCTCCAGCCCTTCAACTTGCAGTTTGTGTACAAGATGAAAGACATCAGCACCAACATGAACTACAACGTCATTCCGGCCTCCTTCCAGAAGGCCGAAGACGTGGCTGTGCTGGCCAAGTACATGTGGTTTGATGCCTACGAGGCTGTGGCTGGCGACGGCATCGAGTTTTTGAAGCAGAACTCGCCCCGCATGATACACATCATTGGCTCGCCGGCCTATGAGACCGACGGCTCCATCATCCAAGGTCTGGCCGAGGGCGGCGTCAAGATTTCGCTCTACCAGGTCAACGACATCGATGCCAACAGCTACGAGTCGCTCAACAACATCTGCTTCAAGGTCATGCACCACGAGTTTACCCACATCCTGCACCAGAAGAAGACTTACCCCACCACCTTCAACCTGGTGAGCAACGGCAAGTACGACGGCACCAACTGGGCTTCTAAGAATACCTATGTAGTGCGCTCGCTGGGCTTTGTCGATCCCTATGCCTCGAGCCAGTATCGTGAGGACTATGCCGAGACCACTGCCCTCTACATCACCTATAGCGACGAGGAGTGGGCTCAGCTGCTCGACGATGCCAGCCACGGGTGGTATTACGACTCCAAGAGCAGCAGGGCTTATCGCTACTGCTACTATACCAACAACGAAGTCTCTGATGACAACATCAAGTATGCTGCAACCAACGAGGTGCGCGACTATGTGACCCCCGACGACGACACAGTGAAGGTGGCGTTCAACACGATCAACAACAGCGTGCGCTACTCCAACAACTACTACATGGGCACTGCCCCCTACACCATCAACAGCGACAGCACCGCCTATCACGATGCCAAGGGGCGCCCGGTCGATGCCGGCGGCTACCTGCTCGACCTCGACGGCTCGCGCATACGCATCCCGCTGCTCATTCACGATGTTGAAGATACCGACGGCGTGAAGGGCAACGAAGCCATCCTCGCCAAGTTGGCCATCATTCGTCAATGGTTCCTCGACTCCTGGAACATCGATCTCGATGCCTTGCATCGCGAGGTACAGAAGCGTCAGCACAACTACGACATCAATGCATTGCGCAAGCAAATCGATGACGTGAAATGACGTGAAGAGTGAATGTGTATAATTGTTCCACCAGTAATACATTTTTTAAGATAATGAAGAAATTCCTTAATATATCAGTAATTGCTCTCGTGGCCATGGGATCGCTCGGGCTGAGCTCTTGCAGCCACGAGGAGGATGACATCTTTAATGAGAATGCAGCCACACGTCTGGCTGGCACCATCACCACCTATAGCGACATCCTCACCCAGAACGGCGGCAAGTGGGAGCTGGAGTACTTCACCACCAGCGACGAGCCTGGCTACGTCTATGTGATGACTTTCAACAAGAACGGCACCGTCACCATGGCTGGCCAAAACCAGTGGATAGGCAAGATGAAGACCAACGACCCGTCGAGCACCACGCCCTACTTTGCCAGCGAGACCTCGCTGTGGGAGGTGATCACCGACAACGGCCCTGTGCTCTCGTTCAACTCCTACAACCCCATCTTCCATCTCTTTGCCGACCCTGCCGACCTCCCCTCGACCACTGTCAACGAGGGTGGACACGGCCACACGGGCGACTATGAGTTCGACATCATGAAGTACAGCGACAATGGCGACACGCTCTACCTGCAGGGCAAGAAGCACGAGGTGAACATGATCATGACCCGCATCCCGGCCTCGACCGACGACAAGACCTACATGAACGAGGTGACAGCCATGGCCGACAGCTTCTTCAACGCCAACATCTCAGAGAACTACATCAACCTGCCCGGCGGCTCGCGCTATGTGGTGCTCGACGGGGCCACGTCGATCATGACCACCTATCCCGAAAACGGCGACCCTGTGGTTCAATCTACGACGCACAACTTCATCATCACCCGCACAGGTCTGTCTCTCATGTCGCCCATGACCCTGCACGACTCTATCGACGGCAAGGACTACAGCGTGCAGCACTTTGTGCGCCAAGCCGACGGATCGCTGCTGTGCACCGACGACAACAAGACCACTATCACGGCCGACTACCTGAGCGGTTGCGTCGCCAGCAAGAACATGTCGTGGAAGCTCGCCCTGGGCTCTGTTGGCCTGGGAGGCAGGTTCCTCGACGAGTACAACACCCTGGTGACCGACATGAAGGCTTTCAACTCCTCCACACTCTCGTCGATGCACTTCGGCTGGAATGCCAGTGCCGGCCGCTATGAGCTCAATTTCCCCTTCACGTTTAAAAACTCGAGAAAGCAAACGGTGAAGGCCACGGGCATCATCATTGCCAATGTTGTCGCTGTTGACCACAACACGGTGAAGTTCTCGTTCGACTTCGACGACCCTGTCTACAGCGACACCAAGCAGGTGAACTACGTCTATGGCAAGACCTACTACAACAGTGTGCCAGGTCTCAAGGCATTTATCGACGATATTGCCGCCACTTCGTTCACGCTCAGCACCGCCGACGTGCTGGCACCCTTGTCGATCACAATGGCCGACCAGGGCAATGCCGACAGCTTCATCAAGATCAACGTCTACAACCCGTAGGGGGGTGGCGCTCACGTTGCCATCATGAGAGTGTCGCCTGCCATTGCGGCACTCTCAAGATGACAAATACTTAATTTTCTCAATTGAAAATCTGTTTTATTTTTTATTAATTCTTTAAAGTAAGTTATTATGAAAAAGAGTTTACTATTAGCAGCTGCAGCACTCATGGCAGCCACCGCTGTCGATGCTCAGCCCGTTGTTGCTAAGACCCTGCCCGCTCTGTCGAGCATCCCGGCATCGGTCGATGCAGTTCAACCCTTCCAAAACTACAGCGAGGTTGCCACTATGGCAACGCCTGCTCAACGCAAGGCCAATGCCAAGCGCCGTGCCGGTGCCACCCTCAAGGCGTGGTACAACCGTCCTGCTGGCTCATTCTATCGCAGCATGACAAGCACGGGTGCAGCGTTCTACAACCCCATGCTTTGGAATCCATTTATGAGAGATGTGACCTATACCAACGCCTCTACCGGTGCTAAGAGCTACAGCTGGGAGTGGGATCAGTACGACACCGACCGCGACACGTTCACCGTGCGCAACAGTACTGCTACCGACCTTGTCATCAATACTCAGGTGCGTGAGAGTGCTTATGCACCTGCGCTCACTGCAATCAACGGCTCCAACACCGACGTCTACAAGATGACATCTCACAGCTACGACAGCCAGACGAAGGCCACTACCGACTATGAGACAGTTGTGGCTTACAACAGCGATCCTATTGCTTCGATGGAAGAGGACTACAAGGCGCAGGGTTTCTCGGCCTACTTGTCGCCTAAGTGGTTCTGCGCCGGCACGCGTCAGGGTCAAAGCCGCGGCGTGGTGTACTACACTGGTGCCAAGGATGCCGATGGCAACAAAAACGGTTGCTGGTTTGGCCGCAACTGGAGTGGCTGGAACGGCATGGCTATGTATGTAGAGAAGCCCGCCAGCCGCTATGGGCTGCGTGGCCTCCAAGTGCTCTATACCAACTACACGGGCACAGGCGATGCCAAGCTCACTGCACGCGTCTACAAGGCTCACAAGGTTGCTAACGATAACGGCGGCCTCGACTCGCTGATTCTCGACGACCTCATGGGCACTGCTACTGCAACTCTCGACACCACCATGGCTCAGTCGGGCTTGCTCCCCTTCACCTTCCAAGAGGTTGAGGCCGGTCTGCCCTACGATGTCACACTCGACATCGACTATGCCTATGCCATTGTACTCAGTGGCTACGACAACGACAACATCGACTCGTGGACGATGCTCATCTCTTGCGACACCTACGATGAGGGCTATGGCCAGCACGGCTACATGCTGCACATCAACGACAAAGACAGCATCTCTGCAGAATATGGTCTCGACAACTTCTTCCAAGAGTCGCTGGGTGTGACCGCACCCTCGATCTTCCTCGATGTGGAGTATCCTGTGCTCGACTTCTGGTATGTGAACACCAAGACTGGCGAGCCCATTGGCAAGAATGTTGAGTTTGCTGCCAACGGTGGCAAGAACGACGTTGAGTTCTTCTCGACTCACGCCAGCGACGAGTGGACCGTGGCCGACAAGGATGGCAACGATCTGCCATCGTGGCTCACCTACACGCTGAGCGACTCTACCGCCAACGACGAGTACACTGGTCACTCTCACATGGTGCTCACTGCCGAGGCTCTGCCTGCTGGCGTGACTGGCCGTGCTGCTACCGTCAGGGTTTCTTATCCTGGTGCCGAGCAGTTTGTGTATGTCACTCAGGGCAACGTGAGTGGCGTGAACCAGGTGGCTACAAGCAATGTGGTTGTGCGTGTTGAGAACGGCGACTTCGTGGTCAACGCTACCGCCGGTGCTCAAGCCAAGGTTTACAATGTGGCCGGTCAGCTCGTGCGCGAGGCTACACTGAGCGAGGGCAGCAACGTCATCGACGGCCAGAGCCTGAGCAATGGTGTATACCTTGTGAAGATTGGCAACAAGACCGTAAAGGTTGTGAAGTAAATCTTATCCTATCATAAAAATCTTAACCTGAGAGGGGTGGCTCTGTCATCATGAGCCGCCCCTCTCTTTTCTTTATGGTACAATGATGAAGTTGAGCATGTGTAGGGGCGCAAAATTTTGCGCCCGCCGCTACGGTGTGCGGTGATGGCACGGTGCGCAATCGCACTGTGCATTTTATTCAGCGATTTTAGTCAGCGGTTATTGTTGTTGTGGTCGCGGCTCAGCAAGAACTGCCTGAACGAGGTGTAGCCGCTCTTGAGCTGGGTCACGTGGCGGGTGCCGCCCAGGAAGCGCGACAGCGTGCCGGGCACACGCAGCGTTTCGCCCGTGGCTTGCTCCACGGTGTCGCGGTACTTGGCCGGGTGTGCCGTGGCCAGCGCCACGCCCGTCTCGCCAGGCTGCAGGTGCTCGAGCAGCGCGCGATAGGCCGTGGCACTTTGCGGGTCGAGCAGATAGTGCTCTTGCTGCCACACGTGGGCGATGGTGCTCATGATTTGCTTGTCGTCGCAGGCCACGCCGTCGATGAGCTCGCACGCCTCGACATGGCTGTGCAGCATGGCGTGCAGCTGGGCAAAGTTTTGCGGGTTGCCTATGTCCATGGCGGGTGCCACGCTGGGTGTGACCTTGCGGGGCACGAAGTCGCCCGTGGCGAGATACTGAGTGAAGATGTCGTTGCAATTGTCGGCAGCAATGAAGCGCTTCACCGGCAGTCCCATTTGCTTGGCCATAACCCCGGCAGTGAGGTTGCCCAGATTGCCGCAAGGCACGGCAAAGACGAGCTGGTCGACGTTCTGCTCACGCTCGGCGAGCTGGGCGAAGGCAAAAAAGTAGTAGAACACCTGTGGCAGCAGCCGCGCCATGTTGATGGTGCGTGCGCTCGTGAGGTGCATGCGCTCGTTGAGTTCCTTGTCGCTGAAGGCCTCGGCCACCATCTCGCGGCAGTCGTCGAGTGTGCCGTTCACCTCGAGTGCTGTCACATTGCCGCCCAGGGTGGTGAATTGCGCCTCTTGCAGGGGCGAGAGTGTGTCTTGGGGGTAGAGGATGTAGACGTTCACGCCCGGCATGCCGTAGAAGCCACTTGCCACGGCGCCGCCTGTGTTGCCCGAGGTGGTGACCAGCACGTTGATTTCCTTGTGGTGCTGCTTGGTGAAATAGGACACCATGCGGGCCATGAAGCGCATGCCCACATCCTTGAAACTCATGGTGGGGCCGTGAAAAAGCTCGAGGGCAAAGCGGTTGCCGCCCACATAGACCAGCGGAATGGGGAAATTGAGTGAGTCGTAGACGATGTTGTGCAGCACGCTGGCCTCGACATCGCCCTGCAGGGCATAGTTGGCCACGGCATAGCTCATCTCTTGCAGGCTCATCGCCTGCAGGTTGCTCACAAAGGCTTGAGGCAACACGGGGATGTGCTCGGGCAGGTAGAGCCCGCCGTCGTCGGCACGGCCCTTGAGCACGGCCTCCTCGAGCGTGGCTTGATGCGTTTGATCGTTGGTACTATAGTATCTCATTGTTTCAATTAGTTGCTTTATTGTTGCATGAGCGGTAATTGTGTGTGTGCGTGTCGCCGCCCTGCCTCCCGGGCCTGGCAAGGTGCTCACTCGATGAGCGTGCCTGGTGCCTGTGGGTTGAAGGTGTTTTTCACCCACACCGGAATGTGCTTGATGGCCACAGGCGAGAGGGTGGGGGCGTAGATGACCTTGGCACCGGCCTGGCACATGTCGAGTGCCTGCTGGTAAGTCATGCGGGGTATGATGGTGGCAGTGGGGTCTTTCCTGGGGTCGGCAGTGTAGAAGCCGTCGACGTCGGTCCATATTTCCAGGCTGCTGGCATCGAGGGCAGCAGCAATGAGGGCGGCGGTGAAGTCGCTGCCGCCACGCCCCAGGTTGGTCTTGGCGCCGTTGCTCGAGTCCTCGCTGATGAAGCCCTGCGTGACGTGCACCTTCTCCTTGCGGCCCTTGAACTCCTGTGCAATCAGGTCGAAGGTGGCGTTGTCGAGCAATCGCTCGCCGTCAACGTCTTTAGTCTTGATGAAGTTGGGCGAGAAGTGGGGCACTGCGCCCAGCATGCAAGTGACGATGGCCGACGAGAGGGTCTCGCCGTGGGCCACGATAGCGTCTTCTACCTGGGCTTTGTAGTCGGCATCGAGGTTCTGGTTGGCGTAGAGCATGGAGAAGAATTGCGTCAGGCCTTGCACGATGAATTGCTGCATGATGGCTTTGCACTGCGCTTGCTGGTTGGCGGGCACGACGCCCTCGATCACGCTGTTGTGGCGGTTGAGCAGTTGCTCAACCATGGGCTCGTAGCTGTCGTCGCGCGCCTCGGCCTTGTGGGTCATGTCGAGCAGCAAGTCGGTCACGCCGCCCAGGGCCGACACCACCACGATCACTTGGTCGTCTTGACTTTCAACGATGTTCTTCACGTTTTTCAGGCTCTCGACCGAGCCCACCGATGTTCCTCCAAATTTCAGTACTTTCATTTTGTTCGTTTGCTTCGACTGGAAAAGATGTTTGAGATATAATACTAACGATAAAGTTATCAAAAAATTGGGCTGCCCGTGCAATTGTTAAAGCTATTTTGCAACCTTTTCACTTTGTTCATGATTGGCGTGTGCGCTGTCAGTTGCATGCAGGGTTGCTGGGCCAGTTGAGCCACAGGCGGTACTTGTCTCCGAAGTCCTGCACGGTGTGTCGCCACAGCTTGTCGCCGTTTTCTCTCATGAGGTTGTCGTAATGGGCGTGGTTGAGCACGGCCCAGTCGTGGCGCTCGATCTCGCCGTCAAGCTGGCCCTGGTCCCAGCCGGCATAGCCCAGAATGCACTTCAAGAGCCCGTCGACGGGCTGCCCGCTGCCCACATAGCGCTTTATGGCATCGTAGTCGCCGCCCAGATACAGCCCCTTGGACACTTGCAGCGAGCCAGGGATGACGTCGGGGGTGAGGCGATGCAGGAAAAACAGCATGTCGGGCTTCACCGGGCCGCCCAGGTAGAGCGGCACGTTGCTGGCGTTGTCGACGCTGGGCAGCACGTCGTGCAGCGAGAAGCCGGTGTACTTGTTCACGATGAGCCCCATGCTGCCTTTCTCGTTGTCGTGGTCGATGAGCACGACGACCGAGCGCTTGAAGTGCGGGTCGGCGAGTGTGGGCTTGGCCACAATCACCGAGCCACGCGAGGGAGTGGGCTGCTCATCGAGCAGGTTGAATATGTCTTGATCGATTGCTTGCATAATCTATCAACAAATATAATGAAAAAGTTGAAGATTAGCAAATGTGTTGCAGAATGTTGACGTCGTGGTAGTGCCCGCCCCGCCTTATCCACGACTTGAGCGTGCCGGCGAGCGTGAAGCCGCAGTCGTCGAAGAGTTGCAGGCAGGCCGTGTTGAATACCGGGATGTTGACATAAAGCTGGTGCAGGCCCAGATGGTTGTGGGCATAGTCGACGAGCAGCGCAAGCGCGCGGTGGCCGTAGCCCTGGCCCTGCCACTGGCGTGCCACCCACAGCCCCACCTCGGCGCGGCTGTTGAAGGCGTCGACGTGCATGAGGTCGGCGGTGCCTATGGTGGCGCCTGTGGCTTGCAGGGCGATCATGAGGCGCAGCTGGCAGGTTTGAAACACGTCGCCGTCAAACTGGTTGAGGTATTGCCATATCAACTTGCGCGAGTAGGGCGCCATGGTGTCGGTCACCGTCCACAGCGAGGTGTCGTTTTCCCACTGGTAGAGCAGGTCGATGTCGGTGGGTTCGAGGGCGCGCAGGGTCACGACGCCGTCGGCGAGGAGCTTGTGGGTGGTGTCGTGGGTCATGGCTGCTGCATTTTGGGTGAGATGACGATGCCGTTGCGGCTTGAGTAGATGTGCCAGTGCAGGCCGCGGCGGGCTTTGCTGTCGATGAGTTGCACGATGTGGCCGTAGCTGTAGCTGCCGTCGTCGACGATCACCTGGGTCTCGCCGCTGGCAGGGATGCAGGTGCTGTAGCGCTCGATGTGGCACTGCCTGGCCACCTCCTGGGCATGGCGGCTCAGCACAACCCATTGCCCGGGCGACGCCTGCGGCTTGCTGCCACTTGCGGGCACGCCCAGGGCACGCCGGGCCATGGCCAGCGACTGGCGCATCCACACCCCGAGCTTGATCACGGGGTAGAACACGGCCCGGTAGCGCGGGAAGTGCTTGCGGTAGAAGATGAGCATGGCCTCGTAGAACACTTTCACATAGCGCATGCTCTCCTTGCGGGTGCTCTCGCCCTTGTAGTGCACAATGCTTGCGGGCACATACCAGTTTTGGTATCCTGCCTTTACCAGGCGATAGGAGAGGTCGATGTCCTCGCCGTACATGAAAAAGTCCTCGTCGAAGCCGCCCACTTGCTGCAGCAGGCTGGTGCGGCAAAACATGAACGCCCCCGAGAGGATGTCGACGGCATGTGGCTCGCGCTCGTCGAGGTAGCGCAGGTGGTACTTGGCCAGCCAGCGCGAGCGCGGGAAGAGCCGCGAGAGGCCGAAGATCTTGCAAAACGACACCCACGGCGTGGGAAACGCCCGCTTCGACTCGGGCAGGAAGTGGCCGTCGCCGTCGATCATGTGCACGCCTATGGCGCCGCACTCGGGGTGCGAGGCCATCCACTGGCAGCACGATTGCAGGCAGCTGCGGGTGACGATGGTGTCGGGATTGAGGATGAGCGTGTAGCGGCCACGCGCCTGTGCGATGGCCTGGTTGTTGGCCCGGCCGAAGCCCACGTTGTGCTTGTTCTCGATGAGACGCACCTGCTGCCCAAAGCGCTCCCTCACCCAAGCCGCGGTGCCGTCGCCCGAGTTGTTGTCGACCACAATGATTTCACAATCGAGCCCCTCGACGGCCTCGATGGCCGACCGCAGGGTCTGCTCCAAGAAGTATTTGGCCTGGTAGCTTACTATGACGATTGTGATTTCCAAGATGGCAATTGTGCATTTATCCAGGGCAAAGTTAACATTTATTTTGTAAAGTAGGATATTATGCAGTAATTTTACGCCGTTAAAAAAAAACGGGGGCGTTGCCGCGGCAGCTGCTTCTTTTTTTGGTTGACCTATCACACACACATTTGTTTTATGGGACTTATCATAGGCATCGATGTGGGCGGCAGCACCACCAAGATTGTGGGCTTGAACGACGACAAAGTGATCTCGCCCATGTTTATCAACGCCGGCGACCCCATCACCTCGCTGTTTGGAGCCTTCGGCAAGTATCTCTACGACAACGGCGTCTCGCTGGGCGACGTGGAGCATGTGATGCTCACCGGCGTGGGCAGCAGCAACGTCGACACGCCCATCTATGGCTTGCCCACCAGCAAGGTGGGGGAGTTTGAGAGCGACGGCCTGGGCGCCAAGTATGCCGTCAAGACCGACCCCATCATGGTCGTGTCGATGGGCACGGGCACCACGCTGGTACAGGTCAACGGCGACAAGATTGTGCACGCCGGCGGCATCAGCATGGGCGGCGGCACGCTGCAAGGCTTGTCGCGGCTACTGCTCAAGCTGCGCAATGTGCCCAACCTGGTCGAGCTGGCCAGCCACGGCGACGCCAGCAAGGTGAACCTGCAAATCAAGGACATCAGCAAGGAGGAGCTGCCCGGGTTGCCCACCTTTGCCACGGCCTCGCTCTTTGGCAAGGCGGTGAACAACCCCGTCGACGATGCCGACGTGGCCAAGGGATTGATTATCATGGTGCTCGAGACCATAGGCTCGGCAGCTGTGCTCTCTACGCTCAACAGCGGCATCAACGACTTTGTGCTCATTGGCAACATGACACGCCTGCCCGAGTGCCGCGAGGTGTTTCCCATGATGGAAGACCTCTATGGCGTGCACTTCCACATCCCTGAGCACGCTGTGTATCTCACCGCCCTGGGCGCCGCTCTGGCCTACCGGCACAAAACATCCTGACGACCATGGCCGACAACTATGTAGAATATCACTGGCAGGAATACAATGCCCGCAAGGCCAAGAAGGAGCTCGAGCACAAGAAACGCCTGCGCCGCTACCTGGAGGCCTACAAGAAGAAACTGGCCCGGCAAAAACGCGACCAGGCCGCTGGCGACGACCAGGCTTGAGAGCCGCGCAATCGCGCGCCGGGGCGGGCGTGTCAGCCCTCCTTGTGGAAGGTGTCGCTGAAGAGCGTGCGGTTCTGTATCGACCGGCCCAACGTGAGCTCGTCGGTATACTCGATCTCGTTGCCCACGCTCACGCCGCGGGCCAGCATGGTGATTTTCACCTCGGGATAGGGTGCCAGCTTGCGGAAGATGTAGAAATTGGTGGTGTCGCCCTCCATCGTGGCGCTCAAGGCCAGTATCACCTCGGCTATGCCGCCGGCCTTCACCCGCTCGACCAGGCTGTCGATCTCGATGTCTTGCGGCCCTATGCCGTCGATGGGCGAGATGAGACCGCCCAGCACGTGGTACAGGCCGTGGTGCTGGTGGGTGTTTTCAATGCTCATCACGTCTTTCACATTCTCGACCACACACACCGTGCTCGTGTCGCGCGTGGGGTCGGAGCATATAGGGCACACCTCACTCTCGCTTATGTTGTGGCACACGCGGCAATACTGTATCTCGTCGCGCATCTTGATGACGGCTTCGCCCAGGCTGTGCGCCCTCTCCTTGTCCTGCTTGAGCAGGTGCAGCGCCAGGCGCAGTGCCGTCTTGCGCCCTATGCCGGGCAGCTTGGCAAATTCGCTCACTGCATTCTCAAGCAGTGACGAGGCAAACTCTTGGTCCATGCTTTTCTCCTTGTTGTGTGTGTGGGTGCAAAATTACAAAACTTCCACTTAGCCTGCAACTGTCGCCGCCCCCATCTTTGGCGTGCAGGGCCGGCGCCGCCCGTGGGCAAGACTGCTGAATTTAGGGTGCTCTCGTGCATGAAGTCGTGGAAAATCACTATCTTTGCAAGCTGGTACTACGGCGAGTGCCGTGGTGCAGGCGCACACTGTGGCCTGCGCCTATTGTAAAAAAGGAATGAAACAATAATATAGTGTCATTGAGATGTTGACAACGATAAGCTATGTCTTTTTCCTGGCAGTGACGGTGACCGACCTGCTGCTCATGCTCAAGTGCGACATGCACATGCTGCAGCTGGGCAGCTACTACAACAGCCGCTATTGCAACTGGATCGCTGGCAGCGACGAGTACCTGTCGGTCAAGCGCCTCATCGCACTTGTGGTGCTCATCGGGTCGTTCACCACCATGGCCCTGATTTCTCCCTATGTCGTAGTGCTGTTGGCCGTGATACTGCTGGGGCAGGCGGTGTCGCTGGCCAGGAAGAAATACAAGAAGCCGCTGGTGTTCACCCGCCGCGTGAAGCGGCTCTACTTCACCGAAGTGGCCCTCATGCTTGTGGCTATGGCTGTCGTCTACAGCACCAAGCTCGACGTCACAGGATTGTACTATGCCAGTGTGACCGGAGTATTATTTATCACGTTTTCCTATGTTTTCACCATGGCTGTTAACTGGCTCATGCAGCCTGTGGAGCGTCGCATCAACCAGCGCTATGTGCACGACGCGCAGCAACGGCTGGCCCGCATGCCGCACATGCAGGTCATAGGCATAAGCGGCAGCTATGGCAAGACGAGCACCAAGCACTACCTGTATAAGATATTGAGCGAGCAATACTCGGTGCTGATGACGCCCAAGTCCTACAACACACTCATGGGCGTGGTGCGCACCATAAGGGAGATGATGACGCCCGACAACGAGGTGTTCATCTGCGAGATGGGCGCCATCAACCTGGGCGATGTGAAGCAGATATGCGACGTGGTGCATCCTCGCTACGGCATCATCACTGCCGTGGGCGAGCAGAGTCTGGGCACGTTCAAGACCATCGACAACGTGCAGCGGGCCCAGTTTGAGCTTGCCGATGCCCTCCCGCCCGACGGGCTGGCGGTGGTCAACGAGGATTATTCCATGCTGCCGTTCAGGCCGGTCGACAACGTGGAGTGCAAGCGCTATGCGGTGAAAGCCGGCCCTCGGGTAGATTATCACCTGGAGGACATCGACTACACGCCGCAGGGCACCACATTTGCCGTGGTGGGTCCTGGCTTGCGGCTGGAGCTTGCCACCCGGCTTGTGGGCGAGTTCAACTTGAGCGACTTGCTCGCGGCTGTGGTCATGGCCTTGCGGCTCAATGTGCCCCACGACAAGATAAAGCACGCCGTGAGCAGCATCGAGCAGCTGGAACACCGCCTGTGCATGAGCCTCGACAAGCGTGGTTTCACCGTCATCGACGACACCCACTACTCCAACCCCCGCAGCTCCCGCATGGCCCTCGACGTGCTCTCGGGCATGACAGGCGGCCGGCGCATCATCGTCACCCCTGGGCTCATCGAGCTGGGCGACAAGCAGGAGTACTTCAATGTGCGCTTCGGTCGTGACATTGCCACGGCGAGCGATGTGGCCATCGTCGTGGGCGAGTACAACCGCGAAGCCATTGTGAAGGGATTGCAGGCCAAGGGCTTCGACAAGAAAAATGTGAAGCTCGTGCCCACCCTCGAGGCTGCACAACGCTATGTGTACTCGATGGTGAAGGCGGGCGACACGGTGCTCTATGAGAACGACCTGCCCGACACCTTCAAGTGACCAGCAGGCATGACAATAATTGAATAATTGACTGAATACAATTTTATCAATACAAGATTATGAATATAGTAGTTTTAGCAGCAGGCACAAGCACCGAGCGACTGGTGTCGATCGTGTCGGGTGCCAACGTGTGCAAGGCCTTGAGGGCCAAGGGTCACAAGGCTGTGCTTGTCGACGTGTTCTGTGGCGACAGCCAGGCCCGCAGCGAGGATTTCTTCCCCGAGGAGTATGATGTCGACGAGGCACAGCGCTACATCAGCGCTTTCAACGACAAAGTCGACGACCTGAAGCGCCAGCGCAAGTCTTTTTTCGGCCCCAATGTGATCGAGATGTGCAGCGCGGCCCACATTGTGTTTCTGGCTCTTCACGGTGCCAACGGCGAGGACGGCCGCGTGCAGGCTGCCTTCGACCTGCTGGGCATCAAGTACACGGGTACCGACTACATAAGCAGCGCCCTGGCCATGGACAAGACGCTCACCAAGCATCTCTTCCAGGCCTATGGTGTGCCCACTGCCCCTGCCTACTCGATAGAGAAGGCCGATGCACCGGTCGATCCCGAGACCAAAGGACTGAAATATCCCGTCGTGGTCAAGGCTGCCTGTCAGGGCTCGAGCGTGGGCGTGACCATCGCCCGCAACGCCCAGGACTATGCCCACGCTGTCGACATCGCATTCAACTATGGCGACCATGCACTCGTTGAGCAGTTTGTCAAGGGCCGAGAGTTCTCGGTGGCCGTGATCGACGGCAAAGCGCTGCCAGTGATTGAGATTGCCCCCAAGCAGGGCTGGTATGACTACAACAACAAGTACCAGGCAGGCTCCACCGTTGAGACTTGCCCGGCCCACATCACCGCCCAGGAGACCGAGCGCATGCAACGCAACGCCGAGAAGGCTGCCAAGGCGCTGGGCATCGTGGGCTATGGCCGCATCGACTTCATCATGGAGCCCGACGGCGCGATGTATGCCCTTGAGGCCAACACCCTGCCTGGCATGACGCCCACGAGCCTTGTCCCGCAGGAAGCCGCTGCAGTGGGCGTGAGCTTTGAGGACTTGTGCGAGCAACTCGTCGACATCTCCCTGCGTCGATACAACAACTAAGGAGGACGCGGTCGATGAAAAATCTCACATTGGAAAACATTGCCGCCGTTACCGGCGGCAGCTACTCGGGCCCCGATGAGCTGAAAAGCATCGAGGTCACAGCCATCACTACCGACAGCCGCAAGGTTGAGCGCGGCGGCCTCTTTGTAGCCATCAAGGGTGAGCGTGTCGACGGTCACAAGTTCATACCCCAGGTCATCGACAAGGGCGCTGCGGCCGCTATCTCTGAGGTTGACCTGGGCGATCAGGACTACCCCTATATCGTGGTCGAGTCGTCGCTGCAGGCTGTGAAAGACATTGCCGAGTTCTATCTCAAGCAGCTTGGCATCCCTGTGGTGGGCATCACGGGCAGCGTGGGCAAGACCAGCACCAAGGAGATGACCTACAGCGTGCTGCGGCAGCAGTACCGCGTGCACAAGACCGAGGGAAACTTCAACAACGAGCTGGGAGTGCCGCTCACTGTGTTCGGCCTGCGCGACGATGACGAGATGGCCGTGCTCGAGATGGGTATCAGCCACTTTGGCGAGATGTACCGCCTGGCCAAGATTGCCCGCCCCGACACAATGATTGTGACCAACATAGGCGATGCCCACGTCGAGAACCTGGGCAGCCGCGACGGCGTGCTCAAGGCCAAGACCGAGTTTGCTCCCTTCCTTAAGCCTGGTGCCCACGTCATTCTCAACGGCGACGACGACAAGCTCGCCACTGTGACCGAGCTCAATGGCATAGCCCCGATGTGGTACGGCCTTGACAGCAAAAACGACTTTTGGGCCGACAACCTGGTGAGCCTTGGCCTCAAGGGCACGCGTTGCGACATTCACACCCCGCAAGGCGACCTGCACGGGGTGACTGTGGGCATGCCTGGCCGTCACATGGTGTACAACGCCCTGGCCGGCGCTGCAGCCGGCCAGGTCTATGGCCTCACGCTGGAGCAGATAAAGCGCGGCATCGAGACCAGCGAGACGCTTGCCGGCCGCTTCAACATCATCGACACGCCGCACTACACCATCATCGACGACTGCTACAACGCAAGCCCCGTGAGCATGAAGGCCTCGCTCGACGTGTTGCAAGACGGTGCAGGCCGCAAGGTGGCTGTGCTGGGCGACATGGCCGAGCTGGGTCCCGACGAGAAGCAGCTGCACGCCGGGGTGGGAACGTATGCCGCCGGGCTCAACATCGACGCCATCTACACAGCCGGCCCACTGGCCCGCTGCCTGGCCGCTGCCGCCCGCAGTGCCAATCCTGCCCTCGAGGTCAAGGCCTTCGACAGCCTGCCCGAGTTGCAAGCGGCGCTGCCCTCGCTGCTCAAGCAGGGCGACACCCTGCTGGTGAAGGCCAGCCACTGCATGCACTTTGAAGAAATTGTTGAGCAACTGCAACGTTGAGTGCCCCTGCTGGCACTTTCGACCCCACATAGCATTGCCGCCCGCCTGAGCATGTCTCAAGCGGGCGGCAACGTTATTGCTTGCCCCCAGGCGGGCTGCTAAAACGGGCTGCTAAAAGTGGAAGTTCACCACCAGCGTCACGTCCTGGTAGTGGTAGCTGTCGGTTGCGCCTGGCAGGCGCTTGGTGTTGAGCAGCCCCACGTGGTACTTGAGTCCCCACCGCCAGTGTTTGAGCTCGAAATAAACTGCCGGCTCCAGGCCCAGGTCGAAGTGCTTGTACTCGGGCGCACCGTTGACGGGGTCGGTGGGGATGGCATCGTTGTAGTAGTAGTCGTTCGACGCAAGAAACGACAGCACAGGCCCGGCCTCGAATACAAACCCGTAGCGCGACTGCCCCTTCAAGCCCAGGTGGTACTGTGTCAGCAGGGGCACATCAATCCACTGGCACTCGGCCGATGATTCGCCGTCGTAACCCAGGCCGTACTTGGCCCGCCAGGCAATGCCCGGCATCACCGACCACCGGTCGTTGAAGTAGTAGTTGAGCCCGTAGCCCAGGTGCCACGCCGCCACATCGCCGTCGCTGCCGTAATAGCTGTTGGTGAAACCGGTGGAAAGATAAAAATTGTTTTCCCAGCGCTTGTTTTGCGCGCCGGTTGCGATGGCCGTGAGCAGCACGGCAAGCAGTATTGTCCTTTTTATTCTCATTGTGCTGTGATGTTGTTTCGATTGTAAAAACACCATGTCGACATGAATCTTGCACCTGCCTGCCCGATTTTTTTTCATGCAATTGCACACCGCTGCGAGTTTGGCAAAGAAATTGCAAGCTGCGGGCGGGAAAATAAAATATAAATCGGGCTGGTGGGTAAACTCATGGATTTTTACTATCTTTGCACATTAAAAATCAGAGTGATGCAAGTCACGGGCCTCAGGGCCGCGCCAGCGGTGGCTCCAAAGCCTGCATGGCGCTCAAATTTTTAGGTTTATGAAGTTTAAGGAATACAACAAATTCAATCTCTCCGACGTCAACAAGGAAGTGCTGAAGCGCTGGGACGCCGAGAACGTGTTCGACAAGAGCATCAAGGAGCGCGACGGCGCTCCCACCTTCGTTTTCTACGAGGGTCCACCAAGTGCTAACGGAATGCCCGGCATTCATCACGTGCTGGCTCGCTCGATTAAGGACATCATATGCCGCTACAAGACGATGAAGGGCTACAAGGTGTTGCGCAAGGCTGGCTGGGACACCCACGGGCTGCCTGTGGAGCTCGGCGTGGAGAAGTCGCTTGGCATCACCAAGGAAGACATAGGCAAGAAAATAAGCGTCGACGAGTATAATGCCACCTGCCGCAAGGAGGTGATGAAATACACCAAGGAGTGGGAAGACCTCACTCGCAAGATAGGTTACTGGGTCGACATGAAGGACCCGTATATCACCTACAAAAACAGCTATATCGAGACCCTGTGGTGGCTCCTCAAGCAACTCTACAACAAGGGCCTGCTCTACAAGGGCTACACCATTCAGCCCTATTCTCCTGCCGCTGGCACCGGCTTGAGCAGCCACGAGCTGAACATGCCTGGATGCTACCGCGATGTGAAGGACCAGACGGTAACTGCCCAGTTCACCGTCAAGCACGACGACAACAAGGTGGTGCAAGAGCTCTTGAGCAAGGTCGACAAGGGTTGGGACGACATCGAGATTATCGCATGGACCACAACGCCGTGGACACTGCCCAGCAACACCGCCCTGTGCGTGGGCCCCAAGATCGACTATGTGGCGCTTGAGAGCTTCAACCCCTACAGCGGCCGCCCGGCCACCTATCTCATGGCCAAGGCCCGTGTCGATGCCTATTTCAAGCCCGAGGGCAAGGACAAGCCGCTGAGCGGCTACAAGCCTGGCGACAAAGTGATCCCCTACAAGGTTATCGCCGAGTTCAAGGGCAGCGACCTGGTGGGCATGCGCTACCAGCAGCTTTTCCCCTGGGTGAAACCTGTCGACAAGATCGATGACAAGATCGTGGGCAACGACAACGGCTTCCGTGTCATTCCTGGCGACTACGTGACCACCGATGACGGTACGGGCATTGTGCACATTGCCCCCACGTTTGGTGCCGACGATGCCAATGTGGCCCGCGCTGCCGGCATCCCCTCGCTCTTCATGATCAACAAGAAGCTCGAGACACGCCCCATGGTCGACTTCACCGGCAAGTACTTCAAGCTCGAGGACCTCGACGAGGACTTTGTGAAAAACTTTGTCGATGTCGATCTCTACAAGGAGTATGAAGGCCGCTGGGTGAAGAATGCCTACGACCCGCAGTTCACCGTCAACGGCAAGTGGGACGAGGCAGCCTCCAACAAGGCCGAGGACCTGAACGTGTACATGTGCGTGCGCATGAAGCAAGCGGGCACTGCCTTCAAAATGGAGAAGCATGTGCACAACTATCCGCACTGCTGGCGCACCGACAAGCCCATTCTCTACTATCCGCTCGACAGCTGGTTTATCAAGGACACCGCTTGTCGCGACCGCATGATTGCACTCAACAAGACCATACGCTGGAAACCCGCACACATAGGCACTGGCCGTTTTGGACAATGGCTCGAGAACTTGAACGACTGGAACCTTTCGCGCTCGCGCTACTGGGGCACTCCGCTGCCTATATGGCGCAGCGAGGACGGCGAGGAGAAATGCATAGGCTCGGTCCAGGAGCTGTGGGACGAGATTGAAAAATCGGTGGCTGCCGGTTTCATGCACAGCAACCCCTACAAAGACAAGGGCTTTGTGCCAGGCGACTACAGCGAGGCCAACTACAACAAGATCGACTTGCACCGCCCCTATGTCGACGACATCATCCTCGTTTCGCCCACGGGCAAGCCCATGAAGCGTGAGCTCGACTTGATCGATGTGTGGTTCGACAGTGGCTCGATGCCCTACGCCCAGCTTCACTACCCGTTTGAGAACAAGGAGCTCATCGACAAGGGCGAGTTTTACCCGGCCGACTTCATTGCCGAGGGTGTCGACCAGACCCGTGGCTGGTTCTTCACGCTGCATGCCATCGCCACGATGGTCTTCGACAGCGTGGCCTTCAAGAGTGTCATCAGCAATGGCCTGGTGCTCGACAAAAACGGCAACAAGATGAGCAAGCGCCTGGGCAACGCCGTCGACCCCTTCGACCAGGTCGAGAAATACGGCTCCGATGCTGTGCGCTGGTACATGATAAGCAACTCCTCTCCGTGGGACAACCTGAAATATGACGAGGCTGGCGTCGAGGAAGTGTCGCGCAAGTTCTTCGGCACCCTCTACAACACCTACTCGTTCTTTGCCCTCTATGCCAACGTCGACAACTTCGACCCGTCGGCACCTCAAGTGCCCGTCGAGGAGCGTCCCGAGATAGACCGCTGGATCATCTCGCTGCTCAACTCGCTGGTGGCCGAGGTCACCGCCGATATCGACGACTACGAGCCCACCAAGGCCACACGTGCCATCTCAGCCTTTGTGGGCGACAACTTGAGCAACTGGTATGTGCGACTCAACCGCAAGCGCTTCTGGGGCGGCGGCATGACGACCGACAAGCTGGCAGCCTACCAGACCCTCTACGAGTGCTTGAAGACGGTGTCGCTGCTCATGGCTCCGTTTGCACCCTTCTACAGCGACCAGCTCTATCGCGACCTCACTGGCAGCACCACCTCGGTGCACCTGGCCAAGTATCCCGAGGCTTGTGACGGGCTCATCGACAAGGTGCTCGAGGAGCGTCAGCACATCGCCCAGGAAATCACGTCGATGGTGCTCTCGTTGCGTCGCAAGAAGGCACTCAAGGTGCGTCAGCCCCTGCAGGCCATCATGATACCTGTGCTCAACGACAGGCAGAAGGAGACCATCGAGGCTGTAGCCGACTTGATCCTCAATGAGGTGAACGTGAAGGAAATACGCTATGTGGGCAACGATGCCGGCGTGCTTGTCAAGCGCATCAAGCCCAACTTCAAGGCCCTGGGCCCGAAATACGGCAAGATCATGAAGGGCCTGGCCCAAAAGCTCACGTCGCTCTCGCAGGATGCCATCAACAAGTTTGAGCAATCGGGCAGCATCACGCTCGAGGTCAACGGCCAGCAGGCTGTGGTCGACGTGGCCGATGTTGAAATCATCAGCGAGGACATCCCAGGCTGGCTCGTGGCCAACGAGGGCAGTCTCACTGTGGCTCTCGACATCCAGCTCACTCCCGAGCTCAAGCAAGAGGGCACGGCACGAGAGCTTGTGAACCGCATCCAGAATGTGCGCAAGAGCAAGAACTTCGACATCACCGACAAAATTGTGGTGAAGATCGAGCCCAACGACAATTGCAAGGCTGCCGTCGAGCAGTTTGCCGGCTACATCGCCAAGCAGGTGCTGGCCGTGAGTGTCACTGTCGAGCCTGTGAGCCCCGACGAGGCTATCGAGCTTGACATGGACGACTACCGGCTCAATGTGGCTGTCGAGAAGGCTTAGAATTGTGATCGTTTTTTTGATAAAAATCGACTTGTAGCAGGGGCGCTGTTAAACCTTGCGCCCCTTGCCCAAGTCAAATTATATCAATTGAACACACCATTCAACCAATTACTGAAACAAGAAAGGACAGAAAACTATGAGTGATACTCCCGAAAAAACCAGGTATTCTGATGAGGAACTTCAGGAATTCAAAAAATTGATTCTTGAAAAGATAGAGACTGCCAAGCAAAACTATGAGCTGCTCAAGTCGCGCATCATGACCGATGAGAGCCAGCCCACCTTCAAGGTGCTTGAGGAAGGTGCCTCAACGCTCGAGAAAGAAGAGGCCAGCCAGCGTGCGCAACGCCAAATGGAGTTTATCAAAAAGCTGCAAGGCGCACTTGTGCGCATCGAGAATAAGACCTACGGTATATGCCGCGTCACGGGCAAGCTCATTCCCAAAGAGCGCCTCATGGCTGTGCCTCACACCACACTTTCGGTCGAGGGCAAGGAAATCGAGCAGCAGCAGAAGCTGAGGAGAAGATAACGACTGATTGATGAAACATCGCATCTCCAACGGCACGCTTGCTGCAATCATCATTGTGGCGGTGATCATCGTCGACCAAGCCATAAAGGTGTGGGTGAAGACCCACTTCTTCTATGGCGAGGAGTACAGGATTACCGAGTGGTTCCGCCTGCTTTTTATCGAAAACAACGGCATGGCCTGGGGCATGGAATTTGGCAGCAAGTTCTTCCTCACGTGGTTTCGCATCATTGTGGCCGCGCTGGTCATCTACTACTTGTACCGCATACGCCGCAGGGCCGACTTGCCGCAGGGCTATGTGGCCTGCATTGCCTTGATAGCGGCCGGAGCCATAGGCAACATTATCGACTGCATAGGCTACGGCGTGATTTTCAACGATCCTGCCGCACCCGCCGTGGCTCAGCTCTTTCCGCCCGAGGGCGGCTACACGAGTCTGTTTAATGGCCGGGTGGTCGACATGTTTTATTTCCCCATTGCCGAGTGGGACTGGCCGCAATGGATGCCAGGCATAGGGGGCAGGCATTTCCAGTTTTTCAATGCCATCTTCAACTTTGCCGATGCTTGCCTGAGTGTGAGCGTGATCACGCTCATCCTGTTCTACAGCAAGTATCTGGCTGGCGACAACAAGCATCACTCCAGCACAAGCGACGATGCTGCCCATCAGGCTGTAAACGACACTACCGAGTGAAGCGGCTGGGCTACATATTGTTGCTGTTGCTTGCGCTTGCCGCGGGCTTCACTGCCTGCGACAAGGCCCCGAGCGGCATCATCAAGGAGAGCAAGATGGAAGACTTGCTTGTCGACATCTACAAGGCTCAGGCCTATATCGACAACCATCCCGATGAGTTTGACTCCGACTCGTCGCGGCAGTCAATGAAGCAGGCCGTATTCAACAAGTATCACATCACTCAGGCCGACTACGACACCTCGCTCGTGTGGTATGCCCACAACATCGAAACCTACGATAAGGTGTACAAGAAGGTGATCGACCGCCTGAGCGATGAGCAGAAGAAGTTGCAGAAGCAGGCCGGCATGAGCGGGACGGTCGTTGCGGGCCAGTACGGCCCCGGTACGGCACAAGCTTCGGGGGTGGCCGAGGCCCACAAGCGCTATGGCGCCAAGGGCGACACGGCCAACGTGTGGAAGGGCGACGCCCTGTACATGATTTTTCCGGGCATGAACTGCGGCTACATCAAGTTTGACCTGGAGCCCGATGCCGAGTACAAGAGCGGCGACCGCTACCAGCTCAACATGAAGCTGCTGGCCTTTGGCAACGATTTCAACATCCTGCTTGCCGTCGACTATGCCGACGGGTCAACCTCGTTTATGAACCGCACCACCTCGGCCACAGGCTGGTTCACCATGGATTTGCAGACCGACACGGGTCGCGTGGTCGACCGTGTGTATGGCTACCTGCGCTACGACATGCGTGCCCAGGGTGCGGCTTTTGTCGACAGTATCCAGTTGTTGCGCACCCACTTGAGTCTTCCTGATTTCGGCTACATTGGTGCCCAGGAGTTCATTTCGCCCAACAAGAATGCCCGTCGGCCCGGGCAGTCGCAACCGCCTGGCGCCATGCCGCAGCTGCCGCCAGCCCGGCCAGTGACCCCGCAGCGCATGTATGCTCCCAAGCCAGGAGTGAACAAGGGCGGCATCGACCATCACGGCCGGCAGCCTTTCTCTCGCCCCGAGAGCATGCGTTAGCGAGGGGGCACAAAGTGGTGGCGAGCAATCTCTTTTATTTAAATCCTTATGTTCACTTTTTTGCGTATGGGAAATACTGCCTTGAAATTCAACGCTAAGATATTGATGGTGATTTTCGCCATGTTTTTAGGCCTGTGCATTGCCTCGGCCATTGCTGTGGTCACGGCTCGAGTGCCAGGTGCCGGCAGCAAGGGCATGGTGCTCGTGGTGCAGGTGTTGCAAAACGGCATAGCCTTTTTCCTGCCCGCCGTGCTGTGTGCCTGGCTGTTCACTCGCAGGCCGTGGCACGACTTGCGCTACGATGTGGCGCCCACATGGACGGCTGTGGCGGTGGTGGTGGTTATGTATGTGGTGTCGATACCTGCCATGAATTACCTGGTCGACTGGAATGCCCACATCTCTTTTCCTGCGGGCATGAGTGGTGTGGAGCACACGCTGCGGCACTATGAGGATGTGGCCCAGCAGGCTACTACCGGCTTGCTCAAGGGCAACTCGCTGCCCATGATGTTGGCCATGGTGATGGTGGTGGGCGTGATTACTGCCATTGGCGAGGAGACTTTCTTCCGTGGCTCGTTGCTGGGCTTGTGCATCGACCGCCCCATCAACCGCCATGTGGCTGTGATAGGCATAGGGGTGCTGTTCAGCGCTTTCCACATGCAGTTTTTCGGTTTTGTGCCACGCATGGTGCTGGGCATGTGGCTGGGCTACCTGATGGTGTGGACGCGCAGCCTGTGGGTGCCCATTATGGCTCATGCGCTCAACAACTCGATGGTGGTGATTGCCTACTATCTCGCTGAGCACGGCTTGCTGCAACTCGAAGTGTTCAACAAGCTTGGCGTGCCGGCTGCGGGGCATTTTCCTGTGCTGGCGTTGTGCAGTGCGCTGGCGGTAGCGGCACTCTGTGTGTGGGCAGGCCGCCTGCTCGACAGGCAGCCGGTTTAGTGACTGGCTGATGGTGGGGGGGCTCTACACGGTGTGTGTTGTGCAGGGCAGCTCTACATGTCGTCGAAGTTCTTGCGGCGGAAGACGAAGTTGCGACCCAGATATTTCTCGCGCACCACAGGGTTCTCGGCCAGCTCCTCGCTCGAGCCTTGAAACAGAATCTTGCCCTCAAAGAGCAGGTAGGCACGATCGGTGATGCTCAGTGTCTCGGGCGCATTGTGGTCGGTGATGAGGATGCCTATGTTCTTCGACTTGAGGTGATACACAATGCTCTGAATATCCTCGACAGCGATGGGGTCGACGCCGGCAAACGGCTCGTCGAGCATGATGAAACGTGGGTTGATGGCCAAGCAACGCGCTATCTCGCATCGCCGCCGCTCGCCGCCCGAGAGGCGGTTGCCCAGGTTTTTCCTCACTTTCTCGAGATGGAACTCGGCGATGAGCTCCTCCAACTTGTCTTTTTGGTATTGGGCCGACTGGCCGGTCATCTCAAGCACAAGGCGTATGTTGTTTTCAACTGTGAGCGTGCGGAACACCGATGCCTCTTGCGGCAGGTAGCCTATGCCCAGCTTGGCACGCTTGTACACAGGCAGGCGGGTAATGTCGATGTTGTTGAGGAAAACGCGTCCCTCGTTGGGGGTCACAAGGCCGGTTGTCATGTAGAATGTTGTGGTCTTGCCGGCTCCGTTGGGTCCCAGCAGTCCCACGATTTCGCCCTGTCGCACGTTGATCGACACGTGGTTGGCCACGGTGCGGTTGCCATAGCGTTTCACCAGGTTGTCGGTGCGCAGCACGAGATTGCCTTCCTCGCCAGCCTTGTACAGCATGGCTACGGTTTCCTTGGTTTTCTTTTTTGTCTTTCCTGCCTTGCCGTGGCCGGTGGTGGTTGTGGCAGCCTCGTGCTGGGCAATTTCTTGTTGCTCCTCTTGCACCAGGGCAGCCTCTTTCTCGCGCTCTTGGGCCATGAGTGTGGCTTCCAGGCGTTGCTCCTCGCTGCCGGCGCTGGCGGGGGCAGTGTCGTCGTGGCCCTGTACCGCGGGTTGTGGCTCGGCAGGCTTGCCAGCTTGAGTTGCGGCGCTGTGGCTATTGTTGTGTGACCAGGGTAGCTTCATGCTTTTCTGCGTTTTTCCTTATTTGTCGGTCTCGTGCTTGCTCAGGCGGCTTTTGATGTAGTCGGTGAGCAGGTTGATGGCCACCTCGTTGTGACCGCCCTCGGGCACGATGATGTCGGCATATTTCTTGGCGGGCTCGATGTGGAGCTGGTGCATGGGTTTGAGCACTTTCTCGTAGCGGTCGATCACCATCTTGGGCGTGCGGCCGCGCTCAATGCAGTCGCGCGAAATCACGCGTATGAGCCGGTCGTCGGCATCGGCGTCGACAAAGACCTTGATGTCCATCATCTTGCGCAGGCGCGGGTCGCTGAATACCAGGATGCCCTCGATGAGCACCACGTCGTGTGGCTCCATGTGCACGGTCTCCTTCTGGCGCGAGCAGGTGAGGTAATCATAGGTGGGCATTTCTATGGCTTTGCCTGCCTTGAGTTGTTTCAGGTGCTCGAGCAGCAGTGTCCAGTCGAAGGCTGCCGGCTCGTCGAAGTTGATGTTCTGCCGCTCCTCGGCAGGCACGTGGCTTGAGTCTTTATAGTATGAGTCTTGCGAGATGATGCCCACCTCGCCCTTGGGGAGGCGTTTCATGATTTTGCGCACCACTGTGGTTTTGCCCGAGCCGGTTCCACCGGCAATGCCAATGATAAACATATCGATATGCGAGTTTTAAAGAATTCTTGTCTATGCGTGAGTGTAGTGTGCTCCCGCTGGCAGCTGTGCCAGTGAAAGCATCATACAAAGATACCACTATTTGCCCGTATTTTCAAAATCTTGCAGGAGATATTGACGCAGTAAATCGCGGGTGTGGCTCAAAATTTCACTTCAGTTGCTTGTTGATGCTGTCGATGTAGTCGAGCAGTTCGTCGCGCCCGCGCCCGTCTTGGCTCGAGGTGATGAAGATGGGCGGCAGTTCCTCCCAGGTTTCACCCAGTTGCTGCTTGTAGGCCTCGATGTTGCGTTGGCCGGCATCGCGGCCCAGCTTGTCCATCTTGGTGAACACGATGCTGAAGGGCACGTTGTGCTCGCCGCACCAGTTCATAAACTCCATGTCGACTGCTTGGGGCTCGTGGCGGCTGTCGACCAGTACAAAGAGGTTGGTCATCTGCTGCCGCCCCAGTATGTAGGTCTGTATGATGTGCCGCAATTGCTCGCGCTGCTCCTTGCCGCGACGGGCATAGCCGTAGCCCGGCAGGTCGACGATATACCACTCGTTGTTGACCATGAAGTGATTGATGAGCAGTGTCTTTCCGGGGGTCGACGAGGTCTTGGCCAGGCCGTTGCGACCTGTGAGCATGTTGATGAGCGACGATTTACCCACATTGGAACGCCCGATGAAGGCATACTCTGGGCGGTTGCCCGCGGGGCACTTGCGGAAATCGGTGTTGCTGATGACAAATTCGGCCGACTTGATTTTCATCTCTCTGTATTTTTGTTTTCTGGCTTGAATGAAATTGTTGCAATCTTGTTGTTTCGTGCCGCAAAGGTAGCAAAAATCCTATATTTTGCCAAAAAGCCGCCCCCGTGTGGATTGCCGCACATCGCCAAAGCGATTTTTGGGGAGAAATGTGCGTCGTTCTTGACAAATTTTTGCTACATTTGTCATCTAAACACAGACAACTATTTTTGATAAACCTTTTAATACGTTTTCATTACTATGAACAAGATGCAACAACTCGTGGAATGCGTGCCCAACTTCAGCGAGGGGCGTAACATGGACGTTATCAATCAAATCACTGGCGTCATCACCCAGGTCGAGGGCGTGAAACTGCTCGATGTAGACCCCGGTGAGGCTACCAACCGCACTGTGGTCACCTTTGTGGGCCCTCCGCAAGCCGTTGTCGAGGCAGCCTACCTGGCAGTGAAGAAGGCTGGCGAGCTGATTGACATGCGCCAGCATCACGGCGCCCACCCCCGTATGGGTGCTACCGACGTGTTGCCACTCATTCCCGTGGCTGGCATCACGCTCGACGAGTGTGCACAACTGGCCCGTGACCTGGCCAAGCGCATTGCCAGCGAGTTGCTCATACCGTGCTACTGCTACGAGGCTGCTGCCTTCACCCCCGAACGCCGCAACCTGGCCGTGTGCCGCAGGGGCGAGTATGAGGCTTTGCACGAGAAGCTCACCACCCCGGGCCGCCAGCCCGACTTTGGCACCCGAGCCGTCGATGAGCACATGGAACGCACGGGATGCACTGCGGTGGGTGCTCGCAATTTCTTGATTGCCACCAATTTCAACCTCAACACCACCTCTACCCGCAGGGCCAATGCCATTGCATTCGACGTGCGCGAGAAAGGTCGCCCCGTGCGCGAGGGCAACTCGCTCACAGGCAAGGTTGTGAAAGATGACCAGGGCCACACCGTCATGCAGCCTGGCACCTTGAAAGCCACCAAGGCTATAGGCTGGTACATCGATGAGTACAAGATAGCCCAGGTGTCGATGAACATCACCGACATCGACACAACTCCCTTGCATGTGGCCTTCGACGAGGTGTGCCGCTGTGCCCAGAACCGCGGCGTGCGTGTGACGGGTACCGAGATTGTGGGCCTCATTCCCAAGCGCGCGCTCGTAGATGCCGGGCGCTACTTCCTTGAGAAGCAGCACCGCTCCACCGGCATTCCCGAGGAAGACCTCGTGTTTATCGCCATCAAGTCGATGGGGCTCGACGACCTCAAGCCTTTCAACCCTCGTGAGAAAGTGATAGAGTACATGATTGAGGACGAGGACAAGAGCCCCAAGCTCGTCGACCTCACGGTCAAGGACTTTGCTCTCGAAACCTCGCGCGAGTCGCCAGCCCCGGGCGGCGGGTCGATAGCTGCCTACATGGGGGCCCTGGGTGCCGCCCTGGGTGCCATGGTGGCCAACCTGTCGAGCCACAAGCGCGGCTGGGACGACCGCTGGAAGGAGTTCAGCGACTGGGCCGACAAGGGACAGGCTATTGCCGCCAACCTGCTGCACCTGGTCGACGAGGATACGCTCTCGTTCAACAAGCTCATGGATGCCTTTGGCTTGCCCAAGGCCACCGAGGCCGACAAGCAGGCTCGCACGCAGGCCATACAGGCTGCCACGCTCTATGCCGCACAGGTGCCCCTGCACACCATGCAAGAGGCCATGCGCGTCTTCGAGGTGTGCAAGGCCATGGTCGAGACTGGCATGCAGAGCAGCTTGAGCGATGCCGGCGTGGGTGCCCTGGCTGCACGTGCGGCTGTGATAGGTGCCGGTCTCAACGTTAAAATCAACGCAGCCTCGCTCAACGACCGCGCAGTGGCCCAGGACCTCATCGCCCAGGCCGAAGCTCTTATCGCCCAGGCCAATGATGCCGAGCAAGAAATCTTGAGCCTTGTGAACAGCAAACTTTAAAACCCAAACTTCAAAATATCGACAACATGACCTTACAAGAATTTCAGGCCGACGTGCGCGCCGGCATCCCCAAGGTGCTGCCCGAGCCGCAGCCCTACGACCCCGACATCAATCATGCGCCCAAGCGCAAGGACATACTCACTGCCGAGGAAAAGAAACTGGCCCTGCGCAACGCTCTGCGCTACTTCCCTCGCGAGATGCACGCAACGCTGCTCCCCGAGTTTGCCCATGAGTTGAAGACCTATGGGCGCATCTACATGTACCGCTTCAGACCCCGCTACAAGATGTATGCCCGTCCCATCGACGAGTATCCCCACCGCTCACGCCAGGCAGCTGCCATCATGATGATGATACAGAACAATCTCGACCCGGCTGTGGCGCAGCATCCACACGAGCTCATCACCTACGGCGGCAACGGCGCTGTGTTTCAAAACTGGGCTCAGTATCGCCTGGTGATGAAATACCTGAGCGAGATGACCGACGAGCAAACCCTCGTGATGTACAGCGGCCACCCGCTGGGCCTGTTCCCCTCGCACAAGAATGCACCCCGTGTGGTTGTGACCAACGGCATGGTGATACCCAACTACAGCAAGCCCGACGACTGGGAGCGCGACAACGCCCTGGGCGTGAGCCAGTATGGGCAGATGACGGCTGGCAGCTACATGTATATAGGCCCGCAAGGCATCGTGCATGGCACCACCATCACCGTGCTCAATGCTGCCCGCCGGGTGATGGGCGACAACCCCGAGCACCGCATCCCTCTCTTTGTGTCGTCGGGACTGGGCGGCATGTCGGGCGCTCAGCCCAAGGCTGGCAACATTGCCGGCGTGGTGAGCGTGGTGGCCGAAATCAACCCCCTGGCAGCCCAGAAGCGTTACGACCAGGGGTGGGTCGACGAGCTGCACACGAGTCTCGACGAGCTCATTCCCGCCGTGCGCAAGGCTGTGGCCGAGCATCGTGTGGTGTCGATGGCCTATGTGGGCAACATCGTCGACCTGTGGGAACGCCTGGCCGACGAAAACATACGCGTCGACCTGGGCAGCGACCAGACCTCGCTGCACAACCCCTATGCCGGCGGTTACTATCCCGTGGGGCTCTCGCTCGAGGAGTCGAAGCGCATGATGGCCGACGACCCCGACCGCTTCAAGGAGCAGGTGTTTGCCTCGCTGCGCCGCCAGGTGGCTGCCATCAACCGCCTCACGGCCCGTGGCATGTATTTCTTTGACTATGGCAACGCCTTCTTGCTCATGTCGAGCCGCGCCGGTGCCGACGTCATGCTCGACGACAAGCACTTCCGCTACCCGTCATACGTGCAAGACATCATGGGCCCCATGTTCTTCGACTACGGCTTCGGCCCCTTCCGCTGGGTGTGCTCCTCGGGCGACCCGCGCGACCTGGAGACGACCGACCGCATCGCGGCCCAAATACTGACCGACATGCTCAGCCATGCCCCTGCCGACATACACGGCCAGCTGGCCGACAACCTGCACTGGATAGAGCAGGCTGGCCGCAACCACCTGGTGGTGGGCTCTCAGGCCCGCATCCTCTATGCCGACTGCGAGGGTCGCACCCGCATTGCACAGGCCTTCAACAAGGCTGTCGCCGAGGGCAGGATCTCGGCCCCTGTGGTCATAGGGCGCGACCATCACGACGTGTCGGGCACCGACTCGCCCTTCCGCGAGACCAGCAATATCTACGACGGGTCGCAGTTCTGTGCCGACATGGCCGTGCAGAACGTGATAGGCGACTCCTTCCGCGGTGCCACGTGGGTGAGCTTGCACAATGGCGGCGGCGTGGGCTGGGGCGAAGTCGTGAACGGCGGCTTCGGCATGGTTATCGATGGCACTCCTGAGTGCGACAGCCGCATCAAGATGATGCTCTTCTGGGACGTGAACAATGGCATCGCACGTCGCTCGTGGGCTCGCAACAAGGGCTCGATCGACGCCATTACCCGCGAGATGCAACGCACGCCCCAACTCACAGTCACCATGCCCAACCTGGTCGATGATGACCTTATTAATAATTTTAAATTTTAATTAGTCGTGTGTGTGCGTGCACACGCTCTTTGGGCAGCAGTCATTGTGCCGCACACACCGATTTTCCTATTTAAAAACACATGGAACATATACATTATATCAGCAACGACCATCTCTCGATCGAGCGTATAGGCGAGATCGTGTACAACCACTACAAGCTGCAGCTGAGCGACGACGCCCGTCGCCGCATAGAGCGCTGCCGCACCTATCTCGACGATCGCATCAAGCGCGAGGATACTCCCATCTACGGCGTAACCACCGGCTTTGGATCGCTGTGCAACGTGTCGATAAGCAAGGACCAGCTGTCGCAATTGCAAATCAACCTCATCAAGTCGCATGCCTGCGGCGTGGGCGACCGCCTGCCTGCCGACATTGTGAAGATGATGATGCTGCTCAAGGTGCAGTCGCTCAGCTACGGCTACTCGGGCTGCAAGCTCGACACCGTGCAGCGTCTCATCGACATGTACAACGCCGACATCGTGCCCGTGGTCTATGCCCAAGGATCGCTCGGCGCCTCGGGCGACCTGGTGCCGCTGGCCCACATGAGCCTGCCACTGGTGGGCCTGGGCGAGGTCGAGGTCGACGGCAAGGTCATGAGCGGCGAGCAGCTGCTCAAGAAGATGAACTGGGCACCCATCGAGCTGGCCAGCAAGGAAGGCCTTGCCCTGCTCAACGGCACCCAGAACATGAGCGCGCAGGCCGTGTGGGCCATCATCAACGCCGAGCGCCTGAGCCAGTGGGCCGACGTGATTGCCGCCATGTCGCTCGACGCCTTCGACGGGCGCATCGACCCCTTCTTCGACGCTGTGCACCAGGTGCGTCCTCACCGTGGCCAGATAGAGACGGCCAGCACTGTGCGCGAGCTGCTCGAGGGCAGCGAGCTCATCGACCGCCCCAAGAGCCACGTGCAAGACCCCTACTCGTTCCGCTGCGTGCCGCAGGTGCACGGTGCTGTGAAAGACACGATACGCTACGTGAGTTCGGTTATCGACATCGAGATCAACTCGGCTACCGACAATCCCACCGTGTGCCCCGACGACGACCTCATCATCTCGGGCGGCAACTTCCACGGCGAGCCCATCGCCCTGCCCATGGACTTCTTGTCGATAGCCATGAGCGAGCTGGCCGACATCAGCGAGCGCCGCATCTACCGCCTGGTGTCGGGGTTGCGCGACCTGCCCAGCTTCCTGGTTGCCAAGCCTGGACTCAACAGCGGCTTCATGATCACGCAATACACGGCTGCATCGGTGGTGAGCCTCAACAAGACACTGGCCATGCCCTCGTCGATCGACAACATCCCCTCGTGCCAGGACCAGGAAGACCTGGTGAGTATGGGCGCCAACGCCGCGCTCAAGTTGCGTGCAGTGGTCGACAACACCGAGCGAGTGCTGGCCATCGAGCTCTTCAACGCCGCCCAGGCGCTCGACTTCCGCAAGCCACTGCGCTCGTCGCCGGCCATCATGCGCATTCACGACGATTACCGCAAGATAGTGCCCTTCATCGACATCGACCAGCTCATGTATCCACACATCGAGAAGTCAATACAGTTCTTGCGCCATGAGCCGCTTACTCGTCTATAACATTGCCACGCTTGCCGGCATCACCCGTGTCCCGGGCCTGGCACGCAAGTGCGGCGCCGACATGGCCGAGTTTGACTGCATCCACGATGCCTATTTGCTTGTCGACGACGGCCGCATTGCCGACTTCGGGCTCGAGCGCGACCTCTCGGTGAGCGCTCACGAGGTGGTCGATGCCCGTCGCGGCACTGTGTTGCCCTCGTTTTGCGACTCTCACACCCACCTGGTGTATGCCGGCAGCCGCGAGCAGGAGTTTGTCGACAAAATCAACGGCTTGTCCTATGCCGAGATTGCCCGCCGCGGCGGCGGCATCCTCAACAGTGCCGACAGGTTGCATCACATGAGTGCCGACGAGCTCTATGCCCAAGCCATGCAGCGCATCGACGAGGTGGTGGCCAAGGGCACTGGCTGCATCGAGATCAAAAGCGGCTATGGCCTTAACACGGCCGACGAGCTCAAGATGCTGCGTGTGGTGAAGCGCATCAAGCGCGATGCTCCCCTCAAGGTGGTGTCGACCTTCCTGGGCGCCCATGCTGTGGGGCGCGACTATGCCGGCCGCCAGTCGGCCTATGTCGACCTGGTGGTCGACGAGATGATACCGGCAGTGGCTGCCGAGCACCTGGCCGACTATGTCGACGTGTTCTGCGACGAGGGCTTCTTTACTCCTGCCGAGACGGCCCGCATCATCGATGCCGGCGCCCGCTATGGCATGAGAGCCAAGATTCACGGGCAGGAGCTGGCTGCCAGCGGCGGGGTAGAGGTGGCCGTGAGCCACAATGCCCTCTCGGTCGACCACCTTGAGAGCATGACCGGTGCCGACATCGAGCTGCTGCGCGACAGCGCCACATCGCCCACTGTGTTGCCTGGCACATCGTTTTTCCTCAACATGCCCTATGCCCCGGCCCGCAAGATGATCGACGCCGGGCTGGGCGTGGCCATTGCCAGCGACTACAATCCAGGGTCGACACCGTCGGGCGACATGAAGTTTGCCGTGTCGCTCGCTTGCGTCAAGATGCGCTTGCAGCCTGCCGAGGCGCTCAACGCCGCCACCCTCAACGGTGCCTATGCCATGGGCTTGAGCAGCGACTACGGCAGCATTGCCGTGGGTAAGGTGGCCAATTTTGTCGTCACCAAGCCCATTCCATCGCTGGCCTTTATCCCCTATGCCTATACCACACCTATTGTGCAGGCCCACTATCTCGCCGGCAAACGCGTGTGTTGATAGCGTGACAATTGCCCCCACTCATTCACGTTTTTTCCAGCCGCTGCAATCGTGGCGGCTGGAAAATTTTTTTTTGTTTCTGCACGCTTGAGCTTGCCGCGGGCACTCGGCTGGTGCACACAAGAAAAAAAACGGGCTGCTCCCGCAATTGCGATGGAGCAGCCCGCTCGGTATCTTTCGGCAGCCCCTAAATGATGTGTGGGGGGCAGTCGTGTCTCAATTTAGAGGTTGGGGTTCATCTCGGTCCATTTCTCCACAGGAGGAATGATGTTGAGGTCGATAACCTCTTGACGCATCTTGCACAGGTGCTCGTAAGAAGCCTGGAGGCTCTTGAGCTCTTCCTCGGTGCCAGTGGGCTCAACAAAGTGAACGCCCGTCTTGTCGATGGTCGACGGCATAGCCATCATCACATTCTTGAAGCCCAGCTTGTCGTGGTTCACATAGCAGCCTGCAGGCAGAGTGAACTTCTCGCCGCCCATGGCAGCCTCAATCATCTTCACAGCGCAGTAGGCAGGGCTCTGGAACGAGCTGCGGCCACGCAGCTTGATGATGTTGCTGCCGCCTTGCACCGTCATGTGCTTGATCTCTTCCCAGCGCTCGGCGCTCAGCCCCATCTCGCTCAGTGGCTTGCCGTCGATCTTCACCTGCGAGGCAAACACGGCCATCTGCTCGCCGTGGCCACCATAGGTGTGTGCACCGGTCACCTTGTCTTGCTGCACGCCAAACTCGTGAGCCAGGGCCTGCTGCAGACGGGTCGAGTCGAGTGCGGCCAGCGAGGTGAGCTGGCTGGGCTTCAAGCCCGAGTGGATGAGGGCCGTGAGGGCGGTCACGTCGGCCGGGTTGAAAATCACAACCACGTGCTCAACGTCGGGGCAGTATTTCTTGATGTTGTCGCCAAATTCGGCAGCGATCTTGCAGTTGCCCTTGAGCAGATCCTCGCGGGTCATGCCAGCCTTGCGTGGAGCACCGCCCGACGAGATGATGTATTTGGCACCCGTAAATGCCTTCTTGGCTGCCTCGGCAACTTTCTCGGGATTGTTCATGTCTTCTACTGCGGGAGCGTAGTAGGTAACGTTGGCGCCGGGGAATGCGCATTGTTGTATCTCGTCATACACACCATGAACACCGGGCTCATAGATGTCGTACAGGCATACGTTAGGAGTGAGACCGAGCATCAAAACGCTCTGCACCATGTTGGAACCAATCATACCGCCAGCACCGACGATAAGAAGCTTGTCATTTGTTAAATATCCCATGATTAGAAATTTTATAAATTTATTTTATAATAAAATAGTTGCTTCAACTTCTGTTTTTTTACGATTGCAAAATTAACATTTTAACTTCACAATGCAAAATCCAGGAAGATATAAGTTGATTAAATAATGTGACACAATGTAAAAAACGCACCCCGTTGCTCCCCGCCATGTGCAAGTGTGCCCATGTGCCCCTTGCGATACGCAAAATAGGGAATTTTTAAATTTTTTTGAGTTTGATGAACCTATTTTAGAAAAAATCATTAACTTTGGAGTTGAATTGATTTCAGAGATCGCAAAAACTATGTTTTAAGGCTTGAGCCGAGCACGCACGCACACTTTCTCATGTGTCTCAACTCGCAACGTTAGGGTTTTCGTTTTCTGGATAAACTGTGATGTTGAACTACATCACAGGATGAAACTTCAGCTTTCACTAATTAATAATTTAATGTATAACAAACAAAAACCAAGTACTCTATGAAAAGAAAACTTGCTCTTATAGGAGCACTATTTCTGGCTTGTGGTGCTATGGGAAGCTATGCCTATGCTGCTGCTCCCGAGCCACAAGGGTCCCATGCTTCGGCCGGTATCGTTACAGGTACTGTGACCGACGACAAGGGCGAGCCTGTGATTGGCGCCAGCGTCTCCGAAGTGGGGACCACGCGAGGCACCATGACCGATGTCAACGGCCGGTTCTCACTCAGAACCACCGGCAAGGGTAAGCTCAAGATCTCCTACATCGGCTACAAGCCGTTGATTCTGAATCCTGGCGACGACACCAATGTGAAACTTGTGCCCGACAACCAGCTGCTGGGCGATGTGGTCGTGGTGGGCTACGGCCAGCAGAAGAAGGCCAACTTGACGGGCGCTGTGTCGTCGGTCGACGTCGACAAGACATTGGTGGGCCGTCAAATCCCCGATGTGGGCCGCGGCTTGCAGGGTACCACCCCAGGCCTGAGCGTGACCATCCCCAATGGCGAGGTGGGCTCCGACCCCACAATCAAGATACGTGGCCAGGTTGCCTCCTACACAGGCAGCTCCAAGCCGCTCATCTTGCTCGACAACGTCGAGATTCCATCTATTCAGATCGTAAACCCCGAGGACATTGCTAACATCTCGGTGCTCAAGGACGCAGCTGCCTCCTCGATCTACGGTTCCAAGGCCGCCTTTGGCGTGATCCTGATCACAACCAAAAAGGGCTCCAAGACCGACAACGTCGACGTGAGCTACTCGGGCAACTTTGCCTGGGAGAATATCTCCAAGAAGATGGACATGGCCGGTGTCGACGGTATTGCCTATCGTGTCGATGCCTTGAAGCGTGCCGGTGGCACGGTGTATGGCGCCTTCTGGTTTGTCAACGAGGAGAGCCTCGAGAAGGCACGTGAGTGGCAGGCCACCTATGGCGGCAAGATTGGCAAGAACGACCCGTTTGTGTACGGTCGCGATTGGTATCTCGACAACAACAAGTACCGTTTCTCCAAGCGCATCTTTGATCCCTACGATTACATGATACGCGAGTGGACACCGTCGATGAGCCACAACGTCTCGGTCAACGGCCGCTCGGGCCGCACGAGCTACAGCATAGGCCTGGGCTATCTCGACCAGAACGGCCTGATTCGCCCGGCCAAGCACGACGACTTCCGCCGCTACAATGCATCGGCCCGCATCAGCACCGACATCAACAAGTACTGGACCGTGCGCACGGGCTTCAACTACAGCATGCGCAACAAGCGCTATGCCTATGCCACAAGCAGCACCACGGCCGACCCGTGGCTCTACCTCTACCGTTGGGACACCACCTATCCCATGGGCCAGGATGAGTGGGGGCGCGACATACGCAGCCCTTACAACGAGATGAAGAATGCCAACACGGCCAACAAGCAGGACACCTACTTGAGCGTGAGCCTGGGTACTACCCTCAACATCACCAAAGATTGGCACGTGAACGTGGACTACACCTATGCTGCCGAAGATGAAGTGTGGAACAAGGTGGGCACCAAGTTCACCATGGACAACTCGTGGGCAGGCGGCAGCGCCTATGTGGCCCGCCTCGACGCCGATGGCAACCAGATCTATGTGAACGATGCCGGCGAGGTTGTGCCTGCCGGCACTCCTGGCGCCTATGCTGCCTGGGACATGCCCTACATGCAATATACCGGCAATGGTGCCAACCCCGACCACATCTATCGCAGCACCATCAATGCCAAGCGACACACCTGGAATATCACCACCGACTACAACTGGGACATCAACGACATCAACAACGTGAAGCTCATGCTCGGTATGAACTGTGTAGACTGGGAGAGCGAGAGCAACTGGTCGCAAGTGACCAACTTGACCGACATCTTTCACCCATCGTTCTCCAAGACCTGCGGCACGCAGACTGCCGGCGGCTCCAAGGACTGGGACGGCCAGCTGGGATGGTTTGGCCGCGTGAACTATGCCTTGATGCAGCGCTACCTGCTCGAGTTCAACCTGCGTCATGATGCCACTTCCAAGTTCCCCAAAGACTTGCGCTGGCGCTGGTTCCCGTCGTTCTCTATGGGCTGGCGCGTTGGCGACGAGGCCTTTATGCGCTGGGCCAAGCCCGTGCTCACCTCGTGGAAACTGCGAGGCAGCTATGGCAAGATTGGCGACCAGTCGGTGAGCAACTCGCTCTACATTTCCACAATGGCCCAGGGCCAGCTCAGCTGGATCCAGAACGGTTCCAAACTCACCTATGTGGGCACACCCTCGTCGGTTTACGGCGACATCACTTGGCAAGACATTGAAACCCTCGACCTGGGTACCGACATCTCGCTGTGGGACGGCCGCATAGGTGTGATCTTCGACTGGTACCAGCGCGACACCAAAAACATGCTTGTGCCTCAAGAGGGCATTCCCGATACCTTCGGCGCTGCTGCGCCCATGGGCAACTTTGGCAACATCCGCACCCGCGGCTGGGAGATTGAGGTCGACTTCAACCACCGCTTTGCCAACGGCCTTGGCCTGAACGCCATGGTGACGGTGAGCGACGCCAAGTCTACGATCACCAAGTACGGCTCGGGCCGTGATATCGATGGCTGGTACAATGGCAAGACCTATGGCGAGATATGGGGCTATGAGACCGACCGCCTCTATCAGAAGAGCGACTTCGTGTATGACGAGAACGGCAAAATCGTGACCACCTATGCCTATCATGGCAAGGAGACCACACTGGCCGAGCACCCCGATGCACGCCTGGTCAACAAGCTGAGCGACCCCAACGGCGTGTATCAGGACCGCTTTGAGTCGGGCAAGTTCCACTTTGGCCCCGGCGATGTGAAATATAAGGATCTCGACGGCAACGGCGACATCTGGTACGGCGACAACACTGTCGAGAAGCACGGCGACAAGAAGGTGATAGGCAACTCCACACCTCGCTATGAGTATGGCTTCAGGCTGGGTGCCGACTGGTATGGTGTAGACTTCTCCATTTTCTTCCAGGGCGTGGGCAGCCGCAAGATTTGGGGCTCGGGCTTCCTGGCCATTCCTGGCTACAATTGCGGCGACGGCGCAATGCCTCAGGCTATTGCCGGCGACTACTGGACCGAGAACAACACTGGCGCCTTCTATCCGGCAGCTTGGAACATGGGCGGCAGCGACACAGGCTTCAACTTGCAGAAGCAGAGCCGTTACCTGCTCAACATGGCCTACTTGCGTTGCAAGAACATCACTCTGGGCTACACGCTGCCTGCAAGCATCACCAAGAAGGCCTACATCAGCAAGGCCCGCTTCTATGTGGCAGCCGAGAACCTCTTCACCCACGACAACCTGCGCGGGCTTCCTATCGATCCCGAGGTGGTGAGCGGCGTGTCGATGTTCAACAGCGGCAACTACAACAGTGGCCGCACCGGTGTGGGCACTCCTGCAATGAAGAACATCTCAGTAGGTATTCAACTTAACTTCTAATTAAACTTTCTAAACAATGAAAAAGAAATTATTGATCATATTTGCGGGGTTGCTCAGCCTGGGCTTGTCGTCGTGCGAGCAGGTCATCAACCGTGAGCCTCGCGAGAATCCCACCGATCCCAACTACTGGCGCAACGAGAACGATGTGCGCCTGTTTGGCAACGGTTTTTACAGCAACTACTACATAGGCTATGGCGTGGGCTGGTCGGAAGCCTATTCCGACTACCGCGGCTATGTGTTCAGCGACGACGTGTGCAGTCAGGGCACACAGGCCTCGTTTGAGGACCAGGTACCTTCGAGCCGTGGCTCCAAGAGTGAGTCCATCTCGTGGATGACGCAATACTGCGGCCCGTCGTGGAACTTTGCATGGGTGCACAAGGCCAACATCTTTATCAACCGCCTCAACAAGATGAATGCCAACGGGCTGCTGTCGAGCGAGGCTTTCAACCACTGGATGGGTGTGGCCAAGTTTTACAAGTGCTTTGCCTATGCCCGCCTGGTTGAGGTGTTTGGCGACGTGCCTTATTTCCCCACCGATGTGTCGAGCACCGACACGGCACAGCTCTACAAAGACCGTGACCCGCGCCTGCTGGTGATGGACAGCCTCTACACGATGAGCAAGTATGCTCTCGAGAACATACGTGTAAACGACGGTGTCGACCTGCTCAACCGCTATGTGGCCGCTGGCTTCATCTCGCGCTGGTTCCTCTTTGAGGGCACGTGGCAGGTCTACCACAATGGCGACCCGGCTCATGCCAAGAAGTACCTTGAGCTGGCCCGCGATGCTGCGGCCATTGTGATGAAGAGCGGCAATTATGCCATCGATACCCCGTTGCGCGACCTCTTTGGCTCTCAAAACCTGGCCGGCAACAAGGAGTGCCTGATGTATCAGCACTTCGACGATGCCCTGGGCGTGCGCCACTGTGTGGCTTCCTACAGCAACTCGGGCGAGTCGCAGACGGGTGTGAATCTGGCCTTCCTCAAGTCGGTGATATGCACCGACGGCCGTCCCTACAAGACTTCTAAGGTAGCCGGTGCCGGCAACTTTGGCATCAAGAACATGACCCTCACCCGCGATCCCCGCTTTGAGGCTTCGTTTATCGACACGGTCAACCCCAGCTCGTCGACCATGGTCTATCAAGACAAGTTTATCGACCGTGCAGCAATTGCCATGACGTCGGCCGAGCGTGCCACTCACCCTGAGTACAACTCGTCGACCAATACCAACGATGCTCCTGTGATACGCTATGCCGAGGTGCTGCTCAACTGGATTGAGGCCAAGGCCGAGCTGGCCCGTATGGGCGAAGAAGCAGTGACCCAGGCCGACATCGACGCGTCTATCAACGTGCTGCGCGACCGCCCGCTCGATGCTACTGCCCAGGCCAAACACCTGAGCAAGACTGCTCACATGCAACTGAGCGACATCAATGCCGGCTTCGACCCCGACCGCGACCCCACTGTCGACCCGCTCATCTGGGAGATACGCCGTGAGCGCCGCCTGGAGATGGTGTTTGAGCACAGCCGATTGCTCGACCTCAAGCGCTGGAAGAAACTCGAGTACATGGACAACGACAAGTATCCCGACACTATGCTGGGTTGCTGGGTCGACTTCAACAACGAGTATACCACCTATCTCAAGAAGGGCTCTACCAAGGTGAAGAAAGCCGATGGCACTGTGGTGACCTACGACGGCACCAATGCGGCCGACATGGTGGGCTTCTTTGTGCCCCTGTCGGTAGCCAAACGCAATCCCTTCCTCGACCGTGTGTACATGTCGCCTGTGGGCTACCAGCAAATCAATGCCTACAAGCAGCGTGGTCACACCCTCACCCAGACGGTGGGCTGGTAAGCGCGACAAAGGGGAAAAGACTGACACACACGTCTTTTTTACTTAAGTTTTAAGTTAGTAAATATTGAGCCGCTCTCGATGTGAATCGGGGAGCGGCTCTTTATTGATCTGGCCGTGCAGGCTGCGGAACAAAAAGTGTTCCATAGTGCCGTAATATTGCTATTTATTTTTCAAAACGGCCCAGTTATCCATCTTTTGCTTATCTTTGCATATTCTTTTCAATCGACTTAGCAAGAATTTGACTATTGTAGATATGGGTTTACTGAAAATGCTCGATAAGTTTGGCGACTACTGCATGCTCATGTGGCGCAGCATGGCCATACCTGAGCGATGGAAGGAGTTCTTTCGCCGCTATTTCAACGAGATCAACAAGCTGGGTATCGACTCGATACCGCTCATCTTGCTGGTGTCGCTTTTCATAGGCTGCTTGTGCACGCTGCTCATCAAGCTCAACGTGAGCAACCCGTTGCTGCCGCGCTATGCGGTGGGCTTCACCACGCGCCAAATTATTGTTCTGGAGTTTGCCTCCACCATATTGTGCTTGATACTCTCGGGCAAGATAGGGTCAAATATTGCCAGCGAGATAGGCACCATGCGCGTGACCGAGCAAATCGACGCTCTCGATATCATGGGAGTGAACTCGGCCAACTACTTGGTCATGCCCAAGGTGATGGCACTGGTCACGATCATGCCCATACTGGTGATTATTGCCATGTTTACCAGCCTCTTTGGCGGCTATGCGATATGCTTCACGGGACTTGTTGACCCAGATACCTATATCTATGGCATTCAGACCGATTTCCATCAGTTTGATGTGTGGTTTGCACTCATCAAGTCGGTTGTATACGGCTTCTTGATTTCGTCGATCGCGGCCTACTACGGCTACACGGTCAATGGCGGTTCGGTCGAGGTGGGCAAGGCCAGTACCGATGCCGTGGTGACCACCAATGTGCTCATTCTCGTCTTCGACGTGATCATGACCGATATTTTCTTAATGTAGTTCACACAAGCAGGGTAGAGGAGGACACAACAATATTATGATTGAAGTAAAGCATCTTGACAAATATTTTGACAACGGCACTCGCCAGGTGCTGTACGACATCAACGCCACTTTCTACGACGGCAAGGTGAACTTGATAATAGGCCAGTCGGGCTCGGGCAAGACGGTGCTGGTAAAAAACCTGGTGGGCTTGTTCAAGCCCGAGCACGGCGAGATTCTCTACGACGGCCGCGACATCACCAAGATGAGTCGTGCGCAGCTCAAGGAGACACGCAAGGAGATAGGCATGCTCTTTCAGGGCGCAGCCCTGTTTGACAGCGAGACGGTGATCGACAATGTGAAGTTCCCGCTCATGATGTTTTCCAGCATGAGCGAGAAGGAGCAGCTCGAGCGTGCCCAGTTTTGTATCGACAAGGTGAACCTCACTGGCAGCGAGCACAAGTATCCTGCCGAGCTGAGCGGCGGCATGCAGAAGCGCGCTGCCATTGCCCGTGCCATTGCCTTGAATCCAAAATACCTGTTCTGCGACGAGCCCAACTCGGGGCTCGACCCCAAGACCTCGATAGTGATCGACCAGCTGCTGTGGGACATTACCCACGAGTTTGGCATCACGACGATCATCAACACCCACGACATGAACTCGGTGATGGGCATAGGCGAGAACATCGTCTTCATCAATCACGGCCATGTGGGCTGGGTGGGCAACAAGGACCAAATCTACGACCAGGACAACGACGAGCTCAACAACTTTGTGTTTGCCACCGACCTCTTCCGCGATGTGCGCAAGTATCGCCGCGCCCACGGCTATGTGAAGACCAAGGTGGAGTATTGAGCCAGCGTGCCAGCAGCTGTGGCGCTACAGCCCCTTGATGAAGGCGACGATGTCGGCTATCACCTGCGGGTTGAAGTCCTCGCTGTTGCCGCCATAGTCGAGTGCCTGGTCGCGACTGTCGCAATGCTGAAACAGGTGGTTGAGCTGCGGGTAGCGCTTGATGGCCGCGCAGGGCACCCACCGTGCTATGGCACCGAGGTTCTGGTCGCAGTTCACTTGGTCGTCCCACTCGCCGTTGCAGGCCATCATGGGCTGCCGGCTCTTGCCCATGGCCTTGAGGCTGGGGGTGGGGTCGAGCTGGACGAAGGCGCGATACCAGGGCGAGGTGAGTGCGCCCACCTGTGTTTTCAACTCGGGAAAGCGGCCGAGCTTGGTCTTGAGCAGGGCTTGATCGCGGCAAGTGTCGATGAGGGTAAACACGCTGTCGACCCTACCTGCCAGCCTGGCATTCCACATGTTGCCTGTTGCTTTGGCTATCATTTCGTTTTGCTTTATCATCAAGTCTTTTCCTTTCACAGCCGGTGCGGCAAGGGTGATGACAAATGCCACGTCGGCGTGGTTGAGTATGGCAATCGAGCCGCCCTCGCTGTGCCCTATGTAGCCCGTGCGCTTGGGGTCGATTTCCTGGCGCTTGAGCAGGTAGCGCACTGCTGCGGTGGCGTCGAGGGCAAAGTCGCGCGTGGTCTCGTAGCCTGTGGCCATGCTCGAGCCACCCACGCCGCGGTCGTCATAGCGCAGCACGGCGATGCCGTGGTTGCCCAGGCTGTCGGCAATGGCCTTGAATGGCTTGTGGCCCATGATGGTCTCGTCGCGGTCTTGCGGCCCACTGCCTGTGACGAGTACCACCGCCGGCACGCAGCTGCCGCCCTTGGGCAGGGTGAGTGTGCCGGCCAGTGTCACGTTGCCGTGCCCGAAGGTCACTTGCTCCTCGCGGTAGTTGTGCGGCCCTGTGTCTTTCTTTTCCGCCTTGCGGGTGAGGGTGAGGGCAAGCGAGTGGCCGCCTTGGGTGAATGTGCCCTTGAGGCTGTCGCCCGCGATGGTGCCGCGATAGCTTGCACCTATCGATGGAATGCCTATGTCGATGTTGTTGCCGTCGACCTGGCTCGTGCACGGGATGCCGCTGGCTCCTTGAGCCGGGCTGTCGAGGCTGCAGCCGGTGGAGTCAAGATGAAGCACAAGAGGGATGCGGGCCACGCCCGCGTCGAGGCTGCCCGTCCAGGTGCCAAGCATGTCGGCAGCCGCCCATGCCGCGATGCCCCACAGCGCAGCGATGAGCAATGTCGCTATTTTTTTCATTTTATGTGGTTTTGGGTTGCAATGTGGACAAATATCGGAAAAATAATCGGCATGTGCAACCCGGCTGGGTGCTGTTTTCGTGCCTCGGGCACGCTCATTTCAGCCAGTAGTCGGTGATGTCGAGCACGCTGCCATGGCCCTCGGCAGTGCTGTCGGGCAATTGCAGCTCGCCATCGCGTAGGCTTATGCGCGGCGAGTATTCGGTCACAATGCCTGTGCTGCTCACCACGCGCAAGCAGGTGTTGGGGTACACGTCCGAAATGTTGCACATCAGGAAGAAGGGCGTGCTGCCCTCGCCCTGGTAGAGCACCTCGCCAGTGGCAGGAGGCTCGCCGCCGGCAACCATATCGAAAGTGAGCTTGTGCACGGTGACCCTGGCCTTGGGGTCGCGCACGATCACCAGGAAAGCCTCGTCGCACTCGGTCTTGACTACGGGCGTGCTGACTGCGAGACCGTATTTGCCGGTGTAGTGGGCATAGTGCCTTGAGGCTTTGAGCTGTTGCTCGCTTTGGAAGTAGCCGAGCCTGGCCACGGCCAGCTGGTCGCCTGCATTCCAGGCAATGACGCTGTGTTGCAGCTTGCGGGCTGCAATCGTCTTGCTGCTACATGCAGCCAGGCACAGCAGTGCTGCAAGCAGTAGCAGGGTTGTGATGCTCTTGTTCATCGTTTTGAAGTTTTTTGGGAGGTTTCTATATCATAAAATTCATTGTCGGGCCGTGTGCCGTGTGTTTTTGCCCACATGGCAACAAGCCTCGTGCAAATTTAAGTCGTTTTTCCCGATATTCCAAAAGCGGCCGTCCTGAAAAAAACGCGGCGGCATGCCGTTGCCCGCGGGGGGCAGGCCTGGCTGTAGGGGATGGAACATAATTTTTAGGCAATTGATGGCAAAATGTGAAATAAATGATTAACTTTGTAAAATTGATAGGTACGGCTTCTTGCCGTGGCTGTGCCCACAATATTAAAGACAGATTGATAAGAAGGAATTTACAAGAAGATAACTATACGACAAAACTATGATGAAGAAATTCATACTCACCGTGTGCGGTTCCCTGGTGGGAGCCTTTTTGGCGCTCGTGGTGTTTGGCCTGTGTGCAGTGGCTGTGAGCTTTTCGATCATGGCAGCTTTTGCCAAGAGCGAGGTGCAGTCGATACAAGACCACTCGATGCTCTATATCAAGCTCTCGGGTCCCATAGCCGAGCGCAGTGCCGATGTCTCGGGGGCCGCCAGCGTGATGGCCATGGTACAGGGTCAGGAAGGTTCGTCGAGCCTGAGCGACATGGTGAAGGCGATAGAAGTTGCCAAGACCGAAAAGAAAATAAAGGGCATCTATCTTGACTGCCAGGGCGCGCAAGCCTCGGCAGCCACGATGCGCAGCTTGCGCAATGCCTTGCTCGACTTCAAGGCCAGCAGCCACAAGCCTGTGATAGCCTATGGCTACCAGGGCTACAGCCAAGGCGACTACTATGTGGCCACTGCTGCCGACAGCGTGCTGCTCAACCCTGTGGGGGCTGTCGACGTGCACGGTTTGGCTGCGGTGACGCCCTACTTCAAGACGCTGCTCGACAAGGTGGGTGTGAAGATGCAGATACTGCGTGTGGGCACCTACAAGAGTGCCGTAGAGCCCTTCATGCTCGACAGCATCAGTCCGGCCAACCGCGAGCAGCAGTCGCTGTTTCTGGGCAACGTGTGGCGCGTGATGGCTGGCGAGATGGCCCGCAGCCGCGACATAGCTCCGGCACAGTTCAATGCGATGGCCGACAGCTTGATGCTCACCATGACGGCTCCTGCCCTCAAGGCCGGCAAACTCATCGACGGCACCTGCTACAAGCCTGAGATGGAAGACAAGATACGCCGCATCGCCGGGCTGGAGCAGGACGACGACCTGCGCCTGGCCTCGCCCGAGCTTGTGGCCTCGCACTACGACAACGGCAGCAACAAAGACGGCATTGTGGCCGTGGTGTATGCCGTGGGTGAGATCGACGGCTCGGCCGGCCCTATGGCCGACGGTGAGAATATCGACAGCGAGAAGCTGGTTGCCACCATCGAGGAGCTGCGCAACGACGACGACGTGAAGGGCCTGGTGCTGCGCGTGAACTCGCCCGGCGGCAGCGCCTTCGGGTCAGAACAGATATGGCGTGCTCTCGAGCAGTTTAAGCAGGCGGGCAAGACCTTTGCCGTGTCGATGGGCGACTATGCAGCATCGGGCGGCTACTACATCTCGTGCGGCGCCCAGCGCATCTTTGCCGACAGCACCACCATCACGGGCAGCATTGGCATCTTTGGCATGATTCCCTGCGCCCAGGAGCTCATCGAGAACAAGCTGGGTGTGCACATGGGCGTGGTGAAGACCAACGCCAATGCCGACATGGCCACCGACTATGGCATCGTGTCGAAGGCCATGACCCCCGTGCAGCTGGCAGCCATGCAAAACTACATCAATCGCGGCTATGACCTCTTCACACAACGCGTGGCCAGCGGACGCGGCGTGAGCCAGGACTCGATCAAGAAGATTGCACAAGGCCGCGTGTGGGACGGCATCAGCGCCCGGCGCATTGGCCTGGTCGACCAGTTTGGCTCTCTGGCCGATGCTGTCGACTGGGTGGCCAAGAAGGCCAGTCTCAATACCGGCTACTACGAGGTGAAGGAATATCCCGACCTCGAGGTCGACCTGCGTGCCATGCTTTCAAGCCTCTACGGCATGAAGCAGCAAGAGCGCCTGGCCCAGTCGATGGGCGTGTTCTACACCTACTACCGCCAGCTCGAGGCCATGGCCGGTCGCCGGCATGTGCTGTGCCTCATGCCGCCCATCGAAGTGAAATAGTTTTACTACACACATAGAAAAATAGATTTTGCGTTAAGTTGCGCCGACACCGATAGTGATAGATTTTTCCAAAATATTGAACAAGCAACAGCGACAAAACATCGCCAACGCCTTTCTCACCCCATTCTCGTGGCTCTATGGCACGGGCGTGTGGTGTCGCAATGCTGCCTTCAACGCTGGCATCCTCAAGGAAACGAGCTATGACGTGCCCATCGTGTCGGTGGGCAACATCACTGTGGGCGGTACGGGCAAAACGCCTCATGTGGAATACATCATCGAGGGCTTGCTGGCCAACTACCCGCAGTATCACATAGGCGTGCTCAGCCGCGGCTACAAGCGCTTGACCCACGGCTTTGTCATGGCTCGCGACACGCTCACACCTCGCGACATAGGCGACGAGCCTTATCAGATATACCACAAGTTTCTGGGCCACATCGCGCTGGCCGTGTGCGAGAGCCGGCGCAAGGGCATCGAGGAAATGCTGAAGATCGACCCTGCCATCAACCTGTTTCTGCTCGACGACGCTTTCCAGCACCGCTATGTGAAGCCCAAAGTCAACATTGTGCTGTGCGACTACAACCGCATGCCCTACAACGACAGGCTTCTGCCCTTGGGCACCCTGCGCGAGCCCATGTATCGCATGGTGAAGCAGGCCGACTTTGTGGTGGTGACCAAGTGCCCCAACGACATTAAGCCTATCGACATCAAGCTCATCAAGGAAAAACTGGGACTGTTCCCGTCGACCGAGCTCTTTTTCTCCAATGTGAACTACGGCAACCCGGTGCCTGTGTTTCCCAGGGCCAATGTGAAGCTCGACAACCTGTCGTGGATGTCGAGCGACGACTTCATCCTGGGCCTTACCGGCATCGCCAACCAGCGCCCCTTTGTGAAATACCTGCGCCAGTTCCAGGCGGGCGTCAGGGTCATGCACTACGACGACCACCACGACTACACGCGCGAGGACTTCAAAGACATCACCCGAGTCTACAGCCAGCACAAGGGCCGGCGCAAGTTTATAGTCACGACCGAGAAAGATGCTGTGCGCATTCTCAACAATGCCTATTTTCCCCCCGAGATGCGCGACTACATCTACTACATTCCCATACGCGTGGGCTTCCTCAACTACGAGGACCGGGAGTTCATTCCCGAGCTGGTGAGGCGCATTCAGGCCTGAACACTATTGCCCCCGATAAAAAAATTAACGACACGACCCAAACCAAACACATTTATCATCATGCAAGAAGAAAATATCAACTGGCTTGAAAAAATCACTCACACTGCCAATTACATAAGCCGCCGTGTGGCCAAGCTGCCCGACACAGCCATCATTCTGGGTACAGGACTGGGCGAACTCGTCGACCACATCAAGATTGAAAGCGACATACGCTATCAGGAGATACCCAATTTCCCGGTATCAACAGTCGAGGGCCACAAGGGCCGTCTCATCTTCGGCTATCTGGGCGACAAGTATATCATGGCCATGCAGGGCCGTTTCCACTACTATGAGGGCTATAGCATGAAGGAGGTGACCTTCCCCGTGCGTGTGATGCACGCCCTGGGCGTGAAAACCCTCTTGGTTTCCAATGCGGCCGGGGGCATGAACCCCGACTTCAAGATAGGCGACCTCATGGTCATCACCGACCACATCAACCTGTTTCCCGAGCACCCGCTGCGCGGCCACAACTACAGCGAGTTGGGCCCACGCTTTCCAGCCATGGGCGAGGCCTACAGTCGCCACCTCATCGCCCAGGCCCGGGCAATCGCCCAGGCTCACGGCATCACACTGCGCGAGGGCGTGTATGTGGGCGTGCAGGGTCCCACCTTCGAGACTCCGGCCGAGTACCGCTTTTTCCACGTGATAGGCGGCGACGCCGTGGGCATGAGCACTGTGCCCGAGGTGATTGTGGCCCGCCACATGGACATGCAGGTGTTTGGCATCTCGGTCATTACCGACCTGGGCGGCGGGGCCGAAATTGTAGAGGCCTCTCACGAGGACGTGCAGAAGGCCGCTGCGGCAGCCGAACCCCACATGACACTCATCATGAAGGAACTCATAGCCCGGCTGTGAGACTGAATGGATAATAAAACTACTCATCACATATCATCATGCAAGATTCAGAAACCGAAATAAGCACCCTTGGCGAGTTTGGGCTCATCGACGAGCTTACCAAGGATTTCAAAATCAAGAACAAGTCGACACAGTATGGCGTGGGCGACGACTGCGCCGTGCTCGACTACAGCCACGACCCCAAGCTGCGCACGCTGGTTACTACCGATGTGTTGCTCGAGGGCATACACTTCGATCTCACCTACACACCGCTCAAGCACCTGGGTTACAAGGCAGCCGTCGTCAACTTCAGCGACGTCTATGCCATGAATGGCAAGCCCGAGCAAATCACTGTGTCGCTGGGCATCTCCAAGCGTTTCACCGTGGAGCACATCAATGAGCTCTATGCCGGCATCCTGTTGGCCTGCAACGAGTATGGTGTCGACCTGGTGGGCGGCGACACGTCGGCATCGGTCACTGGCCTCATCATCTCTATCACGTGCATCGGCAAGGGTGAAGAGGGCAAAATCGTGTACCGCAACGGGGCCCGCGACACCGACTTGATATGCGTGAGCGGCGACCTGGGCGCGGCCTACATGGGCTTGCAGCTGCTTGAGCGCGAGCGTGAGGCCGGGGCAGGGCAGCGTGACTTCCAGCCCGACTTTGCCGGCAAGGAGTACATCCTCGAGCGTCAACTCAAGCCCGAGGCACGGCGCGACGTGATCGAGGAACTGCACCGGCTCGACATCCAGCCCACGGCCATGATGGACGTGAGCGACGGGCTCTCGAGCGAGCTGTTGCACATATGCAAAGACAGCAATGTGGGCTGCCGCGTCTATGAGGAGCGCATCCCCATCGACTACCAGACGGCCATCATGGCCGAGGAGCTCAACATGAACCTCGTGACCTGTGCCATGAACGGCGGCGAGGACTACGAGTTGCTCTTCACCGTGCCGCTGGCACTGCACGAGAAGGCTGCCCAGATGAAAACCGCCAAAATCATAGGCCGCATCACCAAGCCCGAGCTTGGCGCCTACATGATCGACCGCGAGGGCAACGACGAGCTTCCCATCAAGGCACAGGGCTGGAATGCCTTCGCCGCGCGTTGAGCAACCGTGTTGCTGCCTTCGCCGTCCCGTCTCTCGGGCGAGAAACTGCGCACACGCGAGTGCACCTTGCATGCTCCATTGCTTGACCATGCCCGTGCGCGCAGTCAACACCCGGCTGCTGCCGAACCTTGACAAATCGTGACTCCTGCTACAATGGTTTGTTTGCTTCATTAAACCCGAGCAATGATAGTGCGCTCACCGTTGTTGTTTTAATATTTAATTCACCTCATTTTTAATCAACCCCATCCCCGCAACAGGAAAGGTCTGTTCACGCACTAAATAGACTGGACCGGCGGCTAAAAAATCAAAACCCAAATCATGAAAAGAATTCTACTCACCCTGATGATTGCCCTTGCGGCAGTCCTGACCATGAGCGCCAGCGAGCCCACGGTCATCTTCACCCAAGACTTCAACGCCTTTACCGAGGGCACCGAGCAAGAACCATCCACGACCGACATTTCCACTTCCAAGCTGGGCCAGACCCTCAAGGGCTGGAGCGGCAAGAACGTGTATGAGGCCGGCGGCAAGCTGCTGATAGGCGACTACGGCTACCTGCAGTCGAGCCGCTACGACATGTCGGCCAACTCGGGCATCGTGCGCATCACGCTGCGTGTCAAGGCCCTCTCTGAGACCGGCGGCGTTGTGCGCGTGAAGCTGGGCTATACCACGACCAAGGACATTTATGTCTACGACAGCGAGTGGTACACATTGTCGATTATCACCACAGGCGGCACCTCGTCGACCTATGTGCGTGTGGAGCCCTACATCACCTTCAATGGCATCATGGTCGACGAGCTCAAGGTGGAGACCAGTCCCGACTTCTTCCCCGTGCCCGAAGCGCTGCAACCCACCAAGGCCGACGGCACCTCGTTCACTGCACGTTGGGCCCGAGTGACTGGCGCCAAGGCCTATATTCTCGACGTCTACACCAAGGCTGCCACGGGCAGGGACTATGTGCTGCAAAACGACACCGTGACCACGACCACACGCAAGGTGACTGACCTCGATGCCAGCAAGAAGTACTACTATGTGGTGCGTGCCACCAATGGCACAGCCGTGAGCGACTACAGCAACGAAATCGAGGTGATAAAGGTGGTGTCGAGCATCGAGGCTCCTGTGGCCACTGCTGCCACAGGCGTGACCGAGACTGGCTTCACGGCCAACTGGAAGAGTGTGCCCGAGGCCGAGCTCTACAAGCTGAACGTGTACAAGAACACCCGCATCAAGGAGACTGGCTTGACCACGCTGCTCGACGAGGACTTCTCTGGGGTGACCCAGGGCACGTTCACGAGCGTCGAGTTTGGCAAGCTGCAGGAGTATCTCGACGACTACACGCATCAGTCGGGCTGGTATGGCGTGAACCACGTGTTTGCCGCCGGCACTATCGGCCTTGCGCCCTATGGCGACGCGGCCTCGCTCACCACACCCTATCTTGACCTGTCCAACGACGAGGGCAAGGTGCAGGCCACCATCAACATGGACGCACAGCTTTTTGGCGAGAGCCTTGCCGACACCGTGCAGGTGCAACTCGTCGGCGCCCAGGACCAGGTGCTCGAAACGGTAACCCAGCCACTCGCAGGGGGGTTCAAACCCTATGTGATCAACTTCACCAAGGGCGCTGCCAATGCTGCCGTACGCGTGTATTACACGGGCAAGAACAAGGTATTTATCGACCAGATGAGCCTTGCACAGGTCCTGCCTGCAGGCTACGAGATCATCGCTCCCATGCTCTCGACCGAAACCGAGGGTACCTCGCTCGACGTGACCGGCCTCGATCCCATGGGCGACGGGGTGAGCTATAGCTATACTGTGCAGTCGGCCTGCCGCTCGGTCGACTACAAGGGCGAGATCATCTATGTCTACTCCGCAGCCTCCAATCTTGTCAAGGTCGAGAACGAGAACACTGGAACAGACGAGACAGTGACGGCCAAGGGCGTGAAGCGCGTGACCTACTATGACCTGGCCGGCCGCAGCTCGGCAACGCCGCACCAGGGCGTGAATGTGGTGGTCACCCTCTACACCGACGGCACCAAGCGCGTGACCAAGGTGGTGAAATAACCATTGCCACGTGGCCGTGCCGCACCCTGGGGCGCGGCCCCGAAATCATGGCTGGGTTGCACATCTCCGTGCAGCCCAGCCATTGATGTTGCAAAGATTACGCTCACAATTGGCTGCCAGCGAAATATAAATTGCTGGCAAAAAATGCGATAAAGTCGAGAAAATATTCTATCTTTGTGGAAGAGAAACAATTGACACATCTATAAACTTAAAATTTAAATTTTCAACAAACATGGCAAAACCTTATGTAATAGGTATCGATATGGGCGGCACCAACACCGCCTTCGGTATCGTCGACGCTCGCGGCAATGTGATTGCGAGCGACTCGATCAAGACTGTGAAGCACGCCGACATCAATGACTATATCGACGAACTCCACACCGAAATCACCCGCGTGATCACCGCCAACGACGCTGCAGGCAAAATACAAGGCATAGGCATCGGCGCCCCCAATGCCAACTACTACACCGGCATCATCGAGGATGCTCCCAACCTGCCCTGGAAGGGCCCCATCCCGTTTGCCAACATGATAAGTGAGAAATTCGGCATCCCGTGCATCATCACCAACGATGCCAACGCTGCCGCAATAGGCGAGATGACCTATGGTGCCGCGCGAGGCATGAAAGACTTCATCATGATCACCCTGGGCACCGGTGTGGGCAGCGGCATCGTGATCAATGGCCAGATGGTGTATGGCCACGACGGCTTTGCCGGCGAGCTGGGCCACGTGATTGTGAAACGCACCAACGGGCGCGTGTGCGGTTGTGGCCGCACGGGCTGCCTCGAGGCCTACTGCTCGGCTACTGGCGTTGCCCGCACGGCACGCGAGTTTCTCGAGATACGCGACGACGAGTCGAAGTTGCGCAACTACGACATCGAGTCGATCACTTCCAAAGATGTGTACGACTGCGCCATCGCAGGCGACAAGCTGGCCAAGGAAATCTTCGACTACACAGGCACCATCCTGGGCGAGGCACTTGCCGACTTTACCGCCTTCTCGAGCCCCGAGGCCTTTGTGCTCTTCGGCGGCCTCACCAAGAGCGGCGACCTCATCATGAACCCCATCAAGGAAGCCTATGAGAAAAACGTGCTCGGCATCTACAAGGGCAAGACCAAGATCATGCTCAGCGAGATGAAGGAGAGCGATGCTGCCATCCTGGGTGCTTCGGCTCTGGGCTGGGAGGTGAAAGACACCGACTGAGCTTGACCGCTACCGGCGCGCCAACCATAGCTGGGAGGGGGGACAATGGTTTCACACCACAGTGTCGAGCCATTGTCCCCCCTCTTCCTTCTTCTCTTGTTGCCACGTGTCACTTGCCAGCAGCCTGCAGCGGGGGTTGGACGAAGCTGATGAGGCCGAAGGCGTCGCCACTCTCTATGTAGAGCGTGAGCGTTTTCTCCATGCCTGTGTCGTTGGGCTTGAACACGGCAATGAGCAGGTTGCCTTTGTCTTTTGCCTTCCACGAGATGGAGTCCTCATTCACCGGGGTTGCAGTTTGGTTTTTTTCATCAAGCTCAAGCCACTTGTGGTGCTCATCGTTGGAATATTGCCAGCCGTAGGCTGTGTGCAGGCTGTCGCCCAGTGTGTACTCGGCACGGTTAAACCAGAATCCGCCATAGTTTGTGCAAGCAAAGACCACCGAGTCGCCGGCGGCTGCCACCTGATAGTTGTCGCCCACCTTGGTCACGTTGGCCGGGACTTCCCATTTCATCGGGTCCCAGTCTCCATCTACAACATCATCATTACTGCACGATACCATCATGCTGGTTATCACGAGGCACATGAGGGCCGCGGTGGCGATGTGCCGAGCTGCAGCCAGTTGCAATTGTTTCATCCTGTGTATTTTGTTTTTAGTTTTTAGTTTGTTTAATTATATTGCGGTTTAGTGGGGCAGGATTTTATCTCGCCTACGTTTATACAACGGCATCGAGGCCGATTTGCTGCATCGAGGTATGTTAAATGTTGTTAATTGTCATGGCTTGCCTATGGCAATAGGCCATCATGCAACTGTGCCTGTAAGTCAAAAAAAATTGGCGCAGGAGCAAGAAGAGCTGAAAATTGTGCACAATTTTCACTAAATTTGCTCAATAAAACAACGTGTTTCCAATGGATGATTTATTTGCCGACCAGAACGAGCAGGATGTGAAGCGCATCAAGCAACTGCGCGACGAGCTCAATCGCCACAACTACAACTACTATGTGCTCAACCAGCCTGTGATAAGCGACCAGGACTATGACCACATGATGCGACAGCTCCAGGACTTGGAGAAGGCGCACCCCGAGTGCTTCGACCCGCTGTCGCCCACTCAGCGCGTGGGCAGCGACTTGAGCCAGGGCTTCAAGCAGGTGGTGCACGAGCGCCCCATGCAGAGCCTGGGCAACAGCTACTCGATAGGGGAGGTGCAGGATTTCCTGCGCCGTGCCAAGGATGGCCTGGGAGGCGAGCCGGTGCAGATTGTGGGCGAAATGAAATACGACGGCACGAGCATCTCGATCACCTACGAGCACGGGCGGCTGGTGCGTGCCGTGACCCGCGGCGACGGCGTGCGCGGCGACGACGTGACGGCCAACGTGATCACCATCAAGAGCGTGCCCTTGCAGTTGCAGCCTGGCGACTGGCCCGAAAAGTTTGAGGTGCGCGGCGAGATATTGCTGCCCTGGAAAAACTTTGAGCGGCTCAACAAGGAGCGCCAGTACAACGAGGAACCCCTCTTTGCCAACCCGCGCAATGCCGCCGCCGGCACCTTGAAGATGCAGAACAGCGCCGAGGTGGCCCGCCGCGGCCTTGATGCCTACTTCTACTTCCTGCTGGGCGACCAAGTTGCGATATCCACCCATGTTGAGCGCATGGAGGCCTTGCAACGCTGGGGCTTCAAGGTGGCCGGGCACACCATTTTGCCATCGATCGACTCGGTGGTTGATTTTATCAACTACTGGGACAAGGAGCGCAAAAACCTGCCCATTGCCACCGACGGCTTGGTGTTTAAGCTCAACTCGATCGAGCAGTGGGCCACCCTGGGTAGCACAGCCAAGGCTCCGCGCTGGGCAATTGCCTACAAGTTTGCTCCCGAGCGTGAATGCTCGCGTCTGCGTTACATCTCGTTCGAGGTGGGGCGTACGGGCGTCATTACTCCTGTGGCCAACATCGACCCGGTGCAGCTCTCGGGCACCGTTGTGAAACGCGCCTCGTTGCACAACGAGGACATCATACGCCAGCTCGACATCCACGACGGCGACTACCTCTATGTAGAAAAAGGCGGAGAAATCATTCCAAAGATAGTGGGCGTCGACCTCAAGCGGCGTGCACCGGGCAGCCAGCCCGTGAAGTTTGTGACCCATTGCCCGGTGTGCGGCACGCCGCTCAAGCGCGTGGAGGGCGAGGCTGCCTGGGTGTGCCCCAACAAGTATGAGTGCCCGCCGCAAATCACGGGCCGCATCGAGCACTTTGTGGGGCGCCACGCGATGAATATCGACGGCATAGGCGAGGAGGTGGCTGTGCAGCTGCACGAGAGCGGCCTGGTCAACAACATTGCCGATCTCTACGACCTCACACAGCCCCAACTCGTGAAGCTTGAGCACTTCCAGGACAAGGCGGCCACGCGCATCATGCGAGGCCTTGAGGCCTCGCGCCAGGTGCCCTTTGCCCGTGTCATCTTTGCGCTCTCTATTTCCTATGTGGGCGAGACCACTGCCCGGGTGCTTACCCGCAACGTGAAGAGCATCGATCGGCTCATGGCCATGCCGGCCGAGCAGCTGGCTGCCATACCCGAGATAGGCCCCAAGATAGCTGCCTCGATTGTAGAATACTTCTCGGTGCCTGCCAACCGCGACATTGTGGAGCGCCTGCGCAAGGCCGGCTTGCAGATGGAGCTCAGCCAGGAGGAGCTGGCCGGCCACACCACCAAGCTCGAGGGCAAAAAAATAGTGATAAGCGGTGTCTTCGCCCATCATTCCCGCGACGAGTACAAGGCCATGATCGAGCAGAACGGCGGCAAAAACGTGAGCAGCATCTCCAAGGCCACCAGCTTTGTCTTTGCCGGCGACAACATGGGCCCGGCCAAGCTGGAGAAGGCCCGCAAGCTGGGCATCCCCATCGTGAGCGAGGACGAATTCCTGAAAATGCTACAGTGAGCCCATAGCGTCCTAACAAAAAATCTCGAAATTCATGAGTAGCCGTATCATAGCAGATAGCAGACTGTCTTGAGTAACTCTTCTACACGTGTAAACTGGCGATGCTCACATCATGTGTAAATCACCATGCGGCATTGGCGAGGAAAAGCTATCTTGTCCACATAAAGGAAGCGGACGCTCATAAATGTGTTAGAGCACAGCGACGATGTAAGCTAGAAAAAGACCATTTGAGTTTTGCTTTAGAGTTTATTTTCCCTCCGTTTTAATACTATCACATTTTACTAATGGGAAGATGATCAATAAGGTCTGGCACGGAAATTGCAATTTAAATATTGACAATTGAAATTATTACCTTTTAAAGATTGCTAAATATGAACTACGATGAAGACTACGAAGACTATGAGATTGATTATGATGACTACGGCTCACACTATGGTGATTTTTCTGGCACTTTTGCACAAGACGTAGAGGGCTACAGTGATGATGCTATTTATGACGCTTTCGACGGTGACCCTGAAGCCTATTGGAACATCGACTGAAAATTCACAAACCTTCTAATCTTAACGATATGGGTCTATTTGATTTTTTATTTGGAAACAAGAAGATAGAACGTGAACGCCAAGAGGAGTTTCGCTTAAAACAAGAAGCCGAGATGAGACTCCATGCCGAGGAACAACGTCGTCAAGCCGAAGTACGCCGTCGCGCTGAAGAACAACGCAACCGGCAGGAACAAGAACGTCAAGAGGCGATCCTTTCAAATTTTGATTTTGATTCAAACTGCCATCAACGTTATGAGAGCGGAACACCAGTCAAAGATTTGCAGGTGTGTCCACGTTTCATCAGAATCAGAAAGAACACAAATGGTTGCCGTGGTTATCATCTAAAGAATGGGGACGGTTACATACTCACTGCTACAAATGGTGATACTGGGCAACCTCAATTCGCTGCCAAACCTATGCGTGTTGCAAAGATTTCTGACAATGAGATACTGCTGAAAGGTTACATAGTTTCGGCGCAAACTCCCTTTGGCTGGCAAGATATTGATTTGTCTGACTATGGTTTCTCGATCATCCTGAAAAAGGGCAAGGTGGACAAATGTATTCTCCATATGTATGACCGTAATGTGGATTTGGAGTACAGAATACGAAGTTCACAACAAGAAGCTACATCGACATGCGCAAAGAAAGAACTAACGGAAACAGAGAAATTTGTAAATGAAGCATTGGCTCAGTTACAAATGGGTAATGATGGTGATGCCACTTACCATCCCTTGTACCAGGCATGGAGATCTTATCGTTATGATCCAGCCCAACTTTCTGAAATTCAAAATTACGGAGAGTACGGCATGGGCTTAATGATTTTCCTTTCATTCGGCACTATTTCAGATATTGACGACCAACAACAATTGGCGAGTCTTGCATACTTGTTCATAAGCAAAGCTATCAATAAAAAGCCCACGGACTGCAACCTATACAAGAACCGTATTCTTTTAATGCTTACTAACCACGAAGCATTTCAATATACAGTTTCATCTGCAGTTAATACTGGAGACGGACTTGGCTTTATGGGCTTTTCGAATTTTGAGGGTCGAGACTCAATGTATAAAATGGAGTTTGCCGACCTCAATGCAAGTCCGCGCCTTCTTTTAATTGATTTGTTTGCCTCCAAGTATAGAGACTTGAAATTGAAAATCGCTTCAAATTTCTTTGGGCAAGGCAAGAACGAGCCATCAATCGTCACAGAAGGCAAGGCACTTCATGCAAAGGTTCTTGCTTATCTTGAGGACAAGGTTATAAAAGACGGAAATATTGATTTTTAACGCCTATGGCAACTTGGGATAAGAAGAAACTGCCGCGCGAGAATGGTGAACTTGTAGATATGCAAGTTCCCGTTCTCGTGTCGGCAAGTCGCAGTACCGACATTCCTGCGTTTTATGCCGACTGGTTTTTCCATCGGCTTGATAAAGCTGGTTACTCGGCATGGACGAACCCGTTTAACGGAGTTCGCAGTTATGTTTCGTACCAAAACACACGTTTTATTGTGTTCTGGTCTAAGAATCCAAGACCTCTGCTTGAATATCTGCCAATCCTTGAACGCAGAGGGATTGGCTGCTATATCCAGTACTCACTAAACGACTATGAAGCCGAAGGCTTGGAAAAAAGCGTACCGCCCATTGCACAACGCATCGATATATTCAAACAACTCGTCGAGCGACTTGGCAAAGGTCATGTTATTTGGCGGTTTGACCCATTGGTTCTTACCGAGCAAATCAGCATTGACACTTTACTTGCCAAAATTGAAAATATCGGTAACCAACTGTTCGGCTACACCGAGAAACTGGTATTCAGCTTTGCCGACATTGTGAGTTACCGCAAGGTGCAGTACAACCTCACGAAAGCCAACATCCATTACATTGATTGGAGTGAGGAGCAAATGCGAGAGTTCGCTGGGAAACTAGCTAAACTCAACGATAAATGGGGCTATGAATTAGCGACCTGCGGCGAAAAGATTGACCTCACAGAGTTCGGAGTACAGAAAAACCACTGCGTCGACGATGACTTAATCATCCGTCTCGCGCATCAAGATAAAGTCCTAATGGACTACCTAAATGTTAAGATACACCCCATGCCGCAAGCAGGATTGTTCGGCGAAACCGACCCACTGCCCGATGGCGCAATCATGCTGCCTGGTGGCAGATATGCCACACATGGCGACAACCGCGACAAAGGACAACGCCTTTTCTGCGGTTGCGTCAAGAGCAAAGACATCGGAGAATACAACACTTGTGTTCACGGTTGCGAGTACTGCTATGCAAACGCCAGCAAAGAACTTGCCGTCGCCAACCTGCGCTCGCACAAAGAAAACCCATTCGCCGAAACAATAACAGGGAGATAATGCCAAACTTTAGAGAAACAATAAGCAGTTGTCACAATCTTAATCTCAGTGTAATTAGAGATGCGGCGCGGCAAGCTTTGCCAGTGCAATATCGCCGTACACCTTGGGTTTTGACCAATCAAGGAGGTTCTGATATTGACAATACGATATATACAGAAGAAATACAACTTGACGCATACCTCGCATCTTATGTCGATTGGCATAAGGGCAAGCTAGACAGAGCTTTCTCGTTGATAAACGAACAGCTTCCACCGCAAATCAATATTATTGATTGGGCATGTGGACAAGGCTTAGCAACACTCTATTTGATTGACTATATCAAAGAGAAACATTTGCAATGCAGGATTAAAGAAGTAATCCTTATTGAACCATCTACTGTCGCATTGGAAAGAGCGAAGTTTTTAATCGGCTTGTTTGACAAAGACATCAAGGTTAAAAGCCATAACAAAAAGCTGAACGAGGTGACTTCTTCTGACCTTATTTTTGAGCGACAAATCCCAGTATATCAAATGTTCTCTAACATTCTTGATATAGGTGGAATAGACCTCAAACACCTATCGCAAATTATATATGCGAATAACCGGTGTAGCAATATGCTTGTATGCGTCAGCCCTTATTATCTTAGTGGTAACCTGCGTATACAATCATTCCTGCGATATTTTAGAAGACCGCTTGCATTTGAGAAGTCGGAAATCCTTTCGGATAAATCGTCGTTAGGTTATACCTACAACATCAATGTGTTGAAGTTGCAGGCTAACGCCGAACAGCAAATCATCAAATATGCTTTCTATCCAGCTATTCAATTCCGTGCGTCATACGACTTATCAGTTGCGGAACACTTCGTTCAGAACAGCAACCGTTTGACATATTTCGATGTATATGCTCCATTTGATTTGGGCGCAAGTATCAGCGATGATATGCACCCTATCTTGGCTGTTCTTAACAATATAATTACGCGAGGTCTGCCCACAAAAGTATCACCATTCGTCGAACGTCAATTTTGCGGTACAAATCTTATTTCAGAAACAAGTTCTAACGGTGTAATTAGTTTTGCCCCAAACAATGCAGAAGGCATTGAGCCATTTGACCGACAAGAGCTTCAATTCAGTGGCAATGACTTACTTGATGAAATAGGATATTCGCCAACGGCTATTGCCCGAATCCAAAAACTTATTGTAGAAGTTCTTATTTCTGGCAAGCTCGATTTGCTGGCACCTGAATGGGATATATTGGTTGAAGAAAAGGATGTGCCTTGTGCTGCTTTGGCATTTGAAGATTTCAAACAAATGTTCAATGCAATCACAAGCATAAGCACTGAATATGCAAATCTAAAACTGCCTGAAATTAACTTATATGTTATTGGGTCAAAACAGTACATTGATTCAAAATTACACTTGAATTGCTATCGCACTGACAAAATAACTGACGACCTGCGTGAACACGAATATGATTTAGTAATTCATAATTCAACCGCCGTTAAGGTTAATGATTTTGACTTTAGCACATTCAGGGCAAAGAATGATTGCTATTTCGCCATTTTCTCTGCCGAAGATGATAACTTAACGGCTGAACGATATTTCTATACAACAGACCGCATTGACTATCAGCCATTCGTGCTTAAGAATGAGCAGGGCACATTCATTGAGCAACATGAGCAAGTCAGCACTCTGACTTATTTCCTTAACTTGCTGTTCCGAAAAGAAAAATTCCGAAACGGTCAATTGCCAATTCTCACGCGAGCATTGAGTAATTTGCCGGTCATTGGTCTGCTCCCAACTGGTAGCGGTAAGTCATTAACTTACCAACTGGCAGCCTTGCTCCAACCAGGTATCACCATTGTTATTGACCCCCTCATATCCCTAATGAAAGATCAATTCGATGGCTTGATTAACGCCGGCATAGACTGCTGCACCTACATCAATTCTACAGTTGATGACAAGGCTGTACGGGAAGAACAAATGGAACAATCCAAAATGTTGTTTGTTTTCTTATCACCCGAAAGACTTTGCATTCGCGGTTTCAGAACAAGATTGAGAAACATGGAAAGTCTTCGCGTTTATTTCGCTTATGGAGTAATTGATGAGGTGCATTGTGTTTCGGAATGGGGACACGACTTTAGATTTACATACCTGCATTTGGGCAGAAACTTATACCAATATGTCCTTCCCAAACAGAAAGAGGGTGAGAAACGACATCTTTCTTTGTTCGGACTTACTGCAACTGCCTCATTCGATGTCCTCGCCGACGTTGAACGCGAGTTGTCAGGCAATGGAGCATTTCCAATCGATAGTGACGCGATTGTTCGTTATGAAAATACTAATCGTTTGGAATTGCAATATCACGTTGTGCAAGTTGATGGCTATGATTGCCCTACGAAATGGGATGTATATAGGAAAAAGAATGACTACTTACCGACTGTTATAAGACGTAGCCATTTGGAACTTGCCAAACTTCAATCGCCTGAAAATATTGCTCTGATAAAACGTCGCTTCATCGAGCGTGAATCAATCACAGATGAAAGTATAAAGCAGGAAATAGAAAACGCTGATTTGGCGATTGATGTTGCTCCTGATTGGTATGCTGAAGAACCTAATAAAGCTGCTGCTATTGTGTTCTGCCCACATCGCAGGGGCAGTCTAGGTGTCAAAAGTACAGCGAGTAATACAGGTGTTGCTGACTCAATTTCCGATGAATTGGAAAATGCAGAAGTCAGCAGATATGTTGGCGGTGATGTGTTGACAGAACAAGAGCGGTTTATTAGGGGAGAATCATCAATTATGGTTGCAACCAAAGCATTCGGTATGGGCATTGACAAGCCGAATGTGCGATTCACCTACAACATCAACTTCTCCGGGTCGCTTGAAGCTTTCGTGCAAGAGGCTGGTCGTGCAGGTCGTGATAGAAAAATGGCACTTGCCACTATCTTATACTGCCCCAAAGAATGTTTGGAGCAAAACCCTCGCACACGACTTATGGAAAATGTTGCAGTTGATTATGGTGTGCATAAATTCTTTTTCGACAACAACTTCATTGGGGAAGATTTTGAGAAAAGAATTATGTACTATTTGCTCACACAATCAGTAACAGATGTTTCTGATGAGGAAGCATCTGATTCCCCAAAAATCCAACACAAGCAAGTGTCTGGATTTATGGAGGAACTGCTCGCCACAAAGGAGGGTGATCCGCTTGTCTCGTATATCTCATATTCGCCACAAATTAATGCTGAGTCTGTTGAACGCCTTAACGCGCAATTAAGAAGAAACGGATTCCCAATACTCGTGTTCAAAGATTCGCGAGACGTTAAGGATGGAGAGGTCGAATTTGTGGCAACTATCGAAAAGGCAATATATCGAATGTGTTGTGTTGGTATTATTGATGATTACACGCGAGATTATACAACACAACAATTTCGTATTGTCACTAAACGAAGGAGTGATGAGGAATACTTCAATCAATTAAAGACGTTCCTCATGCGGTATTATACCGAAGAACGCGCTGATTTAGAAATGCGCAATGCCTTTAATTATAAAGGTCAAAATGCCATGCAGAAATGTCTGGGCTATATAACCGAATTTGTTTATAGCAAGATTGCCACTAAACGCGAGCGTGCAATTCGTGATATGGAAACTTTCTGCGAGCAAGCGGTTAATTCACCCGACAACTGGCTTGAAACAAATGAAGAACTGAAAGACTTCATTTATTACTATTTCAATTCTAAGTTCGCTCGCGAAGATTATGTCACAGAAGAAAACGTGCCATATAGTTTAACCGCCGACACGGAGTATGGGAAAAAATCTTCCTATGGCATTCTTTTCAAATACATGAACGTTGTAGATGATGATGTGGTGGGCACATCGGGTTCACCCAAAGACAATATCAATCATCTGTTAGGAGCTGTGCGTCTTATTAGGAGATCTCTTACTGATACAAATCCAGCTTTAGATTTTCTTAATGTTTATTGCCTATTATATTTAAATGTACAAGATAGCGATAATTTGCGCAGAGAACTGCGCGATAGTTTCATCATGGGATATAAGGAATTTAGGCGACGCTCAACTGATTTAGATGAGTTCTATAGCAAAATGGATCTTTTTATTAATAAATTAAAAGAGAAAAACGCTGTCACAGGTGAATGTCTTGAACAACTTGAAGAATGGCAACAAATCAGTGAAGTTGAGTATCAACTTACTTGGCTGGATAATTTTAAGGCAAAATATCTAAAAAAATAAAGAAATATGGAAAGCAATGAACTATTTAAAACCATAGAGCGATTGAAAGCGTCGCTTGAAGATATTGATTCGGCTCGCGAGCAGGTCAATAAAACTGTAAATGCTTATGCTGGAACGCAAAGGGAGATTGACAATTATGCATCCAAACTAAATGGTGTGCAAGCTGCACTCAATAGTTTGATAGTGCTATTGAAATCCAATAAGGTCGTTATTGACCAGCAAGCTACACAAGCAGTCAAGGACTTAAATGCTTCCTGTGCTAACATCGTTTCTGAAACTAAGGCAGGCCTCACTGCTACGACTAATGATTTCAAGATCGCTAGCGATGAAAGCGTGGGTAAGATTAATAATCAGGTGGAACATTTGAACGAAGCTATAAAAAAAACTTCTACTATAAGTAGAGAAATATCAGAACTGACTTTTTCAATTAAGAGTTTACATGATTATTTAAGGTCATCGCAAGAAGCTCAAGATGTTGCTGTTGGTGATATTAAAACAAAACAGGCCGAAGATAGTAACCAAATCTCTGCAATTGGCCAGTCGCTTGATAAAGCAAATGTTACAATTATGGACCTGGACTCAGGCCTAAAAAAGACCTTAAGTGAACTTGCACAATGTAAAACAGATTTGGAAGACATTAAGAGTGCTATTGTTCGGCGAATCAATAATGTGCACTCTTCCCTCGAGAATAAGATCGGAACATTAGAGAATACTTTAGTCAACAAGAATGAGAAACTAGCTAAAAAAGTAGGAACGCTTCAAATCTTGCTGATAGCTCAGCTGGTTATAAGTGTAATCACAACAGTTCTCCTTTTCGTGAAATAAGTGCAGCATCTTTCCCTCTGGTGAGGAACTTCTGACGGACAATATTGAGTGTTTGATTAGTCAATTAACTGATTAATTAAGTTATCCGTTGTCAATTCTCCTTTTGTTGGGTGACGCAGTCGGGCGAGTTGGAGTGGCGTCAACGGGGAGATGTGGGCTTGGGCTGCTTGTAGGGGAGCAGCTTGCCACGCAGTGTGAAGCTGCCGCGTCCCATGGCCGGGGTGACTGTGGCTTCGGCATCGCCGCTGCCATGGAAGAGTGTGATATACACGTCGCAGTTCACGTCGCTGCCCACCAGGGTGAAGTTCATGAAGAGGTCGCCCTTCTTGTTGGAGCTGAACGTGGGCTTGCCCACACGGCCCTTGAAGGTGAAGCCGCCCATGTTGTTGAGCCCGGGGTTGATGCCGCGACCGGCAGTTTGAAACACGCCTGAGTGGCCTTGCACGAGCACAAAATTGGCCTGCTCGTCGGCACTGGCGTCGATGGCGCCGCTGGGACTGTGCCGCACGCTGCTGGCCATGAGCACAAAGTAGCCCTCGCGCATGGCGCGGGCTGCCTTCTGGAAGCGCATGGTGCCCAGCTGGGCTTTCACCTGCTTGCGCGTGTTCTTGTCTTTGATTTTGTCGACTGCCACCAGTTGCACAGTGTCGCGCTTCTCGATTGTGCCCGACTGCTGCTGGTTGGTGCTGTGGGGCGCGGTTGCAGTTTGGGCGCTGCACCATGTGGCTCCGGCCATCATGAGAGAGAATGCCAAAACAATCTTTTTCACCATCATTTCCTCCTTTTTGGTTGTTGTGTACAAATATAACACCTTATGGTGTCATTTCGTGCATGACTTGTAACTAAAAAAAGACAAAATGACTTAAAAATATTGTTGCTTGAAGGGGATCACTCCTCGATGAGATTGTTGAGCATGGCATAGACGGTGAGGCCGGCCACCGACTTGATGCCGGTCTTGTGCATGATGTTTTTGCGGTGTGAAATCACCGTGTGCACCGACACGTTCATCTTCTCGGCTATTTCCTTGTTGGTCAGCCCGCGTGCCACCTCGATAAGCACAGCGGTCTCGCGCTTGGTGAGGTCGTAGTTGGTGATCTTGCGCGGCCCGTCTTGCTCAAGGTTGCGCTCGGCCAGTTGCACGAGGTGCTCGACGATGGTGCCGGCACTCTGGCGTATGTCGAGCACCAGGTCGAAGGTGTTGAGTCGCCAGGGCTCTACATACTGGTAGAGCAGGGCTGCCGTTTTCACGCCCTGCGATTGCAGCATTGCGCCTGCATCGTGCGCCAGGGTGGGGTTGGCGATCACGATGTCGGGCTTGAGGGCGGTGATGTGGCTCTCGATGTCGTCGAGGTTGGGCACAGGCGAGAGCAGCGAGAACCGTGTGGGTTTCCCCAGTATGGCCTTCAGGCCCTCGACGATGACCTGCGATGGCTCGGCTATGAGAATCCTGGTTTTCATTTCACCTTCTTTTCAATCCATTTTACATAGGGAATCATGATTTTCTCCTCTATCAGGTTGTGCTTTTTCAAGTCTTGCGAGAGTTGGAGGATGTCGAGCACTGCATCGATAGGGTCGTCGCCGGTGACACTTGCCGGCAGATACTTGAAGATGATCTGCGTCAGGTCGTCGAGCTTGTCCTGCAGGTTGCCGTGCAACGCGATGAAGTCGTTGATGCGCCCCTTGCCGCGCTGTCCTTGCTGCAAGGCCAGGATGCAGGGATACACGTTCTGTTCCTCGTCGGTGAAGTGCAGTTCTATCTCGATGAGATAGGCCTTGAAGAAGGCTTCAAAGGCCTTGCGCACCCTTGTGGTGGGCAGTTGCTGGGCAATGCGGTCGATGTGGTTGGCAATGTGGGGCAGTCGCTTGCACGTGTAGTAGCGGTGGCAGGCCTTGAGGTAGGGCACGAGGCCGCTCATGTCGGTGCCGGCCACGGTCTCGAGTGCGGGCACATAGTCGTCGTGGGCCTGCACATTACATATTAGCAGGAAAAAGTCGGGGTCGACGCCGTGCTTGGCACACACCTCGGCCACCGTTTTGTCGCCGAAGCCCAGAGGTATGTTCAGGCGCTGAAACGTGAGCAGCAGCCCTGGGCAGGCTGTGATCATGTCGGCAAGGCGGTGTTGCTTGCCAAAGAGTAGGTTGTCCATATCTAAAAAAAAAATCATTTACTCTCAGGGGCCTGGTGGGCTTGCTGCGGTGTGCAGCAAGGCTTGTCGTGCTTGGCCCTGTTCTTGCGGCTCTGGCAATGGCTGCCGCAGCCGCAGCCGCAATCGCCATGCCCCTGTTTCACAAATCGTCGTGCCGATACAATCACGGCCACTGCAATGACGGCGATAATAACAATGTCGGCAATCGTCATTCTCTGTATTCCTCCTATATTATTGTTGGCACAAAGATAGTGCGATTTTTTCTCAACCGGCATCCCCTCTTGTGGTGATTTTTGGGGCTGCGCCCTCATCACAATAGGCTATGCCCGTGGCCGCTGTGGTGCAGCAGTCTCAGAAGGTCATCGAGAGGCGCACGTTGAGCTGGCGGCGAGTGAGGTAATTGGGCACGGCATACTGGATGTTGTTGACGTCGGTCACCCAGTAGTAGCTGCTCACGTTGGAGATGTCGAGCAGGTTGAACACGTCGAGTCCTATCCACACGCTCTTGAAGTTGCTCAGCAGGCCGGTGGCCGGTCGGTGCTCCTTGTCGACCAGGGCAAAGCTCAGGCCCGCATCGACACGCTTGTAGGCTGGCTGACGAAACCAGCTGTTGGCTCGCGTCTTGTTGGGCGCCACGGTGGGTAGGCCGTCGCTCAGCACGCCCTTGAGGCTGAACTTGAGCCGCGGCAGGTTGGGAAAATAATCGGTGAAAAACAGTGCTACGCTGTAGCGCTGGTCGGTGGGCAGGGGCACCTTCACGCCGTTGATGTCTTCCTGCGTCTTCATGAGCGAGAAGCTAATCCACGAGTCGGTGCCTTCCACAAACTGGCCGAAGAGTTTCATGTCGATGCCGGCGATGTAGCCGTTGCCGCCGTTGTAGCCCGTGTAGTTGAGCTTCAAGTTGTCGACCTCGTAGGAGATGATGCGGCTCAAGTGCTTGTAGTAGAGTTCGGTGGTGAACTTGAAGGGGCGGTCCATGGCCCTGAAGGTGTAGTCGCCGCCCAGTATCACGTGCACGCTGCGTGGCGACTTGATCTTGTTGTTGAGCGCGACATAGTAGTTGCCCAGCGAGTCGACTTGCTGCTGGCGGTACTCCTTGTAGAAGGGTTGCTGGTAGTAGATGCCGCCGGCCAGCCGCAACGACAGGCGCGAGTTGCCCGCGGGCACATAGCCCAGGCTCATGCGTGGCGAGACGAGGGTCTCCTTGTTGAAGTCCCAGTGCGAGAGGCGGGCGCCCACGTTCACCGAGAGCACCCCGGCGCCCATGTAGAGCTTCCACGTGTCTTGTACAAAGGCCGAGAAGCGCGACGTGTTCAAGTCGTTGGTGCTGCGCTGGCTGTATATCACGTTCACCTCGTGGGGCAGGTGCGGCAGCGAGTAGCCGGCCGAGTCGCGCCACTGCCACTCGCGCGAGCGGTCGTAGATGTCGTCTTTGCGATAGTTGAAACCGTAGGTGAAATTGTTGTGTCCAAGGCCCAGGTTGCCCTTGAGGCCGAAGTTGTAGACGTTGATCTTGAGCCTGTTGCGGGCATGCTCGTGGTACTTGCCCACGCCCAGCTCACCGCCGGTGTTGCCGTCGCCAGCCTCGTTGAGCCAGTACTCGCCGTGTATGTCATAGGCCACAAGCTCGTTGGTCTGGTAGCCCGAGGCCAGCAGTGTGAGGTCGGCACTCTTGCCAAACTTGTAGGTGGCTGTGAGCGCGCCAAAGTAGGTCTGGAATTTGTCCTTCTCCTGGCCGTCGAAGTATACCTTGAACGACTTCACGTTGGTCGACGTGCCGAAGCTCGTCTCGCGGTCCTTGGGCGTGAAGCGGTAGTTGTTGAGCGCAATGTTGCCCAGCACCTGCACCTTGAACTTGCTGCTGGGCGACAGGGTTATGAGTGTCTGGTAGTCGAAGTACTGCGGGTCATACTCGCCCTTGCTCTCGAGCGAGCCCAGCATCGACGAGTTGCGCTTGTAGCGCACGCCGTGCAGCATCGAGAACTTGCCCGTGTGGGTGCCCAGCGCCAGGCTTCCGCCTTGCAGGCTGCCTTGCAGGCTGCCCTCGAAGGCCTCGGGCTCCTTGTAGGTGATGTCGAGCACCGACGACATCTTGTCGGCATACTCGGCATTGTAGCCGCCAGTCGAGAAGCGCACGGCACGCACCATGTCGGGGTTGATGATGCTCAATCCCTCTTGCTGCCCGTTGGTCACCAGTTGCGGGCGATAGACCTCGATGCCGTTGATGTAGACGCTGTTCTCGTCGTAGGCGCCGCCACGCACCATGTATTGCGACGACATCTCGTTCTTCTGCGACACGCCGGCCTGCGTGGCCAGCACGCCCTCCACGCTGCCGCCGTTGATGTCGGGCGTGAGCTTGAGGTTGTTGATGTCGATATCGCTCATCGTGTTGGTCTGCTTCTTGAACTCGGTCACCTTCACCTCGCCCAGCTCCATGGCTTTCTTGTAGAGCTTGGGGTTGATGGTGACACTGCCGGTGGGTTTTATGAGCAAGCGCTTGACCGTGCTGTAGCCCAAACAGTCAAATTGCACCATCACCGAGTCGCGCGTGGGAGCCGAGAGCTCGTAGAGGCCCTTGGGATCGGTAGTTGTCCCTATCGCGGTGCCCGTGATGCTCACGCGGGCAAACTCCACGGGCTTCCCGTCCTCGTCTACCACCTTGCCGCTTATCTTCACCTGTGCCGCCGCCTGCAACGCACCCAGCAGGCACACGGCAAGTAGCAATATCTTGAAATTGACGTGATTTTTAACCATAATTAAATATATAACGCAAAAATGCCCCTTTCAGTATAATCGCACTTGAATAAAAAAGCAGTCCTGCCCGCCACCCCCTATCTTGCCCGCCGCCTGCATGCGTATTGCTCCTTTTATACAACTGTCCTATTATACGAGGCAAACGTATTAGCGATGTCATTCTTAACTGTCAGGTCATAAAAACTCAGGACAAGAAGCATGTGCATAGACGTGATGCCGTAAAGAACGCTGCCATCATTGCAATTACAACTATCGTTGTGAGTCTCATTGTGGCCAACCTCAAGCAATTGCACTCAGCCTGGACGCTCCTTTACTAGCGAATGTTGTTTTCGGGCTGTTCCCCCCCAAAAAAAGCGGTTATTTTTATTGATAAATATTATGATTGGAGCAATAAGCTGCCACCGCTATTCTGAAAGGTGCAGAATAGTGGTCAAAAAGTCCACTTGCAAGGATGTTTTGAAAATTCTTATTAACTTTATAGTTTGAAAATCAGAAACAAGCAAAACCTTTTCATGCCGCATGAATGTTTCACCCACCACATCGCACGACAAGGGCACGGGGCGCGACACGGTGGTGACGCGCACGAGGGCGCGGCTCTACGCCCCCGTGGTCATGCGCTTCACCACCATCGACCCCCTGGCCGAGATGAAGCCCCAAGGTTGTGATAATGAAGGTGTTTACAACATCAACTAAAAAATTAAGGAAAGGAAGTGTATTGTCATGAGTAAAGCAATATATCTGTTATTTTCTGCACTCATAATTTTTACTGTATTATTCTCTTGTCAAGACAAGAGGAAAGCAAGTAGTGGCGATATTGACGTGCAATTCAAAATGTGCACTGTAAATGCTGACAGTGACAGTATTGTGAACATGTTGTGCCGGTCTGGATACTGGATCATATACACGGCTGATGGGTTTCTCAGCAATGGAAAAATCGTATATCACCCAATAGCAAATGCTATGAGATTCATGAAAAACGGGAAACTTTGTTGTGACTTGTATGATTCCACAAAAAAGAATTATGGTGGCAAGGTAAAGAGAGTAAAAGAAGATAAAGCAGCGCTTTATTCATGGAAATGGCACTATGAGGACTCAACAAAAACTGTTTGCGCCATGCGCCCTTCAAGGCTTGTCGGGATGGTAAAAGACACTTTGTATGTAGATGCTTGCCCGTTCAGAGATATATGGGTGTATATAGGGACTGATTTCAATAAAGTGAGAAATGAGCTTGATGTTGAATATAACGACCAGATTCTTTTTTTGCAAAGCGACAGTGGTGGCGACAGCTTTTTTGTCGATGATGGCTCCTGCCAGAACAGTGCGATTCAAACTAAATACAGGCGTGATTCGAATGGCAAGGTGCACATTGTGACATACTATGAAAAAGAAGATAAAATCGTGCAATGATGAATAAAAGAAAAATGCTATGCAGACAAATCTAAAGGATCATATTATAAGAATGGTTGTGGCAGTAACGGCAATTTTCTCGTTTTTCTCATGCTGGCACATGTCAACCAGCAAAGAGGCAAAAAGCATTTCTGGAGCACAGGCTTCCAGGGCCAACAGTATTAAAAGGATGCTGTGTCAAACTGGTTATTGGGTCGTCTACATTGCGTGTGACGAGCCTAAGCATGGGTACTTGCTTTACCATCCATTAAACAACATATACCGATTCTATTCTAACGGGACGTTTGCTGTTGACTTGTATTTTTCTCACGGGCGAAAGTTCGGGGGAGACATTGACCGTAATTTTCATATTGGGAAATGGCGGTATATCGACTCAATGCAAGTTTTAGAAACAAGCGAAAACAACAAAATAACGGCATTCCACAGAGATACCCTCGTGGTGGATAATGCTCCTTATCAAGACCTTTGGATATGTGTTGGTTCAAATGTAAATACAATCGACAATGAAATTAAAGTAAAATATACCGATACTTTACGATATAAAGGGCCTTACTGTTTCAAACAGCTTGACGACATATATCCATTTGGCAATCAAAAAGTTCGCCAGAGGATAAAAGAAAGAGATATGTTGGTATATATAAATGCTCCTGCCACATGTTATATTCCTCCTGAATAGGTGCTAATCATTCATATACACTTTATGATGTGATGGGTTAAAGTCCTAAATACTTCGTTCAACGTAAAAAAATGAAAAGCTTTAGTAACAAAACGACAAAAATCAGGACTAATGCCGTAAAGAACGCTGCCATCATTGCAATTACAACTATTGTTGTGAGTCTCATTGTGGCCAACCTCAAGCAATTGCACTCAGCCTGGACGCTCCTTTACTAAATTGTGCCAACGGGCCGACGTTTCAACCTTTGGAGAGGGTTGGGGTTTTTTGATACTTGTTATGGTCACTTCAATCAGAAAAGCTCCTGGCAAGGTGGCGGGGTTGTGCCCGTGTCACACTTGCCAGGAGCCTTGGCTTGTTGCCGCTTGAGCGTGGAGGCTTGCTGCTCTCAGTCTTGAGCGGGAGTCATCATGAGGTTGAGCTGGCGCCCCTTGTTGAGCAGACGTGCCACAAAAGCGGCGACGTCGGCACGAGTGATGCTCTCGAGGGTGCTCTGATAGGGACCGTCGAAGTCGAGACCGTCGTTGAGCACATAGTTTTGCAGCATTTGCATCCAGTAGCCGTTGGTACCCATGTTCTCCTTGTGCACGCGGCTGTAGTAGTCCTGCTGGGCCTTGAGCTGTGCTGCGGTGACGTTGCCTCGGGCCACGCGCTCAAGGTCGTCGAGCACAAGCTGGCGGGCTGCCTCTCCCTTGCCGGCGGTGACGGTGGCATTGAAGGGGAAGTAGATGGCGGGGCCGCCGTCGGTGTCGACCACGCTGCAGTGCGAGTCGATGTGCTTGGTCCAGCCGTGCTTGCCGCGCAGGTCGTCGAGCCACATGTCGCTCAGGATGCGGCCGGCAACTTGGGCAGTGAGGTAGTTCTTGAGCGTGTAATCTACCTGGGTGGTCCAGAAGAAGTACACCTTGTCTTGCGGCTCGGCCATCTTGGCGGTGAAACGCAGGGTCTTGCTGCTGTCGAACAGGCGGTATCCTATGTCGACCGGCTTCTCGACACGGCCCTTGCCGGGCAAGGTGGCGATGTATTTTACCACAAGCGTCTTGAGCGAATCGGGGTCGAAATCGCCCACGACGAAGACGCTCATGTCGCTCAAGTCGGCAAATCGGTCTTGATACACTTGCAGGATGAAGTTGAGGTCGATGTGGTCGAGATCATAGTTGGAAACTTTCTCAGAGCCCACGGGGTGGTGGCCAAAGACGTTGGCAAAGATGGAATCGGCAAAGGCAAACTTTGGGTCGCCGTGTTTGGCATTGGCCTTCTTGTTGACGGCCACATACTTGTTGACGGCAGCAGTGTCGATTTGGGGGTGGAGTGCCTTGAGCTGCAAGACCTTGAGAGCTATTTCCAGCCCCGTGCGCTTGCAGCTGCCGGCGAAGCCCTCCTCGTCGCGCTCCACATAGGTGCGCATGCGTGCGCTGTCGGCCCTGAGCATCTTGCCCAGCTCGACGGCTGTCATGCCGCCGGCCCCCGACACGGCCATCACTGTGTTGAGTTGCTTGAGCGACGAGGCTTGGGCGGGAGTGTAATTGTGCGAGTATCCGCCAGGCGACGTGCCTGCTATGGTGAGCCAGCCAGGTTGCAGCTTGGAGGCTTTGACATAGACGTTGATGCCGTTGCTCAGCGTCCAGTGCATGGCCCCGTAGGCGCCCAGAGGTGACTCTTTCACGATGCTTTGAGCGCTCGTCACGAGACTGCCCAATGCAAGTACAAGTATTGCTAAAAGTGCTTTTTTCATTTTTCTTTAAAATATAAGTGTTGTTGATGCGAAGAATTGATTGGAAGTGATGCTTGCGGCATAGGTGCCGTGCTCCCAGCACAGCCTGGCCCTCAGTGCATAGCGGCTCGAGAGCTTCACGCTCGTGGCCCAGTCTATCTCGAGGTGGCGCCGGGTCTTGCTCAGCCAGGCGTGCTCGGCCTCGACCATGCGTTGCAAGCCTTGCAGCTGGCTTGTGGCTGTGGCCAGGTGCAGCTGGCTCTCGACAGGCGACACGAGCCGTGTGCCCAGGGTGAGCGTGCTGAAGGTGGCCCCTATCGTGGCACCGCCTGTGAGCCGCAATGTGCCTGCAAGGTCGTTGTAGCGTGTGTGGCTTTCGGGGTCGTTGTAGCGTGTGAGGCGATGACTGTAGTCAACACTGGGGCGCAGCATGAGCGCGTAGTTGCCCCAACGCTTTTCCCAAAGCCCCGCGAGGCCCAGCGCCAGTGTTTGGTCGAGATACCTGTCGAGACTGCCTATCTGGAGATACACCGATCCGGCAGGGTCGCCAAACACATTCTCGGTGCCCTTGCGGCGTGTGGCGCTCACGTGGGCTTTCAGCCCCCATCCAGCGGCCAGCCAACCCGCCTCGGCCGCCACAGTCTTGTGGTCGGTGTGGGCCATGGGCAGCTTGTTGAGGTCGGCCAGCACGTTGTCGATGCCAAGTTGCGCAGCTGCCACGGTGGCCGAGAACCCATGGTTGCCTGCTGGGTGGAGACTGAGCGAGGTGCTCCACTGGCGACCGTTGTAATAAGTGCTGTAGCCGCTGCCGGCAAAGCGGTTGTAGTCGTTGACCAGGCCCGTGACATGAAATATCTTCTCATTGCCCAGCTCGCTGTAGAAGGCGATGTCGTTGGATTGTCTATACTTCATGTAGCCCAGGCTCACGGCTCCCACATAGTCGCCTGCAAGGCGGTAGCCCAGGCCGGCAAGTGCGCTCAAGCGTGCTGTGACGTTGCGTGGCCGGGGATCCACGTTGCGATAGTACAGGCCAGCTGTGTAGCCTATCGAGGCACCCCACGATAGCCGGCCCTTGCGGGAGGCATATCCGCCCCCGAAGCTGTAGCGATCCACATTCATCTTCTTGCCCCCTGCGCTGTCGGCCAGCAAGTAGGGATACACGATGTCGATGTCGCTCGTCTCGTTCCACTCGATGCCATCGATGCGACCGTTGTTGTAGTAGGCCCGGCCCCACAGGGTCTGGCTCTTGTGCTTGATGTAGGTTGTGGCATCAAAGGCCGCGATGTGCTCGCCGTCGCCCTGCTGGGGGTGCAGCGCGGTGCTCTCGTGGCGCGATGTGAACGACAGGCCCACCTCGCTCATCGAGAAGCTGCGGCGATACTGGTTGATGGCTGGGTTGTGCCACGCCAGTGTGAGCAGGCCTTGGGCTGGCTCAAGGCTGGCAAGCTCGATGCGCTGCATCACGGTGGCAGTGCTTGCGCTGTCGGGGGCGGCGGCAGTCTCGGCAGCCACCGGGCTCCATGCCGCAAGGGCAAGCATCGTGCTCATGATTGTCGCTCTCATCGCCATGTGCATTATTTTGCGGTCACGCCGTCCCAGGTTTCGGTCGAGCTTTTGGTCCCGTTCATGTCGATTGACGTGTGCTGACGCTCGATTTCGCTGGCTATGCAGTAGGGGTTGAAGTCCTCGGTCGAGTTGTTGGTGTCTTTGAGCACGGGGTGGCCGTCTTTCAAGTAGAGCATCTTGCGTCGCACGCTGTGGAAATAGCGAGTCTTGTCGCGGTCGATGGTGCCGCAATAGCTCCAGCCGCGATCGAGGCTGGCAGCAGTCACGTTCCACTTGTAGTCGCTTGCCACGCTGCAGTTCACTGCATCTACAATCCAGCTGTTGGGCACGTAGTACTGAGTTTGCGACATGGGGAAGGTGCCAGCTGCCACCACGATGTCGTAGTTGTAGGTGTAGCGGTAGTCTTTCAGGTAGGTCTCTTTGTCGACGGGAATGCGGGCAATGGCCCAGGCCTTGAAGCCCCGGTTGTGCAGCATCCAGAACGAACGGGTGTAGCAGTACCACTTGTCGAGGTTGGGCACGGTGGGGCCGTCGATGTCGAGGTGTGAGGGCGAGCTCGACTCGTCGTACCACTCAAAGTCGGCCTTGCTCAGGTCGAATGAGTTGGGATTGACCACGCGGTGGTCGATGCCGGTGTCGACGATGAGCAACTCGCCTCCAGGTTGCACGGGGTGGTCGTGACCGTTGCCGGGTATTGTGTATATGGCCTGCACGGTCATGGCGCTGTCCATGATATCGGGGGTGTAGTTGTACTTGATCGTGGTGGTGAACTCCGACTCGAGCAGAGTCAAGCCGTCGGCATAGAGCACGTGGTCGGTATTGTTGTAAATCTTGATGTAGTCGTCGCCGTAGTACTGGTTGCCCGAGGTCTGTAGAGTGCCTGTGAAGAATACCTCCGAGATGATGAAGTCGTTGTTGTCGACGGTCTCATAGGCTGTGAGTTTCACTGTGCGGTTGCTGGCCGTGAGCTCGACCGACTGCTTGAAGGCCACAATGTGGCGCATGGCAGTGTCGTCCGGCACTGCCACGTCGGCCTTGTAGGTAATGTCGTAGAGTCCTGTGGGCAGGCTCACACTGCTCTCGCTGCCGAAGGTGGAAGTGCGACCGGTCGACACGTTTTTGACCTCGATGGATGGATTGGTGATTTTTCCGCCCAGGCTGTCGAGACTGCTGGGCAGTGTGATTTCAAACTGTGGAGTGATGTTGCTGTTGCTCGCGGGTTCGTTGCCGTCGTCGTTGCAGGCGGTGAGTGCCAGCATCATGCACATCGACAGCAGGTAGATCATTTTTTTCATCTTTGTGTTTTATTTTTGTTGTGTTTTATTGTAGTTCTTTGGTTCACAAGTCAAAGTTCAGCTCCATGCCGAAGTAGGGGTCGCTGGCGCGCCTCACCGTGAGCCCGTTGCTCTTGTAGGAAGGCAGGTAGTCGATCATGCGATTGGCAAAGACGGCAATCTTCAGGTGCTTGCCTATGCGCTTGGTAGCCTTCAGGTTGACATAGAGGGCGATGGGTGTGGTCTGCTTCTTGTAGACGACATCGTTGTAGCTCTTGACCAGGTATTGCAGCACAGGGTCGGTTTTCATCTGCTCGGTGTAGGGGTGGAGTTGCCCGTCGGCTGCGCTCATGTAGTAGTCGGGCACGCCGTTTTGCCACAGCTTGCGCGAGCTGGTGTACCACATGCACTGTATCGAGGTGGAGAATATCAAGCCCCATGGCGTGATTTGGGTGTCGAACATGAAATTGGTGTTGAATTGTTCGTTGACGCGGCCGTTGTTGCAGTTGTAGTATCCCACATAGTAGTCGCTCACGGCCTTGCCGTCGACCACCATGCTCACGGGGTCGAAGAGCAGCTGAGAGTTGCTGTAGGTGCTGCGAAACCATGCACCGGTCACGGTGAGTGCTGTCGCAAGCGGTTGCCACCGGGCGGTGTTGATCACAAACTCGATGCCTTGCTTGTCGATGCGGCTGCCGTTGGCGGGGCGTGTGTAGCCGTCGAGCACGGTCACTTCCTGGTAGGGAAGGCTCTCGAGGCTGGGAGGACCGCTGAGCGCTTGGGCGTTGATGCCGCTGGCGTCGTAGGTGCGGTATTGGTAGGGGGAGTATACCGATGAGTATCTGAACCCCGACGTCATTTTCTCGCTGAAATAGTCGATTGAGAAATGATTTTTCCCTATTTGGCCACCCAACCTAATTTCCCACTTGTGGTTGACGGCGGGTTTCAGCTTGTAGTTGGTGCGGTCGTTGATATAGGTGCGCAGGTTCACGCGGCTGTGCTCGGCCGGATTGTAGATGTCGTAGTAGTTGAGCTGGATGAAGTCGCTGTAGTGCACTTGAGGAAAGAGATAGTCGGTAGTGGGCATCTTGGTTGTGAGGCCGTAGCCGCCAGCCAGGTAGATCTCGGCTTTGTGGCCCAGCACGGTTGCCTGCGGGAGTGTCCACTTGCCATTGAGGCGGGGATCGAGATACATGCGACCGCTCAGGTAGTAGCGGCTGTTCAGGCCTGTGAGCTGAATGGAGCGCAGTCCCAGCTGCAACTCTATCTTGTGGCGGCCTGCATGGGCGGTGATGTTGTCTTCGGCATACCACGAGAGTGTTGCCAGGGCGGGAATGTCTTTGTAGGCACGCGGGCGTGTCACCCAGGAGGCCGATAGCGGCCGTGTGAGGTCGTAGATTTGCCCCTTGCCGTAGTTTTTGGCATAGTTCCACTCGCCGCCCACCTTGTAGTCATTTTTCAGGCCACCCAGTGTGAGCACGCCTTCGCCCTTGAGTTTCAAGAACACGTTCACGGGCTTGCCGTCGCTCACGTAGCGGGCTATGTACTCACTGAGCAGGTACTGGCCGTCGTGCACGCCCTCTTGCATCGACGTGGGGGCCACACTGGCACGTTGCGGGGCCACTTGCTTGCGGCGCTCGAGGCGGTTGCCCTCATAGCTGAAACTCGTGTTCAGGTTGATGCGGTTGAGCCACGACTGCTTCAAGAGGTTGATGTTGAGATCGCTGGTGTAGGCCATGCGGTTGTAGTCGCTCTTGTACTCGTTTACCTTGGTCGTGCTGATGTCGGGGTCGGTCTTCACGTTGTCAAACGAGCCCGTGTAGTCAATAGCCATCGTCCACTGGGTCTTGGTTCCAGCCGTCTCCCACTGGAAGTTGAACCGGGTCGAGTAGTTGAGACGCTTGTAGTTTTCGAGGTTGTTGCGCGGGTCGATTTTTGAATCGAGGTAACTGACGTCGACGTTCATGATATGATTGCTGTGCCCCAGGTAAAATCCCTTGCCGGCACTCACGAGCTTGCTGTACTCGTCGGCCTTGAAGCGCAGGGTGAACGGCGTGGCCTTGCGCACGCGCTTGATGTTGACCAGACCACTGGTGAGGTTGCCGTACTCGGCCGACGGTATACCTCGCACGATTTCCACGCTCTCGATATTGTCGGTCGATATCGTGCGCATGTCAACGCCGCGGTTGGTGGCATCGCGCTTGTATTCGGGCTGGCTGACGTCGGTCGTGGGCACATTCTGCAAGTTGGCGTCTTCATTGAGGGGTGCCCCGTCGACGACAAAGAGCGTGCCCAGCGAGCTGATGTCGTAGTCCTCGTTGTGTATCTTTGCCCCTGTTGCGCTCATGGGTCCTGTCTCGCGCAACTGGATGCTGTTCACGTTGCCCATGTCGGGGGTGTGGCTCATGTTGCCTGGCAGGAGCTCGAGCAGGTCGGTGAAGCTGGTGGGCTGCAAGTGTGCCATGGCATCGCGGTCGATGCGCGAGGCGCTGGTGAGTCCGGTTTGCTCCTTGGCGGTGACGACGACTTCTTGCAGCACCTTGGAGTTGGGCTTGAGCTTGATGTCGAGGTTTCGGTCGGCAGCAACAACCACGGTTGCCGTGCTTGTTGTGTAGCCCACCATCGACACGGTGAGCACATAGGTGCCTGGGTCGAGCTTGAAGCAGAAGTGGCCGCCGGCATCGGTAGCCTGTGCTTTCCCGCCTGGGCGCACTGCTGCGGTGGCATAGGCGATGCGCTCGTTGGTGCCGGCATCGCTCACTGTGCCTTGCAGGGTGAACGATGCACCCAGGGCATTGCTTGCGCTCAGGGCTGCCAGCACAAGCAACATGTAATTTCTGATTGTTATGCTCATAAGTTGGTGCAAAATTACTGGTGCCGTCATGCTGCCGAAATCCCCTTTTTGCGGTATTTTTCGGGTGCACAGTCGCCAACAGTTGCGATGATAGCCGGTCTTCGCGCCCTGGGGGGGTGCGAGGAGTAATGAAGCGGGAGGCCGACTCCTGCATCAGGTGTCAGCCTCCTGCTCGATTGTGCATCGCAGTGCCACTTGCAGGCACGTGCTCGATGGCAATAGTGTGTGTGTTGTTGCTACTTCACTTCATCATCTTCACTGCCTCGCGGCTGCCGTCGCTATAGGTGGTGACCTTAATGTTGATGCCGGGTTGAGGCTCGTTGCTTGCAATGCCTTGCAGGTTGTAGTAGATCACCTCGGTTGCCGTCGTCTCGGCATTCACGTTTTTCACGGCTGTCGAAGCTGTGAAGGGCAGCGTGTAGGCCGAAATCAAGCATGAATACTCGGTGGCATTGACTACAAACGGGGCCTTGGCACTTGCTGCAGGTGCTTTCGAGGTCAGGTTGCTGCCTTTGCAACGCGTCATTGCATACAGGTTTTGACCGTCAACCACAAGGCTTTGTCCTGTTGCACAGTTGGAAAACAGTTGCACCTCGTCTTGCTTGGTGAGTGTAGCCTCGTCATATTTCACAAGCTTGAGCGCGCCGTTGAGGGTGTAGTAACCCAGGTAGATGTTTTGGTTTTGGTCTTCAAAGGCGTCGAAGAAGCTCGAGAATGCTGTGGCATCGGTGATGGCTGCCTCGAGGGTGCCGGTAGCGGCATCGGCCTTGAGCAGCATGGCATTGCGTGTGCTGGGGGTTGAGACTGTAGTGCCCTCGACATCGACTGCGTTCTTGCACTGGCCCATGAGATAGATATCGTTGTCGTTGACGATCATGTTGGGGTTGTTGATGGCACTGCCGCTGAGCGTAGACTCGTATACCTTGAAGAAGTTCACTTTATCCAGGTCGAGGCTCAGGTTTGCTGTGGCCCAGCTGGTGTTGGCGCCGGTCATGGTCACACGCTTGTCGCCGAGGGTGATGTCGGTGCCTGCGAGTCCCTGGATCACGCCATACACATAGAGTGTGTTGTTCTTGATCTTCATGCCGCGCATCGCCTCGCAAGTGGCTGCGCCGCCGCTGGTGATGCTGTTCAAGTAGTTGCCTTGGGCATCGAGTTTCACGATATAGAGGCTGCCCACGCTTTTCTGTGGGTCGCCGCTCCAGCCTTCCACGTTGTGGGCGGTGATGTCGACGGTCGACCCGTCGGCCTTGGTTAGGGTCAGGGCTGTGCACACACGGCCGCTCAAGTAGATGTTGTCGTTGCTGTCGACCGTCATGCCGTAGAGATAGGCGCCTGTGGGGGTGATTTTCTTATAGGCGTCGCTTGTGGCGCCTGGCTGCGGGTCGTGGTTGACTGCAATCTGCCTTATCCAGGAGATAGCGCCGTCGGCCGTCACTTTCATCACAGCCAGGCGATAGTAGCGTTCGGTTGCACCGGTCTCCAGCGCCCAGTCAACGGTAGTGGTGTCGCCTGTGGCGTCGACCAGGGCAATGCTGTCGGTCAGCCTGCCGTAGGTGTGGCGCATGCTGAAGGCTGCGATCACACCGCCGTCGCTCGTTGCGGCTGCCCATTGCTGGGTGGTGGCTACTTCACCCGTCACACTTGCCACTGTCCACACAGGGGTGCCGTCGCTGGCATTGAGCTTCGACAATACGAAATTCTGGTTGTAGGATGTGCTGGAGTTCTGTGTTCCGTTGGCGATGGGGGTGTCGCCCATACTCACCACGTCGGCACTGGTCTTGGTGTCTGCAGCAGCGAGCATGTACAAGCTGCCGTCATTGCCTTTCACGAGCTGTCCGCCTGTGGTGGTGGTTTTGACACCGCTGCTCACCAGCAGTTTGCCCCACTGCGAGTCAACGTTGCTCAGGCTGGCTGAGGATTGTGCCCACGCTGGCATGACGGTCATGGCCAGTAGCAGGGCCGAGAAGATGTAGGATTGTTTCATTACAATTGAATTTTATGATGTGATACTATTGTGTGCAAGTGTGATGGTGTGCAGTTTGCACATCTCTTTAATTCTTTCATGCAAAAGTAGAGCGTGGTTTTTTCTCATGTAATCCCCCAAAGTTGTGATTTCTCGCGATTTTATCCCCACGATGGGTGTGGGCGGTGCGGGCAGCAAGGCAACGAAAACATGGAAAAAAAACATGAGGGAGCAAGACTTGCTCAATGTCTTGCTCCCTCGTGTGGGTGTCAAGCCTGGAGGCTTGTTGCGGGGCTATGTCATTTCTTCACGCCGCGTGACTCGTTGTTGCAGTGGTCGACGGCGGTCACAATATAGGTGAACTTGCCCTTGGCGGTTTCTACATAGGAGGCTTGATCGCTTATTTGCACGATGGCCTCGGCGCGGCTGGTATCGATTTTCTCGCCTTTCTTGAAGCGATACACCACGTATTTCACTGCGCGTTGCATCTCGTCGCTGGCAGCCGGGGCTTGCCAGGTGAGCGTGTTGTGCTTTTTCTTGAGCTTCACCACATCGCCTGGAGCCTTGTTGTCGAGCCAGGGATACATGGGCGGCAGGGCAAGCGTCGACTGCTGGCGGGCCATGAGCGAGTCGGCCACGCCCTTGTAGTTGCCTGTGAGGTCATAGCAGGGCCACCACACCACGCCGCCCACGTGGGCGAGGCTGCGCATCTTGTCCAGTTTTTGGCCGAGCTGAGTGGGAATGTTGCTGTCGTGGGTATTGGCATAGTTCATGGTGTTGCGTATGGCCAGACCATAGTACATGTCGCGGCCGTTGGCGTTGTCGTTCCACCAGTCCATGAGCACCGAGTCGCTGGCGGCTTTGTGCTCCATCTGCCAGTAGAGTTGCGGCACCATGTAGTCGACCCACCCCATGCGGGTCCACTTGGGGCAGTCGGCATAGAGGGCATCATAGCATTGCAGGCCGTTGGTGTCGCTGCCCTTGGGGTCGGTTTTCTTGTTGCGCCATATTCCGAAGGGGCTTATTCCGAAGCGCACCCAGGGCTTGATGCTGGCGATGGTGCGGTGCATCGAGGCGATGAGCGAGTCGACATTGGCCCGGCGCCAGTCGCCCTTGTCCTGCCCGTTGCCGTAGCGTGCGTAGCTGGTGGTGTCGGGGAAGTCGGTGTCCTTGATGGGATAGGGATAAAAATAGTCGTCCATGTGCAGGCCGTCGATGTCGTAGCGGGTCACGATGTCGGCCACCACGCGGTTGATGAAGTCGCGGCACTCGGGATAGGCTGGGTCGAAGTAGTATTGCTTGCCGTATTTCAAGAACCACTCGGGATGCTTGCGCAGGAGGGCACTGTCGCATATTTGCGACTCCGAGCCCACTCGGTAGGGATTGATCCACGCGTGCAGCTCAAGTCCGCGCTTGTGAGCTTCGGTCACCATAAACTCCATAGGGTCCCAGTAGGGGTCGGGGGCTTGTCCGGCCTTGCCGCTGAGCCACAGACTCCAGGGTTCCAGCTTGCTGGGGTAGAAGGCATCGGCCTGTGGCCGGCAGTGGAAGATGATGGCATTGCAGTGTGTGAGCTGGGCGCTGTCGAGGATGTTGAGCAGGTAGGCCTTGTTCTCGGCAGTGGTGTGGTTCTGGTAGTAGCGGTCGCCCACGGTGGGCAGCCACACGCCACGAAACTCGCGTTTCGGGTTTTGTGCCGCAGTGTGCATCGTTGCTGCACATGTCGCGGCGATGAGGATAAGCAGTAATGTTTTTAATTTCATCGTTTTTTAGTGTTGATTGTATTGTCGGGATTGATTAGTCGCAATGGGCGTCTTCTATCTTGAAGCCGCGCAGGAAAGCATCGGCAGGCATTCGCTTCTTGCCAGCTACTTGCAACTGTGTGATTTCGAGGCGTCCGTCGGCGCAGGCCACCCACAGGTGCCGGCCGTCGCTTGTGACGGTGCCAGGCAGTTCACCCTCGGGCTTGGCTTGAGGCTGGCCCGTGGCAAACACCTTGGTCGAGTGTGCCTTGCCTGTGGCGTCTACAATCTCGGTCCAAGCTGCAGGGTAGGGCGAGAGGCCGCGCACGTGGTTGTAGAGGGCTTCGGCAGTGCGGTTCCAGTCGATGCGGCAGGTGTCTTTGAATATCTTGGGTGCAGGTGTGGGTTGCTGGCCGGCGGTGAGCATTTGGGCTTGGGGCGTGGTCTTGACGGTCCCGTCGATAATTGAGTCGACGGTGTCGATGACCATTTGGGCACCCAGGTGCATGAGCTTGTCGTGCACGATTTCCACATTGTCGGTGCGGGCAATGGGTATCTTGCGTTGCTCGATGATGTCGCCGGTGTCGATCTCGTGCTTGAGAAAGAAGGTGGTGACGCCGGTCTCGGTGTCGCCATTCATCACGGCCCAGTTGATGGGAGCGGCGCCGCGGTACTTGGGCAGCAGCGAAGCGTGCAGGTTGAAGGTGCCCAGCCGTGGCATGGCCCACACCACCTCGGGTAGCATGCGGAAAGCAATCACGATTTGCAAGTCGGCCTGCAGGCTGCGCAGGGCTTCGACAAAGGCCTCGTCTTTGAGCTTCACGGGTTGCAGCAGGGGCAGCCCCTGGGCGAGGGCATAGCGTTTCACGTCGCTCTGGTACATGTGGTGGCCGCGGCCGGCCGGCTTGTCGGGCATGGTGACCACGCCCACGATATTGTAGCCGCCTTCCACAAGCCGCCGCAGGCTCTCGACGGCAAAGTCGGGCGTGCCGAAGAATACGATTCTTAAGTCTTTTTTCTCCATGTTGTAGTGTTGTTGTATATTGTTGTAGTCGAATGTTTGTTGCCAGCAGGAGCCAGCAGTTGCGGCCGGGCTTTCTTGGCCCGGTGTATCATCTCGCGGGTGAAGATGCGCGCGCCGCGGTCGTTGAGGTGGCCGGCATCGTCCCAGCAAGGGGCTTTCCCCACAAGGTTAGGGTCTTGGGCAAGATAGATGTAGGGCACGTGGTGCGCCTTGCACAAGTCTACTACGGGCTTGTGCACGCTCAGCATGTCGGGTTGCGGGTCGAAGTAGGGCGATGTGACCACGATGAGCCGCGACTGGCATTGTTCCACAAGTTTCTTGAGGTAGCTCATTTTTTTGGCATCGAGCTCGCGGGTGAACTTGGGGTAGGGCTCGTGCTGGGGCTTGATGACGCCGAATTGCGGCACATAGCCGTTGTCGGCCAGCTTGTTGTTGTAGGGGCTGTCGCTCCGGTGGCTGGCCAGCCATATCTCGGCAATGAGCGAGTTGTAGGGGTATATGCCCGAGAGCATGCGCACGCGCTCCATGGGGTCGATGTCGGCCAGCATGCTGTCGCGACACCTGAGCTGCCTCATGGGGCGTATCTTGTTGACGGGATTGTTGGCCTGGCTGTGGCGCATGGCGTCGTAGCCGTACTGCAGCTCGTAGACGACCACCCTGGGCCTGTAGCGTTGCAGCAGTGCACGCAGCAGCGCGTAGTTGAGAAAGATGTTGCTGCCCTCGATGCCGCAGTTGTAGCAGCTCATGCCAGTAGAGTCGGTGATGATGCGTGGCACATAGTGGTGCAACGCGCGCGACGAGCCCAGTATCACGATATCGGCCCGGGCGCTGTCGGCAATATAGTTGAGCTTGCCTATCTCGTCGCGGTGCACACGGCTGTAGGCATCGCCCAGCACGGGCCCCAGTGCCTGGTCGCAGGCGGCAATCACCGCCAGCATGATGAGAAATGTGCCAATAAACCGTCGCATGCGCTAAAATTTTACATATATAAATTGCCCACTGTCGATGACGCCGATGAGCAAGATGAGTATCACAACGATCCCGTAGCCTGCCAGCGAGACTGGTCGCGGCAGCTTCAGCACTTGCCACTCGGCCTGCACGTCGCGCAGCATGACCACCACAAAGGTGAAGGCCATGTAGCACATCACGCTTGTGGCGTGTACCGAGTAGGCAGGCAGCATGATGTGGAATGCGTTGAATGGCGCTGTAAACAGCTGGGTGAATATCTGGATATAGTTGGACTGGAAAAATGTCAAGTTCATGGCCATGAGCACCAGGGTGACTGCTGTCACGGCCACGCGCGCCGGCACGTGACGCCTCCACTGCTTGAGCGGCAGCGCGTGGCTCAGGGTCACCAGCACGCCGTTGACCAAGCCCCAGGCCACATAGCACACAGTGCCGCCGTGCCAGCAACCGCTGGCCACAAAGGTGACCATGATGTTGAAACAGGTGCGCCATTTCGAACACCGGCTGCCGCCCAGCCGAATGTAGACATGGTCGCGCAGCCACCCCGACAGGGCCATGTGCCACCGGTGCCAAAACTCGCCTGCACCCATTGCAAACAGCGGCTGTGAGAAGTTGGCCTTCAAGTCGATGCCCAGCAGGCGGCCGCATCCTTGGGCAATGTAGGAGTAACCGGCAAAGTCGCAATACATCTGGAAAAGATAGCACACTTGGGCAAAGAGCAGCGAGAAACCGTTGTGGCTCATGGCGTGGCCAAACACGCCGCTGGTGTAGATGCCAAAGCGGTCGGCAACTGCCACCTTCAGAAACATGCCCCACACCACCAGCCGGGCGCCGCTGCCAGCCAGTGTCTTGTCGAAACCCAGCCGGTGCTCTCTGAACTGCGGCATCAGGTCGAACGAGCGGTTGATGGGACCCGAAAGCACCGTTGGGAAGAAGCTCAGATAGAGGGCATGGTTGAGCAACGACTGCTCGCGCGGCACCTTGCCCCGGGCCACATCGGCCACGTAGCCCACGGCCTGCAGCGTGTAGATCGACAGGCCTGCGGGTATCATCCAGTTCAGCCCGTTGAAGTCAAGCCCCAGCCCGCAGGCGTGCAACGCTGCCAGCACAATGGCATCGGCAGGAGCGATACACTTGTAGAAGGCAAGCGGCAACAGCATCAGTGCCAGGCAGGCTGCCAGGCCCGCCTGGCGCCTCTTGCCGCACTTGGTGGCCAGCAGGCCTCCAGCGTAGCTCACGCCCGCAATCCACAGAAGAAACACACTGCACAGCGGGCGCCACATGGCATAGAAGGCCAGGCTCACTGCCAGCATGAAGGCATTGCGCCACCGACGTGGCAATATCCATGTCACGAGACACACACAGGGAAAAAACAATATGAACTTAAGCGTATTGAATGCCACGTCGCTGCATCGTTGTCTTGCACTGTAAATGCTCTCTACAGTTTCCCATGCCGTCAGTCATAACTGTAGTGCTTGAGCACCTGCCTGTAGGAGTTGAATATCTTGGATTTTGACACAAAGCCCACATACTTGCCCTTGTCGACCACAGGCAGGTTCCAGGCCTTGGTGTCGTCGAAGGTTTTCATCACTTTCTCCATGGGGGTGCCCAGCTCCACCTTGGCCGGCGGCATCGACATGAAGCGCTCTACCTTCATGCGACGGTACAAGTCGGGGCGGAACATGATGTTGCGTATGTCGTCGAGCAGCACCACACCCAGCAGGTTGTTGTCGTTGTCGGTCACCGGAAACAGGTTGCGCTTGCTCTTGGATATCACGTCTACCATTTGCTTGAGGCACATGTCGGGGTGCACGGGTATGAAGTCGGTCTCGATCACACTGTCCATCTTGAGCAGGGTGAGCACCGACTGGTCCTTCTGGTGGGTGAGCAGCTCGCCTCGCTTGGCCAGGCGCTTGGTGTAGATGCTGTAGGGTGTGAACACGCGGCAGGTGCCGTAGGAGATGGCTGCCACGATGAGCAGTGGCAGAAACAGCGAGTAGCCGCCCGTCATCTCGGCCGTGAGGAAGATGGCCATGAGCGGCGCCTGCATCACGCCGGCCATCACGCCAGCCATGCCCAGCAGGGCGAAGTTCTTGATCGAAAGCGGCACGCTGGGACTGGCAAAGCCCACGGCGTTGAGCGTGTAGGCAAAGAAGAAGCCCGCCATGCAGCCCACATAGAGCGACGGGGCAAAGGTGCCGCCCACGCCGCCGCCGCCGTTGGTGGCACTGGTGGCAAACGACTTGAAGAGGCACAGCCCGCCCACAAAGAGGATGGTCGACATCGTGTTGTTGCGGAATGAATAAAACAGGCTGTTGTCGAATATCGAGGCCACATCGCCGTTGAGCAGATTGTTGATGGCCCCGTAACCCTCGCCGAAGAGTGGCGGAAACAGGAAGATGAGCACACTCAGCACCACGCTGCCCAGCATGAATCGCTGCCACCGGCCCTGCATGCGCCCAAACACGTCTTCCATCAGGCCTATGGTCTTGTTGAAGTAGAGCGACACAAAGCCGCACATCACTCCAAGCACGATCACATAGGGGATGCGCGAGGTGTAGAACGGCTCGCTCTGGCTGAAGAAAAACTCCACATTGTAGCCCGTGAACACATAGCTCACCGTGGCACCTGCCACCGAGGCCATGATGAGCGGCATCACACTGCCGGCCGTGAGGTCGAGCATGAGCACCTCGACGGTGAACAGCACCCCGGCTATGGGCGCCTTGAAGATGCCTGCAATGCCTGCCGCAGCTCCGCAGCCCACGAGCATCATGAGCAGGTGGGGCGACAGGCGGAAGGCCTGGCCCAGGTTGCTGCCTATGGCTGCCCCGGTAAACACGATGGGGCCCTCGGCTCCCACCGAGCCGCCGCACCCAATGGTGATCGACGAGGCTACGAGCGAGGCATACATGTTGTGGGTCTTGAGCCGGCTCTTCTTCTGCGCAATGGCATAGAGCACACGCGTCACGCCGTGCGAGATGTTGTCGCGCACCACATAACGCACATAGAGCCCCGAGAGCAGAATGCCCACGATGGGAAACAGCAGATAGTAGTAGTTGGCCTGGGTGGTCACGCCCACACTGTTGATCACGGTCGAGATGGTGCTTATCAAGAACTTGAGCAGCACGGCGGCAAGACCCGAGGCAATGCCGATGACGATGGCCAGCATCACCACAAAGGTTTTCTCGGGAATGTGCTTCTCGCGCCACAGTATCAGGCGCAAGTACCACCCCTTGCTTTCTTTCTCGTTGCTGCTCGCTGCTGCTGTTGTTATTTCTGGTTCAGCCGTTGTTGTCATCGCTTTTTCATTTTATTGAGTTAAACACCCCGGCCGGTGAATACAATCTTCACGGTGTAGACTATGATTTTCAAGTCGTTGATGAGCGACATGTTCTCGAGATAGAGCAGGTCGTAGCGCAGCCGCTCGACCATCTCGTCAACATTTTGGGCATAGCCGTATTTCACCATGCCCATCGAGGTGATGCCTGGCCTTATCTGGTGCACCAGCGAGTAGGCTGGCTCGCGCTCGAGTATCTGTTGTGCATAGTATCGCCTCTCGGGGCGCGGGCCCACTATCGACATGTCGCCGCGCAGCACGTTGAAAAACTGCGGCAGCTCGTCGACGCGGTACTTGCGCAGGTAGTGGCCCACCCGGGTGATGCGAGGGTCGGCATCGCTCGAGAGCTGCGGCTTGCCTTGCTGCTCGGCGTTTTCCACCATGGTGCGGAACTTGATGATGTGGAACGGCTTGTTGTGCCGCCCCAGGCGCTCTTGCTTGTAGAGTACCGGCCCGTGCGAGTCGCACTTGATGATCAGGCCTACCGCAATGTAGACCGGGATGAGCACTACCATGGCCACGGCCGAGATCACCACGTCGCAAAATCGCTTCATGTTCTGCCCCCCGGCGCTCATGTTGCTGCTCGAGATGTCGATGAGCGGGTCGCCGTAGAGGTCGCTCAGGCGTGCGCGCGAGAGCAGGATGTTGTACTTGTCGGGGGTGATCTTGATGGGCAGGTTGATCGAAAACAGGCGGTTGATGGCACTCAGCAGCTGGGCCGAGTCTTGCTTGGTGGGCACCACAATGAGCTCTTTCACGCCCTCGCGCTGGCACACCCCGGCCACCTCGTCGAGGCTGTAGCGAGGCTTCTCGATGTCTTTCACCCCGTTCTCGCCGGGTATGTGCACATAGCCCACAATGTCGTAGCCCAGCGAGGCACGCATGTGCTCGAGCTTGCCCACAAAGGCATAGGCCGCAGCCCCGTCGCCTATGATCAGGGTCTTGAAACTCCACTGCCGGCTCTTTATCTTGTGCGAGGTGTAGCCCGTGATCACGGCCCGCACCACATAGGTGAGTGCAAACATGATGCCCAGCAGCACAAGCACGCTCTCGTTGTTGAAGGCGCGGTTGTCGGCGGTCATGTCGTTCATGAGCGCTATGAAAAAGGTGATGAGCGCGTTCACGCAGGTCGACGACAGCGTGGTCATGAGCTCGCTGAGCCGCGACTTCCTGAACACCTCGTTGTAGTAGCCCGAGAGGTAGTATACCCCCATCATGATGAGCGGAAACACCACTTGCTCGAGCTTCACCACATCGCTCGTCAAGAAGGTGTGCAGCGACTGGTAGCCGCGCACGCCCCCCATCGCAAAGCGGGCGCAGTTGTAGCCCAGCCATGCGAGATTGGCAGTGATGTAGTCGCCTGCCACATATTTCAGCCGTTGTGCTCGTTCGCTTATCATCGGGGTGATTGTCGTAGTGTGTGTGCGCGCGTTAGCGCTATCGATTGCTCGGCAAGGAGCTATCGCAGTATCTTGAATGTGCCGTCGCTGCTCAGCATGATAATGTTGGAGGCCGAGTGCGGCGCCGTGTCGTCTTGCCGGTACTTCACCACATAGTCCACACCCTGCACAATGGCAGGGTTGATTTGGGCAAATGTCGCTGCCGCTGGCTCGCCGCTCACGTTGGCCGAGGTCGATACCACAGGCTTGCCGAAGCGCGCGCACAGCTCTTGCGAGAACTTCTCGTGCGATATCCTTATGCCCACGCTCTCGTTGTCGCCCAGCAGGTTGGGTGCCAGGTTGTAGGCCCCGTCATAGATGATGGTGAGCGGCTTCACGGCCACATCGATGAGCTCGCGGGCCATCTCGGGCACGTCGACCACATAGTGGTCGAGATGCTCGGCACTGTCGAGCAGCACGATGAGCGCCTTGTTGTCGGCCCTGTGCTTGAGGCGGTACACTTTCTTCACGGCCTCGGGATTGGTGGCGTCGCACCCTATGCCCCATATCGTGTCGGTGGGGTAGAGGATGAGACCGCCCCGCTCAAGCACTTCGATACACGTTGTAATGTCTTCTTCCATTCAGTTTCTTTGTCAGCTTTGAGAGAGGCCTGTCCTGGCCCCGATACAATTAACAAAGGTAACTCAAAAACCGGACATAAAAAAAACAAAAATTGGTTTTTGACGGCCTGTTAACAGTAAAAATGTTAAATTTCTTAATTTCCTGCCGCCTGCCATGTCCACTGGCAAGGATTATTGTGTTATCTTTGCATTCCATGCCAGCTCCAGGTGGCTGCCACGCCGCATGCGGGCTGCAAGAGCGCGTGAAATCTAATTTTTTATGTCAGATAGTAATATTTTAAAGAAAAGAAAGGTCAAAAAAATGAAAAACATTCTATCGGTTGCCCTGGTGGCCGCCGCCCTGTGGGCAGCCATGCCAGCCACGGCTCAAAGCAAAGTCATCTACACCGGCGACATCGCCAAGAAAGTGATGGGCTACCAGGGCCCAACGCCATTGAACATCACCATAAGCAATGGCAAGATCGAGAGCATCGAGGCCCTGGCCAACCAGGAGTCGCCCAAATACATGCGCCGGGCCGCGCGCGGCATCTTTCCGCACTACATAGGCAAGACCGTGAGCCAGGCCCTCAAGCTCAAGGTCGACGCCGTGACCGGCGCCACCTATACCTCCAACGCTCTCCTGCAGAACATCAAGCTCGGCCTGGAGCAGGCCCGCAAGAGCGGCAAAAAAACGGGCACAGCCGCCAAGAAGTCGCGCAAGCGCTCCTCCTCGCGCCGCCGCTAGCCCCCCAGCGCCGTCAGTACAACCTCACAGCCCCGGCCCCCCCAGCGCCGGGGCTTTTATATAAGCCTTAATTGCAAAAAAAAAGAGCGAGTAAAACCCGCTCTTGATGTTTTCACAACGGAATACGGAACATCTTTGCTGTGAGTAAGAAAATGTAAGGCCTCAATTTGAGCGTCGGTGCAACCAGCTTCTTTCAACTGGCTAAATCCTACATTTGTATCCTCCGGCACGTCATGCAGCACTCCTACAATTTTCTCATCATCACTTTTGCCCGACAACATCACTCGCAACGGATGTAGGATTGCCGCATTTCCCTCAAGGTCTTTCAATCCTTGCATTGCCGCCGTTGCCAAAACGATTGCCTGCTCAATAGTTATCATAAAAATTCTTGTTAACCTCCTCCCCACCCATCATGATATCAAGCACAATAGGCTCTGACTGGGGAATCTCTCTTTCTTTCCTGCCTTTACGCTTAATCCATGCCTGCGTGTTACCTGCAACTTTGGAAGACACAAACTTAACGATAGCGTCCTCATAATCATCATAGATATAAACGATACCGTCATTTTCTAATTTCTTAATAAACGAACGATAATCCATAAACTAACATTATCATGTGGTTAGAATATTGCATACAAAGATATTAAAAATATTTGCAATGTTGTGTCACCCGATATAAAGATACAAATTTGAAAGCAATTCACAGCCTCAAGCTCTGGCACATAGGAGTAGTAATATTTTATCAACCAGAGTCAACCTAAAACAGGAAAGGACAAATACAACTTCGCCCCAAAATAATAAATGGCTTTAAAAGGGAAATAATTTACTGTAATTATAGTATTAATTATTACAATTTTTTTTACCTTTACACAAAACTATAACCTTACTATAACACACTGTTAATAACAATGAAGTATACCGATTTTACAGGCATTTATCCTGTGTCTAAGACTTTAAGATTTGAGCTCATTCCACAAGGATCTACTGTGGAGAACATGAAACGCGAGGGCATTCTGAACAACGATATGCATCGTGCCGATAGCTACAAGGAAATGAAAAAATTGATTGATGAGTACCACAAGGTATTTATCGAGCGGTGCTTGTCTGATTTCTCCCTGAAGTATGACGATACGGGAAAACACGATTCTCTTGAGGAATATTTTTTCTACTACGAGCAAAAGAGAAACGATAAGACAAAAAAAATCTTTGAGGATATCCAAGTCGCTTTGCGTAAGCAAATTTCAAAAAGGTTTACTGGCGATACTGCGTTTAAAAGACTTTTCAAGAAAGAACTCATCAAAGAAGACTTGCCCAGTTTTGTAAAAAACGACCCAGTTAAGACTGAACTGATAAAGGAGTTTTCTGATTTCACCACCTATTTTCAGGAATTCCACAAGAATCGCAAAAACATGTATACATCTGATGCGAAATCTACTGCTATTGCCTACCGCATCATCAACGAAAACTTGCCCAAATTCATCGACAATATCAACGCATTTCACATTGTTGCCAAGGTGCCCGAAATGCAAGAGCATTTTAAGACAATAGCCGATGAGCTTAGGAGCCACTTACAGGTTGGAGATGACATCGATAAGATGTTTAACCTGCAATTTTTCAACAAAGTGCTGACTCAGTCACAACTCGCTGTATATAATGCCGTTATAGGAGGCAAGAGCGAGGGAAACAAGAAAATACAAGGCATCAATGAGTATGTTAACCTTTATAACCAGCAGCATAAAAAGGCGCGCTTGCCAATGCTGAAACTGCTGTATAAGCAGATCTTGAGCGATCGCGTTGCCATTTCATGGTTACAGGATGAATTTGATAATGACCAGGACATGCTTGATACAATAGAAGCCTTCTATAACAAGCTTGATAGTAATGAAACTGGTGTGCTGGGCGAAGGCAAGCTCAAGCAAATACTCATGGGACTGGACGGCTACAATTTGGATGGAGTGTTCCTGCGCAACGATTTGCAGCTCTCCGAAGTTTCTCAGCGCCTGTGCGGTGGCTGGAATATAATAAAGGATGCCATGATAAGTGACTTGAAACGTAGTGTACAGAAGAAGAAAAAAGAAACTGGTGCCGATTTTGAAGAGCGTGTATCAAAACTTTTCTCTGCCCAGAACAGTTTCTCAATTGCTTATATCAACCAGTGCCTTGGGCAGGCAGGAATAAGGTGTAAGATTCAAGATTACTTTGCTTGTCTTGGTGCAAAAGAGGGTGAAAACGAAGCAGAGACGACTCCCGACATTTTCGATCAAATTGCTGAGGCTTACCATGGGGCCGCTCCAATATTAAATGCTCGGCCAAGCAGTCATAATTTGGCTCAGGATATTGAGAAGGTTAAAGCAATCAAAGCCTTGCTTGATGCGCTCAAGCGCTTGCAGCGATTTGTCAAGCCATTGCTTGGTCGTGGCGATGAGGGCGATAAGGATAGTTTCTTCTATGGCGATTTTATGCCGATATGGGAAGTTCTCGACCAGCTCACTCCGCTGTACAACAAGGTTCGAAACCGAATGACTCGTAAACCCTATTCGCAAGAAAAAATCAAACTTAATTTCGAGAATAGTACGCTGTTGAATGGCTGGGACTTGAACAAAGAGCATGATAACACAAGCGTGATTTTGCGCCGCGAAGGGTTGTACTACTTAGGCATCATGAATAAAAACTATAATAAAATATTTGATGCCAACAATGTTGAAACCATAGGAGACTGTTACGAAAAAATGATTTATAAACTTTTGCCGGGTCCCAACAAGATGCTTCCTAAGGTGTTCTTCTCCAAATCAAGAGTGCAGGAATTCTCTCCGAGCAAGAAAATTCTTGAAATTTGGGAGAGTAAGTCTTTTAAGAAAGGTGATAATTTCAATCTCGACGATTGTCATGCTCTCATAGATTTCTATAAAGATTCTATAGCAAAGCATCCCGACTGGAATAAATTTAACTTCAAGTTCTCTGATACTCAGTCATATACAAATATTAGTGATTTTTATCGTGATGTTAATCAGCAGGGTTACTCCCTTTCTTTCACAAAAGTGAGTGTTGACTATGTCAACAGGATGGTGGACGAAGGCAAGCTATATCTTTTCCAAATCTACAATAAGGACTTTTCACCCCAAAGCAAGGGTACACCCAACATGCACACCCTATACTGGCGCATGCTCTTTGATGAGCGCAACTTGCACAATGTTATTTATAAGCTCAATGGTGAAGCCGAAGTGTTTTACCGCAAGGCAAGCCTAAGGTGCGATCGACCTACTCACCCCGCACATCAGCCTATTACTTGCAAAAACGAAAATGACTCCAAACGTGTGTGTGTGTTCGACTACGACATTATTAAAAATCGCCGATACACCGTTGATAAATTCATGTTTCATGTTCCTATAACAATAAATTATAAGTGTACTGGCAGCGACAACATCAATCAGCAGGTGTGTGATTATTTGCGCTCGGCAGGCGATGACACTCACATCATAGGCATCGACCGTGGAGAGCGCAATTTGCTCTACTTGGTGATAATCGACCAGCATGGTACTATTAAGGAGCAATTTTCGCTTAACGAGATTGTCAACGAGTACAAGGGTAATACCTATTGCACCAATTATCATACCTTACTTGAGGAGAAGGAAGCTGGCAACAAGAAAGCCCGGCAAGACTGGCAAACTATTGAAAGCATAAAAGAACTCAAAGAGGGCTATCTGTCGCAGGTAATCCACAAGATCTCTATGCTCATGCAGCGTTATCATGCCATTGTTGTACTTGAAGATTTGAACGGTTCGTTCATGCGTAGCAGGCAAAAAGTGGAAAAGCAGGTATATCAGAAATTTGAGCACATGCTCATCAACAAGCTTAACTACTTAGTCAACAAGCAATATGATGCTGCCGAGCCAGGAGGCTTGTTGCACGCATTGCAACTCACGAGCAGAATGGATAGTTTTAAAAAGCTGGGCAAGCAAAGCGGTTTCCTTTTCTATATTCCAGCATGGAATACTTCAAAGATTGATCCTGTGACTGGATTTGTCAACCTTTTTGACACTCGTTACTGCAATGAAGCCAAAGCTAAGGAGTTCTTTGAAAAATTTGACGACATAAGCTACAATGACGAGCGTGATTGGTTTGAGTTTTCTTTTGATTATCGTCATTTTACCAACAAGCCTACTGGAACTCGTACTCAATGGACACTATGCACCCAAGGGACACGTGTACGCACTTTTCGCAATCCCGAGAAAAGCAATCATTGGGACAATGAGGAATTCGATCTCACACAAGCATTTAAAGACCTCTTTAACAAATATGGCATCGATATCGCTTCGGGACTTAAAGCCCGTATAGTTAACGGGCAGCTCACTAAAGAAACCTCTGCAGTCAAAGACTTCTATGAGTCGTTGCTTAAGTTACTAAAACTCACTTTGCAGATGCGAAATAGTGTCACTGGTACTGACATTGATTATCTTGTATCCCCTGTGGCTGATAAAGATGGTATTTTTTTCGACAGCCGAACTTGCGGTAGCCTTTTACCTGCCAATGCCGACGCCAATGGAGCTTTCAATATAGCACGAAAAGGATTGATGTTGTTACGTCAGATTCAACAAAGCTCAATTGATGCAGAAAAGATCCAGCTCGCTCCCATTAAAAATGAAGATTGGCTTGAATTCGCTCAGGAGAAACCATACTTGTAAGAATAATGGAGGATTTTATTGCTATAGCCACGCTCAATGATTTCATTTTCTGCCCGTATTCGATTTATTTGCACAGTGTGTATGCCGATACCGATGATGGCTTGTATAAGGCTACGCCTCAAGTGCGCGGAACGATAGCACACACAGGTGTCGACTCCAAGAAGGGTAGCTCGCGCAGGGGTGATATCATGTCGCTTTCCGTCTATAGTGAGAGCCTTCATGTCTATGGAAAAATTGATGTGTACCGAGCTGAAAAGAAACAACTCATTGAGCGCAAATACAGTCTCAAGACCATCTTCCGTGGTCAGCTCTATCAGCTATGGGCTCAGTACTTTTGCATGACCGAGATGGGCTTTCCTGTGGAGGAATTGTGCTTTTATGAGATTTCTGCAAAAAAGATGATCCCGGTCAATCTCCCCACCGAGAATGATCGGGTTGAACTGGAACGATTCCTAACCCTGTTTCGTAACTACAGTCCATTAAACGACACCAAGATGACGAATCCAAACAAATGTGCGCATTGCATATACTGCAATTTGTGCGATAAAACCGACTCCGACAATGTTTACTCAATAAGATATAGCGACGCGTACCATTTTTGTGCTCAATTGCATGGAACACACTCGTAGCTTGCGGGTGATGAATGGAGAACTTATGCTCGAGGAATTTGATGGTAACAAGAAGTCTACACTCACCAAATTCCCTTTTCAAAAGATTCTGGCTCTATTTGTAATTGGCCACATCACTGTGACGACACCTTTGATCGATAAGTGTCGCAAGCATGGGGTGGCAGTGGTGGTTATGAAACCTAATTTAAGGCCTGTCTTTTTCTTTGCATGTTCGGCCGAAGCCAACTATCTGCTTCGCAAACGCCAATATGACTACACCGACTCTGAGCTTTCTGTAGCCAGATCTCTCATGATAAGCAAATTTAATAATCAAAAAACGCTGCTGGAGAAAACACGTCGCCGAGATGAACTCACCATTGCAGCAATTTCATTCTGCGCATCGGCTGTCAACAAGTTGAAGGATACCATCGATTACAATGAATTGATGGGACTCGAGGGACAGGTGGCAAAATTTTTTTTCATTGCCTATTATCAAGATTTTGATTGGAAGGGACGCCATCCGAGATCCAAGTGTGATGCCTTGAATGTTACTCTTGACATAGGGTATACGATATTGTTCAACTTTGTGGAGTCTTACTTGAGACTTTTTGGCTTTGATCTATATAAAGGAGTCTATCATCGCTTGTGGTTTCAACGCAAGTCACTTGTGTGCGATATAGTAGAGCCATTTAGATGCATTATCGACCATGCAACATTGCTCGCTTTTCATCGAGGGCAGTTTTCTTCTACACATTTTGTGAAAGTTAAAGAAGAATTTCATCTGAAATATGAAAAGTGTTCTGATTACTACAAGGTGTATTTTAATGCTTTGATTTCTTATAAGATGGAAATTTTTAAGTACGTGCAGCAGTATTACCGTTGTTTTATGGGAAGGAAGTCTGCAAGTCAATATCCAATATTTCAATATAAATGAAAATTATTAGTTACGATATCGGTGATGATCGCTGGAGGGCTCGATTTACACGCATGCTTGTAAAGCACGGAGCCATTAGATTGCAATATTCGGTATATGAAGTTGCCAACACTAAAAGGGTGATGGATAATCTTACAGCCAAAATTGAAGCCTGGGCCAAACATTTCACTCTCGATGATAGCGTGATTATTTTTGATGTAGATGAAAACAAGATGATAAAATATGGCAATGCCATACATCGCGACAAACCTGTAGTTTTTTTATAGGTTTACAAACCTAAGTGTGTCGCGTTTTACTTTTTTCTCCTCATTTTATTGTGAATCAACTATATGAATATATGGCTGTTCAACTTGCGTTTACGGGGTGGGGGTAAATTCTTTAAAAGAAAGGTTTTCTACTATTGTGTATATCAGTGATTTTGTTTAAATTCGCCCCTTGTAAGAGGCTACATAAAGCCTATAATTTCTACTATTTGTAGATTTGACCAACTCACCGACGTGCCAGCCGGGCTACATAAAGCCTATAATTTCTACTATTTGTAGATTATTCCTCGCGCTGTTTTTCCGCCACCATGGGCTACATAAAGCCTATAATTTCTACTATGTGTAGATCCGCTGCGACACCGTGCACAGCAACAAGGCTACATAAAGCCTATAATTTCTACTATGTGTAGATCACTTGTATGCGTAAATGCGTAAACGCTTGGGCTACATAAAGCCTGTAATTTCTACTATGTGTAGATCGACTTGTACAAGCCGCGTATCGTGTCGGGCTACATAAAGCCTGTAATTTCTACTATGTGTAGATGAAAGAGCGCGGCGGCTGTCTCTCTGATGAGGCTACATAAAGCCTGTAATTTCTACTATGTGTAGATATGCAATATTCGACGCCCTGTGGACTCGGGCTACATAAAGCCTGTAATTTCTACTATGTGTAGATGCGAACTTCCACAGGGAGTAATCAGCGAGGCTACATAAAGCCTGTAATTTCTACTATGTGTAGATAGAACGACTTCTTTCTGTCGCAGATAAGCTGCTACATAAAGCCTGTAATTTCTACTATGTGTAGATTCTGCGTCCCTCTTTTTTGCACAATTTTATGGCTACATAAAGCCTGTAATTTCTACTATGTGTAGATGAGGGCTTGAGCTATGACTATGACAAAGCGGCTACATAAAGCCTGTAATTTCTACTATGTGTAGATTTTTCGGCAGAGGCCTTTAGCCTGTGCCGGGCTACTTAAAGCCTATAATTTCTACTATGTGTAGATTGAAGTGGTAGGGTCTGCCATAGTTTTTGGGCTACTTAAAGCCTATAATTTCTACTATTTGTAGATTGGCTGCTGAACGATAAAGATGCATACGGCTACTTAAAGCCTATAATTTCTACTATGTGTAGATATTTCTATGCGCCAAGCCCGTGAGGGTGGCCACTTAAAGTCTATGATTTCTACTATGTGTAGTGTATAGACTATATACTTGAATGGTGTTGGGGTGTAGTTGATGCAGTGCCTTGCCGTGCAGGTTGTAGGGGGTGGCGTTTTTGGGCGGGGATGTGATGATATGCCAAAAAAATGGGCGGTTTGGTCGATTTTGTTTTGTGCTTGAGGCTTTTTCGTGTAACTTTGCCACACGAAATGAGTGTAGCAATCATCAAATACAATGCTGGCAACGTGTTCTCGGTGAAATGTGCGTTGCAGCGCATAGGCGTGGAGGCCGTGATCACCGACGATGCCGCTGTGCTACGCCGCGCCGAGCGGGTGATATTTCCCGGTGTGGGCCAGGCGGCCACGGCCATGGACTACTTGCGCGCCAAGGGGCTCGACACGGTGATAAAGAGCCTCACGCAGCCGGTGCTGGGCATATGCATAGGCCTGCAGCTGCTGTGCCGCTCGAGCCAGGAGGGCGACACGCAGGGGCTGGGAATATTCGACCTCGACGTGAAGCGCTTCGACAACAGCGCCTGCCCCGAGTTGAAGATTCCCCACATGGGGTGGAACACTATCGAGCTGGCTGGGGCGAGCGCGCTCATCCCCGCCGAGCTCGAGGGGCGCCATGTGTACTATGTGCACAGCTACTATGCCCCCGTGGGCCGCGACACGATTGCCACCACGCGCTACATCGTGCCCTTCAGCGCGGCGCTGCATCGCGGCAACTTCTATGCCACGCAGTTCCATCCCGAGAAGAGTGGCGACGTGGGCGAGCTTGTGCTCAAGAAATTTATTGACTTATGATCGACATTGTTCCTGCCATCGACATCATGGGCGGCAAGTGTGTGCGCCTCTCGCGAGGCGACTACAGCACCGAGAAAGTGTACAACGAGGAGCCCCTCGACGTGGCCCGTGCCCTGGAGGACGCGGGCTGCACCAGGCTGCACCTGGTCGACCTCGACGGGGCCAGGTCGCAGCACATAGTGAACTACCGCACGCTCGAGCGCATAGCCGGCCACACGGGGCTGCTCATCGACTTCGGGGGCGGGCTGAAGACCGACCACGACCTGCACATCGCCTTCGACAGCGGCGCCAGCCAGGTCACGGGCGGCAGTGTGGCTGTGAGCCACCCCCAGGTGATGGAGGGCTGGCTCAGGAAATATGGCCCGCAGGCCATCATTCTGGGCGCCGATGCCCGCAACGGCAAGATATCGACCTGCGGCTGGCTCGACGACAGCGAGCAGCAGGTGGTGCCCTTCATCGAGCACTATGCCTCCCTGGGCGTGACCCAGGTCATCAGCACCGACATCGACAAGGACGGCATGCTGCAAGGCCCCTCGATCGAGCTCTACAAGAGCATCCTGGCCCGGCTGCCCCGGCTGCGCCTCATCGCCAGCGGCGGGGTGAGCGGCCTGCCCGACGTCTATGCCCTCGATGCCATTGGGGTGCCTGCCGTGATTGTGGGCAAGGCCATATATGAAAACAAGATCTCGCTCAAGGCCCTTGAGGCTTTCAACGTCTCGAGAGCGGCAGGGCAGTGAGCAAGACGAGGTTGTGACTTTACAATAGCAACAATAGCAACAATATAGATATATTAGTCATGTTAGCCAAACGCATCATTCCATGTCTCGACGTGAAAGACGGAGCGACCGTGAAAGGGGTGAACTTTGTGAACCTGCGCAACGCCGGCGACCCTGTGGAGCTGGGCAAGAAATACAGCGACGAGGGAGCCGATGAGCTTGTGTATCTCGACATCACTGCCTCGCTTGAGGGGCGCGACACCTTTGTCGACCTGGTGCGCCGCGTGGCTGCGCGGGTGGCCATCCCTTTCACCGTGGGCGGCGGCATTGCCACAGTGGCCCACGTCGAGCGCCTGCTCGGTGCCGGGGCCGACAAGATATCGGTCAACTCGGCCGCACTCGAGCACCCGCAGCTCATCGGCGACATCGCGGCCGCCTTCGGCAGCCAGGTGTGTGTGGTGGCCATCGATGCCCGCCAGGACACCGACGGCGAGTGGATCTGCTATGCACGAGGCGGACACGAGCCCACAAGGCGCCACCTGCTCGAGTGGGCTCACGAGGCCCAGGAGCGCGGTGCCGGCGAGATACTGTTTACCAGCATGGACCACGACGGCATGAAGCAAGGCTTTGCCTGCAAGGCCCTGCGGCAGCTGCACGAGGCGCTTTCGATACCCGTCATCGCCAGCGGTGGCGGCGGCACGATGCAGCACTTTGCCGAGGCTTTGGGCGAGGGCTGTGCCGACGCCGCCCTGGCAGCCAGCGTGTTTCACTTTGGCGAGATATCCATAGGCGACCTCAAGCGCTACCTGAGCCAGCACCACATCGACGTGAGACTGTGAGCCGGCGGCCCAGGATACTTATAACGACACAACTACACACACAAAAAAAATATAAACGTTAGAGAGATGAACAGCAATATCGACTTTGACAAAATGGGTGGCTTGATTCCTGCCATCGTGCAAGACTCGCGCACCAAAAATGTGCTCATGCTTGGCTTTATGAACCACGAGGCACTTGAAAAAACGTTGAAGACCAAGAAGGTGACCTTCTGGAGCCGTACCCGCAACAAGCTGTGGACCAAGGGCGAGGAAAGCGGCCACTACCTGGAGCTCGTGTCGGTCGACGTGGACTGCGACAGCGATACCGTGCTCGTGCAGGCCATACCCAACGGCGCCGTGTGCCACCTGGGCATGGCCACCTGCTTTGGCGACCGCAACGAGATGGGCCTCGAGTTTCTGGGCTACCTGCAAGACTTCATCGACAAGCGCCGGGCCGAGATGCCCCAGGGCAGCTACACCACCTCGCTCTTCAACGCCGGCATCAACCGCATGGCCCAGAAGGTGGGCGAGGAGGCTGTGGAGACTGCCCTCGAGGCTGTGAACGGCACCAACGGCCGACTCGTATACGAGGCCAGCGACCTGCTCTATCACCTCATCGTGCTCCTCTCGGCCAAGGGGCTGCGCATCGAGGACGTGGTGGCCGACCTCGAGAGCCGCCACGGCAAGAAAAAAGACGACTACGACAAGCACCGCGACTGAGGCCACGGGCATCTTTGCCCGCTCACAGTGCAATTCTTTTCATTTTTACATACACACACATTCACACGCAACATCATGTATCGTTTTCCATTAGAAGAATTCAAGCAGTGGCCCACGCCGTTCTACTACTACGACATGGGCCTGCTCAGCAAGACACTCAACGAAATCAACCGCCAGGTCAAGGGCTACCCCTACGATGTGCACTATGCCATCAAGGCCAACGGCAACCCCGTGATTCTGAAAGAAATCGTGAAAAATGGCCTGGGCGTCGACCTGGTGAGCGGCGGCGAAATCAAGGCCTCGCTTGCAGCTGGCTTCGACCCTGGCAAGATGGTGTATTCGGGCGTGGGCAAGACCGACTGGGAGATCAACCTGGGGCTCGATCACGACATCTTCTGCTTCAATGTTGAGTCGGTGCCCGAGCTCGAGGTCATCAACGAGCTGGCCGGCAGGCGAGGCAAGACGGCCCATGTGGCCATACGCGTCAACCCCGACATCGACGCCCACACCCACCGCTACATCACCACCGGCACTGCCGAGGACAAGTTTGGCATCAACATCGAGATGCTGGCCACCGCTGTCGACCGTGCGCTCAAGCTGCCCCACTTGCACCTGCGCGGCCTGCACTTCCACGTGGGCTCGCAAATCACCCAGATGAAGCCCTTTGTCATGCTGTGCGAGTCGGTCAACGGGCTGCTCGACTATTTCGACCGCCACGACATCCACTTCGAGCTCATCAACGTGGGCGGCGGCCTTGGTATCGACTACGACACCCCCGACATCAATCCGGTGCCCGATTTCCAGCACTTCTTCGACACCTTCAAGCGCCACCTCAGGCTGCGCCGCAACCAGCGGCTGCACTTCGAGCTGGGCCGAAGCATCGTGGCACAGTGCGGCACGCTCATAGCCCGAGTGATCTATGTGAAAGAGAACCGCAACAAGAAGTTTGTGATACTCGATGCCGGCATGACCGACCTCATTCGCCCGGCCCTGTACCAGGCCCACCATGTGATACAAAACATCAGCGCGGCGGTCGACACGGCCAGCGACGTCTACGACGTGGTGGGCCCCATATGCGAGTCGAGCGACGTCTTCGGCACCGACGAAAAGCTGCCCGTGACCCGCCGCGGCGACCTCGTGGCCCTGCGCAGCGCCGGCGCCTATGGCGAGACCATGGCCTCGTGCTACAACATGCGCCCCCTGCCCAAGTCGCACTTCTCGCGGTAGTTGTCACCTTTTCATGACACGGCCTGCCGTTGGCACGATATGTGCTGCTTTGGTAGACAGTTATCATTATTTTTCAAGAGCTTGCCACACAGGAAGCTCCCGTTTTTATCAACAAGAAAGAAAGGAACAACATTATGAACAATTTTCAAGAGTTAATCGCGAGCGACAAGCCAGTGCTGGTCGACTTCTTTGCCACCTGGTGCGGGCCGTGCAAGATGATGCACCCCATACTCGAGGACATAAGCAAGCAAGTAGGCGACCGTGCCAAGGTGGTGAAAATCGACGTCGACCAGGCCGAGGACCTGGCCATGCAATACCGCATCCAGTCGGTGCCCACCCTCATGATTTTCAAGCAGGGCGAGATGCTGTGGCGCGAGTCCGGCGTGCACGATGCTGCCACCATGGTGCAGTTGCTCGAGAAATACATGTAGCAAGCACCCCGCGCCCTGCGGGGCGCGGTTTTTTTTTTTATTTTGACAAAAGGCAAAATTGTATTACCTTTGCAGTCGCCAAACTCCCTTCTTGCTTGACAGGTGCACGCCCCCTAGTGCACAGTGCGGCGTGGGAGAGAGCTATCGGGGTCCCGTAGCTCAGCTGGATAGAGCAACAGCCTTCTAAGCTGTGGGTCTTGGGTTCGAATCCCAACGGGATCACTTAGGAAGATGGGTAAGTAGTTAATTATTAACCACTTGCCTATTTTCTTTTATCTCAAATGCACCACAAATGCACCACACGACAAAAAGGCAAAAGGGCTGTTTGGGATGTCAGTTATTCACCTGTGCTGTCGATGGTCCGCAAGAGGAATGCTTTCTGTAGCTGGAGTATTATCTACCAATCGGGAGTTTCTTACAGGTCGTGGGATACTGTCCGACATGATTAAACGCAAAAGGAAGAACATCCTCAGGATTTAAACGGTTGAATTTCTTGATGACTCGCTGAATACCTGCCTCCAGTTCTTCGTTTACACGGTCAAATGTAGAAATGTCAACGACGCATCTGAAACTATCATCAATGGCCGTGCAGACACTAGAAACATTGCAGTCGTGCTCCCACGTGATTGATTTCGAGATTAACAAATAGGGATTTAGTGCCCGGTCACATGGTCTGTCAGTTTGCTCCTTTCTCCAGAACTCACATACAAGGTCCTCTTCAGAGGTATGACAGAAAAACAAGTCAGGCAGTCCTAACCGGCCAGCCAACTTTGCAACTGACTCAAACTTTTCATTAAATAAGCAGCAAGCGAGTTTTCCCTGACTATTCATGTCCTTAACAGGAACAGCCTTAACTGTGCTGTCTGTTAATTTCCGAGTGAAATCGTCGATACCATTTTTGTCATTTGCCGGTGGTGTTAGCAATGCGAACGAGGCAATGTTAGCATAAACCTTTCCGCAGATTGCCAATTTATGCTTGAAATTCAGGTCTCTGGATTTTGCTTTTTCCAGTTTTAGTTTTATTTCATATATGAACAGTTCCCCACGCTGGCTGATTTCCTTCACAACGCTCTTTCTTACGGCATAGGTCGTACGATCAGCTATGTAGTAAACTGTGTCACCTACAGCCCACAGTTTGTTCCCTTTAGCATCTGTCAACTCCGTCAGTAATATTACTTTTTTGGGTAAAGGAAGTACAAGTCTGATTGTTCATTTAGATTATAAGTTACACCATTAATTCTTGTTTCCTGGATCCGTTTTTCTTTAACCGGCCTTTTTGAAATCAATCACTATGTCGATGAAACAATCCTTGAAAGCATTGCAGATAGACTGCGGTTCTTCCGTTTCAGTATGCAGGACAACACATTCGGGATCATCGGTATTCATGGAAACTACATAACCGGAATGATTATCTGAACCGACTAATAACTTCATCATGAATTTCAGCGGAATATATAACTTGTCAGGACATGAGTCAGTAACACCACAATATCTGGCCAGTTCGTTTACGACTTTCTTGACGCAGTTGAGATTTCCTTCTTCGCCACGAATGTATATGTCATATACCGTAGGCGGAATAATATCCTTTTTCTTTATCATTTGAAGCTTCCTTCAGAACCAATATCTGCACATCTTATTCAAAAACTCATTCGTTACAGGGTATCCTGAAGCATCACCGATCACAGAATCTACACCGCACTTGGGGCAAAGTGCTGTCTTTCCGTCATCAATGAAGTTCACGATTTCCTTGGGATTGAATGTTGCCAGGCAGTAGAAACATCCGCAGACCCTACTCTTCATCAGTTCCGATTTATTCTTAAAACTGTGATCATGTGCCTCCTTCAGTTTTTTCAAGTCGTTCAAAAGATAATCGGTCACAGTAGGCCAGTCGGGGAATTCCTTGCTGCCAAATTCAATCCACTCTCCCTCAAAATCGGACTGACCTTTGTCACCTCGATCGTCAATCAGGAAGTCACCCTTCAACAGATCTTTGTGGTGAGAGATGATTACTCTTTTGTGGAATTCCTTTGGGAAATGTTTCTTCACCCATTCCAGTTTGTCCGACCAAGCCGACGGGTTGTTCCAGGGAGCTGTCGTGAGAATGAAGACTTCATACTCTGCCGAGATTTTCTTCACAGCTTCAATAGCCCCCTTAAATGGTTCCATCTTAGAGAAAATCCCCGGGATGTCATCATAATGAGGTTTCCCCTTTGCATCGCATTCGTATTGTGCCTTCACTTCAGCAGGAATCTTGTCAACTCCCGACTGGAAATCAACAAGGACATTGTCCATGTCGAAATATACAATTGGTTTTGCGTAATTATTCATATTTCTAATTCTTGGTTTGTCTTGTCTATTTTATCGATTAACTGATAGATTCGCTTTTTGCAGTTTTCTATTTCAACTTTATATGTTACGTAAATAATATTGTAATGTTGAGGAAAAAATTCAAATTTTCAGGCAACTTTTTTCAGTTTCTGCCAAACTTTCACCATTGCCCAGGTGTCGAGTTCGCAGTAGCGGAGCTTGATTAATTCTTGAGGAGTTTCTTATAATCCTCTTTTCTCTGGTTATAAACAACCAAATCTGGTTCGTTTTCTATCAGAATTCGATAAATAGAGATTATCAGTTTCCTGTTGTTTGCATAAAACCTCTCTAATAGGTCACAGTCAGCGTTTGTCAGGCTACTATTTTGGATAGGCATAGGCAAGACTCTATTAATGGCTTCAATCTGGCGTTCTGCTCCCTTTCTATAATAGTAGGAAGTCCCTTTTAGAGCGTTAAACAGGGATTTATCGTAACAATCCCAAAGTGTATCATCTCCGCAAAGAAGCAACTCATGATAGCACTGAGCAGAAATAGGTTTGATACCAAATCCGTTGCCTAAGATTTCATTTATCTTTGTGAGCTTGTCTTGGCTAATATCATCCCTAATGTAGAGTCCGGTGAAAGAAGTCTGAGAATAATGAATAGCTTTAATTGTATCACGACCGAGGTCAGCATTGTCCTTAAACACATGTGGATGAAACTTCTGTCTCGAATAGATGCACTCAAAGTCTTTTATAACATCACTTATTGTTTTCCTTTCACGAGAAATGTAATCTTTTACAGCTACTTTCAGCGCATCTGTAATGGTTTTATAAGCCTTACCGTTGTATTCGAAAAGGTGTGTAGGGATATAATATAGTTTTTCGTTGGTCTCTTTTACCACATATATCAGAAAACGTGCTCCACCATTCTGAGCACCAAAAATGTCTCTGAAGTCTTTTTGCGATTTCAATTCTCCATTCTCATTCGTGTACTTTCTCAAGGCGGCTTGGAGAGACGCTTCAAATGATAAACAATTATCCCCACCAAAAGAATACAGTTCCCTTTGAAGATGATGGTTTACTGCAGTTTCAAGAAGTCTTGCATTGTCCTCATTACTCATGAACTCCAACAATAATTGTTTCTCATAATCACTGACTGCCATGATTGATAGTTCTTTTGCCCCGATTTTTTCATCATTATCAGGCAGAGCAGGCAATTCAAGACAGCTGGCATACTCTTCTAATATCACGGCATCACGATTGTTCATCTGCTTTTCTTCTATCAGTGGCATGATAACCTTATCAAGAATATCCTGATAGCAAATATGTACATATATGGGGTTCCCAGAACAATCTGAACAAGTTGGTTTCATGTCCTCAGGAACTTCTGCATAATTTGAAAGACTCCTCGGGTTTATAGGTGAAAGATATATGAAGAGCTGAAGTGCCTTCCTTCCGTCACTACAAGCATCATAGTATTTCTGGGTCTGCTGATCGTGTTCCATAGAAAGCACTTTGTTTTCAATAAAGATTTCAATAACTTTATTTTTGCTACTCTTTATAGTATTTGCGAGGTTATATCGAAGATAAACATCCAATCGTTCTTTCTTGTCTATACTGTCGTTCTTCGCATAATCGCATAAGGGATATTCTGTTTGCTTATCAGTAAGAGAGTCAACTTGTAGGGATCTTGTAAGGACTAAATTGCAAAAATCCTGTGAAATAGTCACCCCCTGCTCTTTGGCCCGCATGACAACGATATCCAGAAAGTGCATAAGCGTTGCTTTCTTAGATAAATCGAAATATCTGCCTGCAAGTAATTCGGCTATCATCTTACTATGTACCATCTCATGTCGACTTTTGCCAATCATGTCAAACAGATTTTGGCGAAAGATGTATTCAACTACTTTTGAATTACGTGGATTGTTATTAAATGCCGACAGCAAGTTTTCAATCATACTTGCTCCAATTTGTTTCTGAGTCATCTCCTGTTCCCTCTTTGCACCTACCTTTGCTAAGAAATTTGTTATCTTTTCCATAAAATTATGTTGATATTTATGTTTATAATATAGTATGTATCCCTGAAAATTCAAATTATTCCGCCATTTCTTTCAGTTTCTCCCACACTTTCACCATAGCAAGCGTATCAAGACAGCAGTATTTGAGCAACGATTGTCGAGCATAGTCAGCATCGGCGGGCGACATCGTGGCAATCTGGGGATAGATTGTCATTGCCTCACCTCCGTTGTGCACGGAACCGTCCAGATTGGTATAGTCCAGTTCTGGGTCGTCGGGCTGCAGGGTCTCGTCTACAGTGGCCTCCTCAGACTTATACACCTTCAGCCACAGGTTCTTCGGGCACTGGCAGAAAGCCGTGTAACGTGATTTTGATAGTCTTTTCATACAGTCGTAGTTTCTAAATTGTGTAAATATAGTGGATTATGATGATAGTTCCAAACAAAATACTGTATATTCCTTACTAATCATCCAGATTTGCTTTAATACTGTTGAATTCGCGCTCGATGCATTCTGCCATCTTTCGACAGCGTTTGGCCTCTTCTCTCCATTTCTTAACTTGGGTATAACAAATGTTTATTAACCGTGCGAGATTTTTCCGTTTTTCCAGATCCTGTGTGTTTCTCAACCAACGCTCCAATTCTTTGGCCACTTTCCTAGCATCGGCACTTCTCTGTTGCATTTGTTCTATAGTCAGTTTCTCTTCCATAATATTGTTAATTTTGTTTTGTAGTGCCCTTGCGGGCAGAAATCATACATATTTCGCCAATATCTTGCAAAATCCTATATGTGTTAGATTTGTAATTTTACGGACAAAAACCTAAAAGCCAATCTTCGACGAGCGCGTTTCCTCGAGTCGTTCATTGTCGCAATGGCGGATAAGCATTGGCAGCACATCCTCGCTATTGCCATGAAGAATCGAACTGATGGCATAGTGACGGGCGATATTCTCAATCTGTCTGCCGCTGAAATCGTATTTCGAGGCCAGCGTGTGGCTGCTGTGCAGTGCTGGCACGGCCTTCACTGTGGGAGCAATGATTTCAAGGCAGGTGCCTGCAATCACGCAGGCACCTGCCTTGTAAAAGTGGGGTGCAGGAAGGGGCTGCGGGCTCTGTTTTGCCCGTTGCTGGGGGCGTCAGCGCACCATCACCTTGGCGGTCTGGCTTCCAGCCTTCACAATGTAGATGGCCGGCGCGAGTGTCACGTTGTGACGGCCTGGACCGAACTGGCGGTCGCACACCTTGCGACCCGTGATGTCGTAGACGGCAACGCGGGTAGTGTGGCCGAGGGTGAGGTCGAGGGCTCCCTTGCTGCCGGCTATTGCAGTCGGCAGGGTGCCGGGCTCGTCGACTGCGGTGACGAGGCTCACCGGCATGACCTGGGAGTAGGCCGAGGTGTATTCTACAAAGTCTTTTTTGCGATAGGCACGCACGTCGTAGGCATAGCGGCTCGAGGCGTTGAGCGCGTCAAAGGCCACGGCATTGTCGCTGGGATACACCAGCTGTGCGGGCACACGCACCTGCTCGCCGGCTTGGGCGCGCACCTGCCTCACGGTGACCTGGTCGACAAACATGTTTTTACCCTTCTGGCTGCCGAAGCCCAGGTGATAGAGACGGCCGTCTTCCAGCATGTCGAGATACCTGCCCTCGAAGACCACGGTGCCCGTGACGCTGCCCTTCTGCTTGTTGAAGGGGATGGTGAGGCCCATCACGGCCTGTGTGGCTGTGGGCGACTCCATGACCACGACATAGAGCGTGTCGCTCTCGACGGTGCTCACGGCTGTAACCTCGACCTCAAGATTCTTTCCGCCCTTGATGGGGAGCAGTGGCGACACGACAAGTCCGTAGGCCCCCGACCACTCGTTCACTTCCTTGCCGCCAATCATGCCCTTGGCCCAGATGGGGTTGAGCACGGTCCAGTCGGTGTTGGCCATGCCTTCCTTGGCCAGCGACATCTTGGGCGTGTAGTATTGCGGCGCGGCAGGGTTGTCGACGGTGCCGTCTTCAATCTTGTCGAAGTCCTCGTGCAGGAGTGTCACCTTCTGGTCGGGCTGCTGGGTGGTGATGTCCTCATAGAGGTTCACAATGTAGCTCTCGGCGTGGGGCAGAGGCTCCCAGTTGGCCGTGAAGCCGGTGGCCGTGACGGCGGTTGCGGGCAGCACGACGGGAGCGATGCCGGTGATGCCGTCGACCCAGATGGTGGCCGAGGGCTTCGACACGAGGTCGCCGTCTTGGGCGGTCACATAGTAGTAGTATTCCTTCTCAGGGTCGATGTTTTCAACAACCTTGGCCGTGTCGGTCACCTTGAGGTCGGAAATGAAGGGGTAGGGCACAGGCTGCGACTCATAGGTGAGCGTGACGTCGTCGATGGCAAAGGTGCAGTTGCTCAGGCTCACCATGTCGAGTTTCACTTGCCTCACGTAGTCGCCCAGCACCTCGCTGTCGAAGGTGTAGATGCCGCCGCCGGCTTGCATCCAGTAGTTGGGCAGGTTGGCAATGTGCTCCCACTCGCCGTTTTCGCGCAGGATGTGCACGCCCAGCAGCGAGTAGTTGTAGTTGGGGTCTTCCTCCATCGTGCTGGGTTTCACCCAGAAGGAGATGCGCTTGATGGGTGCCGGCGTTGCGGGGCTGATGATGTAGTCGCCCTCGGCGTCAAAGTTGATGGCCAGCTTGCCCGAGGCGTGGTCGCCGTTGGCAGTGAGCACGTCGCGGCTGCCGGCTTTCGACACGTCGATGATCCAGCCCTCAGGATAGTTGGGGTTGGCTGTGTCGATGTTGCCGTCGGCCTTGAGGTTGATGCCGTCGAAGTCCTCAGTCATCGTGCCCTCGGGCACGATATCTTGTGGCATGGCCTTGTAGTACACGTTGAGCAGGTATTGCGATGCCCCGTCTACTGGCTGCCACGAGGCCTTGAAGGCATTCAGGCTCAGGTTCTCGGCCGGGTTGGCCACGGGTGCCGCGATCTTGGTGCGCTTGCGGGTGACCACGATGTCGTCGAGCAGTATCTCGCCGTCGCTGGCCTCGATCTGGAAGATGTTTTGGTCGTTGAAGGTGCCCTTGTCGCTTGTGTAGGTGATTTCGGTCCATTCTGCAGTCAAGTCGAAGCTCTTGTAGTCTTCCACACCCGAGGTGTTGTCGCACAGCGAGATGATGACACGTCCGGCCGTGGCGCCCGGCATGCGGCGGGCACGCAATGTGATGGTGGCTTCGCCATAGAGGGCTGCCTCGGGAGTGCTCAGGTGGCCGTAGTAGGTGCTGCCGTAGCTCTCATAGGCCCGCAGCGCGCAGGCGCCGCCGGCTTGGTACACGTGGTAGCCGGTCCAGCCCTCCACGTTCATCATGCCCTGCTTGATGCGGTAGCCGCCGGCCGAGCCGCCCGAGAGGTTCTCGCTGTCGGGGGCTTCGGGGCTTCCGGCCGTGAACTTGTCGAAGTGCTCCTCAAAGAGCTTTTGGGCTTCGACGGCTTTCAGCGGCGCGGCGCCCTGAGTGCCGGCAGCGTTTGCATGAACAGGTGAAATTGACTTTGTGCCATTGCTTGGTGCACCAGGCTTGAATGGCACTTGTTGTCCCCAGGCCGGGGCGGTGATGAGCATGCACAGCATGGCCCACATCGTTGTTTTTTTTGTCATAAGGTTAGGTTTAATAGTTTAATTGTAAAAAAATTATGTATTGCAGTATCGGGAGCGCTGGGATATCGCGCCGCTCGCTTTCCTCATGCTCAAAACGGTTGTGGCCGTAAAAGTAGTCATTTTTATTTAATCTCCAATAGTGCGCCCGAAGATTATTTGAAAAAAATTCATTGCATTGCGCTGCCCATGTGACAGCATTGCAACAATTCTCAATTTAAGTTAAACATTAAGCCGATTTCCTTTTTTATTGCTATCTTTGAAACACTGTAACACATTAGCATAACATTATGGAAAACGAAAACATCGCCATGCCGGCTGAGTTTGCCGACATTTGTCCTATTGCCGACAAGGATTTCCACAACGAGATGTCGATTCTTGTCGAAGAACCCATGTTCAAGCAAATCGTGCGTATGGTAATGCCAGAATACAAGTACTCGCAGCTGGTGCGCATCTTGCTGGGACTCAACTCCAAGCTGGAATTCCAGCAGAAGATCATGCGCCCCTTCATGAAGGGGGTGCTGGGCAAAACCACCCAAGGCCTGTCGTGCACCGGCATCGACGAGCTGCCCAAAGACACGCCCAACCTGTTTATCACCAATCACCGCGACATTGTGCTCGACTCGGCCCAACTGAGCTACCTGCTCGTTGAGCACGGGCGCGACACCTGCGAGATAGCCATAGGCAACAACCTGCTCATCTACGACTGGATCACCAAGCTGGTGCGCCTCAACAAGAGTTTTGTCGTCAAGCGCAACCTGGGCCGTGTGCAGACGCTGGCCGCCGCCATTCAGCTCTCGAGCTACATCCACTTTGCCATCAACCAGAAGAAGGCCTCGATATGGATTGCGCAGCGTGAAGGACGCTGCAAGGACAGCAACGACCGCACCCAGGAGAGCCTGCTCAAGATGCTCACCTATGGCAACCGCGACAAGAGCTTTGTCGACAGTCTCAAGGAGCTCAATATTGTGCCTTGCGCCATCAGCTATGAGTATGACCCCAACGACTACCTCAAGGCACGCGAGTTTCTGCTCAAGAGCAAGGACCCCAACTACAAGAAGTCGCAGGCCGACGACCTGGCGAGCATGAAGGTGGGCATCATGGGCTTCAAGGGCCATGTGCACTATGCCGTCACGCCCTGCATCAACGACGAGCTCGACCTCATTCCGGCCGACCTCGACAAGTTGCTGGCAGTGCGTCGCGTGTGTGCCATTATCGATCATGCCATCCACACCCACTACAAGATATTCAAGACCAACTACATGGCCCACGACATGCTCTTCGACGAGCACGAGTTTGCCAGCGAGTACACGCCCGAGGAGCTTGAAGCCTTCAAGCAGTACCTCAATGGCCAGGTAGACAAGGTGACCGACATTCCCATCAACGAGCAAGACCGCAGCTACATGCTCAACCGCATGCTGCAGATGTATTCCAACCCGCTCACCAATCAGCTCGAGGCGCTCAAGTAGCGACGCGCGGCACAATTTGCCACATGACACTGTACTGGATACCGGGATTGATTGCCATTGTCATCGTCGGGCTGGCCGACTGGGTGATATTCAAGCGACTCAAGCGTGCGGGCTGCACATGGGCCCGTGTGCACGCGGGAGCTGCACTGTGTCTCTACGCCTTGCTGGCTGTGGCAGTGAGCCTGCCCAGCCACCGTTGCACCAATGCAGTGCTTGTGGCGCAGATGTGGATGCTCTACATTTTCTTCGCCATGTCGGTGTGCAAGTTGCTCACGCTGGGCATCTACTCCCTGTCGTGGATAGGACGGCAGCCGCGGTGGCTCAAGACGGCACTGCGCGTTGTGGCCGCTGCGGCGGGAGTTGCCGCCGTGGTCGAGTGTGGGGTGGGCGCATGGGTCACCCCCTATCGCATGCAGGTGACACGGGTCACCATCGAGAGCGACCGCCTGCCAGCAGCCTTCGACGGCTATCGCGTGGTGCAGTTCAGCGACCTGCACCTGGGCACCTACAACGGCGACACCCGCTTTGTGTCGCGTTGTGTGGACCAAATCAACAGCCTGCACCCCGACTTGCTGTGCTTCACTGGCGACATTGAGAACCGGCTCAATAGCGAGGTGCTCCCCTTCAAGCACATCTTGAGCCGCCTGCACGCGCGCGACGGTGTGTGGGCCGTGCGCGGCAACCACGATGTGGGCGGCTACTACGACTGGCCCACCAAGCACATCACCGACTACCAGGGAGGCATCGCCCTGACGCGCATGGAGGAAAGCCTGGGCTGGACGATGCTCAACAACCGCTATCGCTACCTGTCGCGAGGTGGCAGCAAGATAGCTTTGATAGGCCTCGACGGCTACGGCGGCTTGCCCATCCCCCCCGACGGCAACCTGGGCAAGGTGTATCCGGCTCATCGCGACAGCGTGTTTAAGATTGTGCTGCACCACAGCCCCGAGTTGTGGAACGACGCCTTCAACCGCGCCACGCGCGTCGACCTCATCTTGTGCGGGCACACCCATGCCATGCAGATGATTTTCGACATCATGGGCCACCGCTTCTCGCCGGCAATGTTCCAGTACCCGCAGTGGGGAGGCCTTTACACCGATGGCGGCGGCCAGCGCCACATCTACGTCAACACAGGCCTGGGGCAGGTAGGCATTCCGGCCCGGCTGGGCAGCGCAGTGCCCGAGATCACGCTCATCACCCTCAGGCGCAAGCCTTAGCCGGCAGCACTGGCCGGCTCGATGAAAAACAAACAAAATTATATATATTCACTAATATTGTGACCATGGTCGATAAAATTACAACACTCATATCGCAGGAGTTAAACATACCGCTTTCACAAGTGGCAGGCACGGTGGGCCTGTTGCGCGACGACAATTCAATCCCTTTCATCAGCCGTTACCGCAAGGAGGCCACAGGCGGGCTCGATGATGTGGCCATCCAGTCGATCGATGCCCGCCTCAACTATTACAACGACTTGCAGAAGCGCAAGTCGACCATCCTCAAGTCGATCGAAGCTCAAGACAAGCTCACCGACGAGCTCTCGCTCAAAATCTCCAATTGCTGGGACGCCAATACCCTCGAAGACATCTACCTGCCTTTCAAGCCCAAGCGCCGCACCCGTGCCCAGGTGGCCCGCGAGCGTGGCCTCGAGCCCTTGGCCAAAATCATCATGGCGCAGCACGGCGACAACATCGAGGCGCGTGCGCGCGCCTATGTCACCGACCAGGTGCCCGACGTTGAGGCAGCTGTTGCCGGGGCGCAAGACATCATTGCCGAGTGGGTGAGCGAGAACCAGGCCGTGCGCAACAGCGTGCGCCGCGCCTTCCGCCACGAGGCCGTGCTCACTTCTCACTATGTGAAAGGCAAGGAGATTGAAGGCCGCAACTATGAGAACTACTACGACTACAGCCAGCCCTTGCGGCGCGTGTCGTCGCACCAGTTGCTGGCCATGCGCCGCGGCGAGAAGGAGGGCTTCCTCAAGGTGACCATCAACATCAACGACGACCGGGCCATCGACAATGTGTGCCGCATCGTGGTGCGTGGCCACGGGCAGGCCGCAAGCCTGGTCGAGGAGGCTGCCACCGACAGCTACAAACGCTTGATCAAGCCCTCGATCGAGACCGAGTTTGCCGCTCAGTCCAAAGCCGTTGCCGACGACGAGGCCATCGAGATGTTTGCGCGCAACGCCCGTGAGCTGCTCTTTGCCCCGCCGCTGGGGCACAAGCGCGTGCTGGCCGTCGACCCGGGCTTCCGTACGGGGTGCAAGGTGGTGTGCCTCGACCAGAACGGCAACCTCAAGCACCACACGGTGATTTATCCCACAGCCCCACACTACGACATCGACGGTGCACGGGCCACCATGCAGGAGCTGGTGAAGAAATACGACATCGATGCCATCGCCCTGGGCAACGGCACCGCCAGCCGCGAGACCGAGCGCTTCTTGAAGCGCATCGACTATGGCCGGGAGGTGAACGTGTATGTGGTGAGCGAGAATGGCGCCTCAATCTACTCGGCCTCGCCCATTGCCCGCCAGGAGTTTCCTCACGAGGACGTGACCGTGCGCGGCGCAGTCTCGATAGGACGGCGCCTGCTCGACCCGCTTGCCGAGCTGGTGAAAATCGACCCCAAGTCGATAGGGGTGGGGCAGTACCAGCACGATGTTGACCAGAACAAGCTCAAAGAGGCACTGCACTTCACTGTCGAGAGCTGTGTCAACAGCGTGGGCGTGAACATCAACACTGCCAGCAAGGAGCTGCTCACCTATGTCGCCGGTCTGGGGCCGGCATTGGCCCAGAACATTGTCGACTACCGCAAGGAAAACGGCGACTTCCACTCACGCCGCGACCTCATGAAGGTGCCCAAGATGGGCGTGAAAACCTTCACGCAGGCCGCCGGCTTCCTGCGCGTGCCCGAGAGCAGCAATCCGCTCGACAACTCGGCAGTGCACCCCGAACGCTACAAGCTGGTCGAGCGCATGGCCGCCGATTGTGGCTGCACCGTGGCTGCACTCATAGGCGACGAGGAGCAGCGCAAGAAGGTCGACATCAAGCGCTACTTGAGCCCCGAGGTGGGCATGCCCACCCTGGTCGACATCGTCAAGGAGCTGGAAAAGCCTGGCCGCGACCCGCGCTCGACGGTGCAGACGGTGGAATTTGACGACAGCGTGCACGACATCAAGGACTTGCGAAAGGACATGGAGCTCAACGGCATCGTGACCAACGTCACCAAGTTTGGCGCCTTTGTCGACATTGGCATCCACGAGAACGGGCTGGTGCACATCTCCCAGCTTGCCGACCGCCGCGTGAGCGACCCCTCTCGTGTGGTGCACATCAACCAGCACGTGCGTGTGCGCGTTATCGACGTCGACCTCGACCGCAAGCGCATTGCCCTGTCGATGAAAGGAGTGCAGCAATGACGCCGCTCTCGCAAGTGGTATTGAGCCTGGGCAGCAATGTGCCCGCCCGCCACGAGATGCTCATGGCCGGCCTCGTGTGGCTGCGCGAGCATGGCCTGGAAGGCATGCGCTGCTCCACGCTCTACACCACGCCGGCACTGCACCCGGGAAAGCCCGAGTATATGAATGCCGTGGTTGCCGGCAGCGTCGCCCTGCATCGCGACGTGCTGAATGCTGCCCTCAAGCGCTACGAGGCAGCCTGCGGCCGCAACGACGACATGCGCTGTCGCGGCCTGGTGCCTATCGACATCGACATCGTGATGTGGAACGGAGCCGTACTGCGCAACCAGGATTTTCAACAACAATTTTTCCAGATAGGCTGGACACAAATCAACAACTCTCATGATGCAACCCATTAGTTTCAACGACGGCGACGCCAGCGGGCACATGCCCCCCAAGGCATCGCCCCTGCTCAAGGCCTGCCGTGTGATCTCGACACTGCTGCTTGTCGCGGCCATAGGCTACATCGTCATGCCCTACGACTTCGACAGCATGGGATGGCTGGGCTATGTCGACGACTTCTTTCTCTTCATGGCTGCCTTCACCTTCTTCAACGGCAGTTTCCAGAAGGCCGCACGGCGCACCATGCGTCGCCAGCTCTACATGATAGCCCTCCTATTCTTTGTCATGGCCGTGGTGTGGGTGCTGGTGCTCAATACACTGGAGGCCAACTGACATTTTTTGGCACAGCTCTTCATTTTTGACGCCTGTTGAAAACAAATGTGCACTTTTTTTAGTAAATTTGCACTTTCAATATAGAACAAATCACAACACTATGGCTGAGAATAATGTAGAAAACCCTCAGAACGATGAGAAAAAAGCTGGACTCAACTTTGTGCAGCAACTTGTGGCCGACGACTTGAAGGCAGGCAAAAACGGCGGACGACTCAACACACGCTTCCCGCCCGAGCCCAACGGTTACCTGCACATCGGGCACGCCAAGGCCATATGCATGGACTTCGGTGTGGCCGAGATGTTTGGCGGCACTACCAACCTAAGATTTGACGACACCAATCCTGTAAAAGAGGATACCGAATATGAGCAAGCCATCATGCGCGACATCCACTGGCTGGGCTACGACTGGGGCGACCGCCTCTACTATGCAAGCGACTACTTCCCCAAGCTCTTCGACTTTGCCATCGACCTCATCAAGCGGGGCCTGGCCTATGTCGACGACCAAAGCGCCGAGCAGATTGCCGCCCAAAAGGGCACGCCCACTACTCCGGGACAGAACAGTCCCTACCGCGACCGCACTCCCGAGGAGAACCTCGACCTCTTCCTGCGCATGAACAAAGGCGAGTTTCCCGAGGGCAGCCGCGTGCTGCGTGCCAAGATCGACATGGCCAGCGACAACATGCACTTCCGCGACCCCATCATGTACCGCATCATCTTGAAACCGCACTGGCGCACCGGCGACAAGTGGAAGGTGTATCCCATGTATGACTTTGCACATGGGCAGAGCGACTACTTCGAGGGCGTGACTCACTCGATCTGCACCCTCGAGTTTGTGCCCCACCGCCCCCTCTACGACTACTTCGTGAGGCTGCTTGCCGGCGACACTGTCGACCAGTACTGCCCGCGGCAGATTGAGTTCAACCGTCTCAACCTCACCTACACGGTCATGAGCAAGCGCAAGCTGCGCCAGCTCGTCGAGGAACACACCGTGAGCGGCTGGGACGACCCGCGCATGCCCACACTGTGCGGCTTGCGCCGTCGCGGCTACACCCCGCAGTCGATCAAAAATTTTATCAACGACATCGGCTACACCAAGTATGAGGCCCTCAACGACATCAGCCTGCTCGAGCATGCCATACGCGACGACTTGAACCGCAATGCCACGCGTGTGTGCGCCGTGCTCAACCCTGTGAAAGTGGTGATTACCAACTATCCCGACGACAAGGTCGAGCTCCTCGACATGGACAACAATCCTGAGCAGGAAAACGCTGGCACCCACAAGATGCCCTTCAGCCGCGAGCTCTATATCGAGCGCGACGACTTCATGGAGAACCCTCCCAAGAAGTTTTTCCGTCTCACTCCAGGCAAGGAAGTGCGCCTCAAGGGCGGCTACATTATCATGTGCACCGGCTGCACCAAGGACGCTCAGGGCAACGTGACCGAGATACAGTGCACCTACGACCCCGACACGCTGAGTGGCATGCCTGGTGCCAACCGCAAGGTGAAAGGCACCCTGCACTGGGTGAGCGCTCGCCACTGTCATGATGCCGAGGTGCGCCTCTACGACCGCCTCTTTGCCGTCGAGAACCCCAGTGCCGAGACCGAGCGCGACTTCCGCGAGCTGCTCAATCCCGACTCGCTCAAGGTCATCGACAATGCCAAGGTAGAGCCCTGGCTCGCCGACAATGCCAAGGTGGAAGACAAGTTCCAGTTCCAGCGCATAGGCTACTTCTGTGTCGACCCCGACTCTACGCCCGAGAAGCTGGTGTTTAACCGCACCATCGGCCTGAAAGACAGTTGGGCCAAAGCCCAAAAGAAATAACCGCACCCGTCACAGGCTGCCACACATCACTCATCCACGCAGGGGCTGTGCCACACACACCGTGGCACAGTCCCTGCGTGTGTCTCTCTTGCTCTTCAACAAGATGGATCGGCCGGCTTGGCCCATGTCAATTGTGTAAAATACTGTGCTGTGCTTGGCTGTTGGCCAAAAATGTTGTTACTTTGCACCTCGAAAACAAACAAGCAATGAAAGTATTCAAATCGATTGTTGATCTTCAGAACGAGCTTTTCCTGGCCCGCAAAGAGGGTAAAAAGATTGGCTTGGTGCCAACTATGGGAGCGCTGCACGAGGGCCACGCCTCGCTCATCAAGCGCAGTGTGAAAGAAAACGGGGCGACAGTGGTATCGATTTTCCTCAATCCTACTCAGTTCAACGACAAGGGCGACCTGGAGCGCTACCCGCGCACGCTCGACGCCGACTGCAAGCTGTGTGAAGCCTGTGGAGCACAATATGTCTTTGCCCCCTCGGTGAAAGAAATGTATCCCAAGCCCGACACGCGCCACTTCGACTTCCCGCCGCAGACTACCGTCATGGAAGGGGCCAAGCGCCCCGGCCACTTCAACGGCGTGTGCCAGGTCGTGAGCCTGCTCTTCTACATCGTGAAGCCCGACCGTGCCTATTTCGGCGAAAAAGACTGGCAGCAGATTGCCGTGATCAAGCGCCTCGTGAAATACATAGGCTACGACAAGCGCATCACCATCGTGGAGTGCCCCATCGTGCGCGATGCCGACGGGCTGGCCAAGAGTTCGCGCAACGCCCTGCTCTCGCCCGACGAGCGCGCCATCGCTCCCAACATCTACAAGGCACTCAAGCAGAGCGTTGACTACGCCAAGAGCCACACGGTGAAAGAAACCCACGACAAGGTGGTGGCCGACATCAATGCTGTCGACGGCCTTGAGGTGGAATATTTTGAGATTGTCGACGGCAACACGCTGCTCGACGTCGACAGCTGGGACGACAGCGACTATATAGTGGGCTGCATCACGGTGTATTGCGGCAAGACGCCCATCAGGCTCATCGACCACATCAAGTACAAGCCTGCCGAGGGCGAGCAACAACAATAATAATATAAAAACATATATATATACAGATACACAGTTACAATGCAAATACAAGTACTCAAGAGCAAGTTGCACTGCGTCACCGTCACCGATGCCAACCTTCAATACATAGGCAGCATCACTATCGACGAAGACCTGATGGACGCTGCCAACATGATAGCCGGCGAGAAGGTGCAAATTGTCGACAACAACAACGGCGAGCGCTTTGAGACCTACATCATCAAGGGCGACCGCGGCTCGGGCTGCATCTGCCTCAACGGCGCTGCAGCACGCAAGGTGCAGATAGGCGACACGGTCATCATCATCTCCTATGCCATCATGGACTTTGAAGAGGCCAAGACCTTCAAGCCCACAGTGGTTTTCCCCAAGCCGGGCAACAAGCTCTAATACTGGCGGCAACCACAACCACTATACAATGCGCGAGATGGGCCTCCCAGCCAGGAGACCTCTCTCGCGCGCATTGTGCCATGTGGGTGCTTGGCCGGCTCAATAGCTCTCGTCGGCGTTGGGGAAACTGCCGGTTTTCACCGCCTCGATGTAGGATTGCACCCCCTGGGTCATGCACTGGGCCATCTGGGCAAAGTGGCGCAGGAACTTGGGCTTGAACCCTTGTGTCATGCCCAGCGCGTCGGCATAGACGAGCACCTGCCCGTCGGTGCCGGCACCGGCTCCTATGCCTATCGTGGCAGCTTTCACCTCGCGCGTGACCTGGCTGGCAAGCGCGGCGGGCACCTTCTCGAGCGTGATGGCAAAGCAGCCAGCCTGGTCGAGGGCGTGGGCGTCGGCCAGGAGCTTGCGGGCCTCGGCCTCTTCCTTGGCACGCAGACCGTAGCCGCCAAACTTGTGTATGCTTTGCGGCGTGAGGCCCAAATGGCCCTCGACGGGTACCCCGGCTGCCACAATGGCGCCTATGGTGCCGGCCATCTCGGCCCCGCCCTCGAGCTTCACGGCGTCGACTCCTGTCTCCTTCATGATGCGCACGGCATTGCGCACGGCCTCCTCGCGGCTCACCTGGTAGGAGCCGAAAGGCATGTCGCACACCACAAGGCAGTGCTTGCAGGCGCGTGCCACAGCACGGGCATACACGATCATCTCGTCGATGGTGATGGGCAGCGTGGTCTCGTTGCCCGCCATGACGTTGGAGGCCGAGTCGCCCACCAGTATCGAGTCGATGCCGGCACGGTCGATGATGCCCGCGGTAGTAAAGTCGTAGGAGGTGAGCTGCGCTATCTTCTCGCCGGCAGCCTTCATCTCCGAAAATGTCTTAGTGGTAATTTTTTTCTTGTCTGTTGTTAAATACCCCATGATTGTGTTGATTGTTTTTGCGGGTGCAAAGTTATATAATTATTTCGTAACTTTGTAGCAGGCATGGGGACTAAGCCCTTGCCCGTTACCTGCATGTGCAGCTTTTTGCCACAGGAACAATGCTAAAAATGAAGTCAAGCGATGAAGATTGTGTTGATAGGAGCGGGTAACCTTGCCACCCATCTGGGCAAGGCGCTCGCCAGGGCTGGGCACGACGTTGCCCAGGTCTATAGCCGTACGATGGAATCGGCCGCCACGCTGGCCGCTGTGCTGCATTGCAGGGCCTGCTGCGACCTGGCCAAGCTCGACAGCGATGCCGAGGTCTACATCATCTCGATCAAGGACTCGGCGCTCGCCAGCGTGGCCGCCCAGGCTTGTGCGGGACGGCAGGGCGGCGTGTGGCTGCACACGGCCGGGTCGATGCCCCTCGACGTCTTCAAGGGCCTCGTGCCGCACTATGGCGTGCTTTATCCCATGATGACGTTTTCCAAGGAGCGCGAGGTCGACTTCTCGGTCATTCCCACAATGGTCGAGTACAACGACTCCACAGCCCAAGACGCCGTCGAGGCGCTGGCGCACTCGGTCACGCAGCGCGTCGTTCAGCTCTCCTCGGCTCGCCGCCGCTATCTGCACCTGGCAGCTGTGTGGGCTTGCAACTTTGCCAACCACTGCTACGATGTCGCCTCGCAGCTGCTGGCCGCCCACGACATCCCCATCGATGTCATGCTGCCCCTCATCGACGAGACGGCGCGCAAGGTGCACACCCTCACGCCGCGCCAGGCCCAGACGGGGCCTGCCGTGCGCTACGACCAGAACGTGATTGCCGCCCAAGCCCGGCTCATGGCCCGCGAGGCTGGCCCGCAGCTCGAAGAGCTCTACCTGCGCTTGTCGCAAAGCATCCACGCCGCAGCCCAGCAACCGCCAGCCCACAGTCAAGAACGCAAGCTGTGAGGCGGTGCGGGCGTGATAGTTTTTTGGGGGGGAGGGCGCGAATTTTTGTAATTGGGATTTTTTTCGATATATTTGTAAATCAATTTATATCGCCTATGCAGAAGATTGGTCTTAAAATAACGAGAAACGGCAGTGTCGTCTATGTCGACAACGCCGACGGCGTGTGGAATGCGCCTGCTATCGACTATGAGCGTGCACTGCACGTGCTTGGCAATGTGGGCAATGGCGATGGTATCTACATGCTCTCCTACGGGCGCCACGGCACCTATGTGGGCCTGGTGATGATCATCGACGCCAATGTGACCGAGGTGTGCCTCTACATTCCGGCCACGGTCGATGTGGCCTGGCCACAGCTGGCACAGCTCATGGGCACATTGAAGCAAGCGGTGAACAGCGGCGCAATTCACGGCTCGCGGCTGGGGCAGCTCCTGGCTCCCGAGTATCCTGTGCGCGAGCCTGCGCAGTCTTTTGACTCGTCGCAGGGCGACCGCTACGCCTGCCACTACTTCGGGCAGGCCGACGGCGACACCCTGGGCGACTTGCTCACAGGCCGTGTCTATGAGCCTTACTTCAGCAAGTATAAGCTCGTGTTGCTCATCGACAACTCCCTGCCTGTGACTGTGCCCGATGATTGTGTCGACTTGTCGACCGTTGTGCCCGCTGCGCCGGCATCGACTGCCAGTCTCGACGACGACGAGCCGCTCCCGCCGCCCTTCGACCCCAACTATGACTACTATGGCGATGAGCCCGCTCCCGCTGCTGGGGCTGTCGAGCCCGCCACTCCGGCCGAAGAGCCTGCCGAGTCTGAGCCTCGGTCCTGGCAGCAGCCGCCCTGCGAGCCCGAGCAACCGTCGGCACCGCAATACCGCCCCTATGAGCCTGAGGCGCCCGACCAGGCCGGCAAGCGCGGCAAGCTGACCAAGGCTGTGGTGCTGGGTGTCTTAGGCGTGGCTGTGCTGGGTGGCGGCCTCTATGCCGTGGGGCACCACTTCGGGTGGTTTGGCGGCCATGAGCCTGCCGCAATGGTCGAGGAGCAGTCGATCGCCCCCGAAAACTCAGTGGTTCAGCCCTCGGCCGATGAGTTGCTGGCCAATGCTTTGAATGCCGGCACGTGGAGCCGCGACGACTTTGAGGCCGCTGGCTACGGCTACTTGTGGGACGAAATCAACCAGTTTAAGTTCAGCACCTTGCTCAGCGAGAATCTGCCCGAGCAGGCTGCCTCCAGCAGGGGGTGGCAACGGCTTGTGGCTGCAATTGGCGAGCGAGCTGCCAGCGATTTGCAAGATTTCACGCCAGGTCAGGCTTTCACGCGTGGCATGAGCATCGATGTGCGAGCCTATTTGAAATACATCACCACTCAACCCGAAGTTGTGGAGGAGGAACCCGAGGTCGAGATCCCCGAGCAGGAGGAAGTGAGTGCTGCGCCCGCCGAGCCGCAATCCCAGCCCGAGCCCAGCCATGCTGCTCCGGCAAGCGACAATCCTGCAAATGGCGCGATTGAGCCTGGCGCCGAGTAGAGGCGGGTGCCTGATGGCGCCTGTGCGACAGAAACGTGCTGCCGAAGATGGCGTGAAAGAAAAAAATTACGGGGCTGTGCCTGAATGTTGGCACAGCCCCGTAGAGTTTATTCTTGCTTTCAGTCGGTCGACAACGTTACCGCAAGTCGGCCTGCTGTTTTATTTCAGCATCTTGGTAGCGCTCTGGCTGCCGTCGGTGTAGCGGGTGACCACAATGTTGACGCCCTCAAATGGCTCGTTGCTCACTTGGCCTTGCAGGTTCACATAGTGCTTGCCAGCCACAACCTTCTGGGCAGTCACGTCCTTCACACCAGTCAGCTCATGAGGATAGGTGAAGAATGTGTCGGTGCTCACGTTGCCGTTCTCGTCGGCAAAGAAGATCTTGGTGTCGCTGCACTGGTTGATCCAGTAGCCAGTGGTCGACAGGATCGTCCACGTATTGGTCAGGTTGATTTGTGCGGGATGACCAGCGCCGGTACCGTTGATATTGGCGATGGTGTCTTGGCCTGCTGCATCGTAACCAATCGTGAAGAAAGTGCCATACTGTTCACCCTGGTCCAGCACATTCTGCTTGGGAATAACCACTGTAGAGTCGGCATTCTTTGCCAGGCCAACTACGCAACCAAAGTCGGCAAAGTTCGACAGCATCACTGCAGAGTCGGTCTGCTCGACATAGAGCATCACGTTCTGGGCGCCCTTGCCGGTTTGGTTATAGGTCATGCGGGCATTGGGCTTGTTGAAGAAGTTGCTTTGGAACATAAGATCGCCGAAGTAGTAGCCGGCATATTGGCCAGTGACGATGAAGCATGCCCACGGGCTGGTGATAACCATGCTGCCATCATCATTGATAACGCCTTGGATGGGGTCGGTTGTTTTACTCACCTTGCCTTGGTCGTCGACGCTTATGCAATACATCGGGCAGTCTCCGTAGCTTGAGCCGCTCTTGTACAGTTTGGTGCCCGAAGGAATAGTGAAGGTGCCGTTGGCAACGTCGACCTTGGCTTTCACGTCGAATGAATAGTTATCGCTGATGCCTGCAAAGTTCTTGAAGGTGATCGAGTCGCCTGTTGCGGTCACTGTGGTAGTGCCTGCAGAATAGAAGCCCTCCATGGGGATGTTGGTCTCGATATAGGTTCCTGCCAGGTCGCTGGCACTTGAAACCTTGGCACGCACTTTCTTTGCTTTCTTAGCAAAAAGAGAATTGCTGCGCAGGCTGTTCACATTCACCTTGGCATTGGTGGGCGTGTAACTGCGGGTAGAGGTCTCCATTGTGGTTGCGGCACTTGCTGTCAAAGCGATTGCAAGAGCAGCGATTGCAAGTAAAGATTTCTTCATAATGTTTTGTTTAAAGAGTTAATAAAATAGGATATCTTGTGTTATCTCATTTGCATAAATAAAATACCTAATCTCTATCAAGTATTATGATTTGTTTACAAAGGAAATGTAAATTTTTATAATCTGCAACTTTTTTGGCAAGAAATCTTCGTTTTGGTGCAGTATTTTTTTTGTGGTTGTGTATATAAATTGCCGTTTACCGCAGTGGCGCCATCCCTGCCCTGGGTGCCGCCCAGTGCACTGCGATGCCATCAGTGTGTGCGCACGGGTGCTACAGCGTGTTGCAGTAGCGCTCGGCCTGGGCGCGTGCCGGCTTGCCGGTGGCAGTGAGGGGCAGCTTGTCGATGTGCACCACCCGCCGCGGGCGCCAGTAGCGGTTGGCTATGGCCAGCCGGCATGCGGCCTCGACGGCGGCTGTGTCGGGGTCCTGGGTGAGCAGCACTATCATCTCGCCCAGGCGTGCGTCTTTCTTCTTCGAAATGATGAAGGGGGCCTTCAAGTGGGGCTTGAGCAGGTGCTCCACCTCCTCGATTTGCACCTTGATGCCGCCGGTGTCGATCACGTTGTCGATGCGACCCAGTATCTTGAACCTGCCGTTCTCGACAATGGCGCGGTCGTTGGTCGTGAGCGGGGCAGGGCACACCTGCGGGGCATCGATGGTGAGGCAACCGCGGCTGTCGAGCCCCACGGTCACGCTCTCAAAGGGGGTGTACCACTGGCTGGCCTGCGGGCCGCTGAGCCGCCTCAGGGCGATGTGCGACAGGGTCTCGGTCATGCCGTAGGTGCTCCACACGGCCCGTGGAAACTGCTTGAGCTCGCGGGCCAGGCTGTCGTCGATGGCACCGCCGCCTATGATGAGGTGGTCGATGGCCTCGAGCCGCGCCCGCTCCTGGGGCTCTTGCAGCGAGTTGACGACTTGCAGGGGCACCATGGCGGCAAAATTGATGTGCTGGCTCACTGTGGCCAGCGGGTGACCGCTGGGGGGCACGGCGATGAGCTTGAGCCCGGCCACGAGGCTGCGCACCACCACCATCTTGCCGGCAATGTAGTCGAGCGGCATGCACAGCAGGGCTGTGTCGCCGCGTTGCAGGCCCAGAAAGCGGCACGTGATGCGGGCGCTGCAGGCCATGCGCCTTTTTTCCACCATCATGGGCTTGGGCTTGCCGGTCGAGCCGCTGGTGTGCACGAGCACGCGGTCGCTTGGGTTGTTCCACTCGGCTATGAATGTATCGAGGTCCATAGGCAGTCTCCTTTTATTTCAAGTGGCATCGCGATGTTGTCGGTATAGAGCAGTCCGGTGCCCAGTCCTTGCGGCATTTCGATGTGGGGCCCGTAGATGTGGGCGGCAAGTTGGGCGATGGCGTTGAGCCCCACGTTGCTCTCGAGGGCGCTGGTTATCCAGCTGCCTGTGCCGCGTTCGGTGGCCAGCTGCACCCATTCCTGTGTGCCGGCAATGCCGCCGTGCAGCGAGGGTTTCAAGATGATGTAGCGGGGCTTGATGGTGTCGAGCAGCTCGATTTTGCGCTCTCGCGTGTTCACCCCTATGAGTTCCTCGTCGAGTGCGATGGGCACGGGCGAGTCTTGGCACAACCGGGCCATCACCTGCCACTGGCCAGCCATGACGGGCTGCTCGATCGAGTGGATGCCGTACGGGGCCAGGGCCTCGAGGCGCTTGAGGGCACAGGCCGGGGTGAAACCGCCGTTGGCGTCGACGCGCAGCTCCACTTGCTCGGGTGTGAAACGCTCTCTGATGTGGGCGATGAGGTCGAGCTCGCGCTCAAAGTCGATGGCGCCTATCTTGAGTTTCACGCAACCGTAGCCCTGCTTGAGTTTCGCCTCGAGCCGGGCCAGCATCTCGTCGTGAGTGCCCATCCACACGAGACCGTTGATGGGAATGCCTTCCTCGCCACGGGTGAAGGGTGTGTCGTAGATGACGGGCAGCTGCCGGCCGTGTCCGCAGTCGATGTTGCCGCCTTGCAGGTGGCGCATGGCTGTCTCCAGGCCGAAAAGCATCGAGGGGTAGCGGCTCAAGTCACGCGTGGGGATGACGCCCGTGCGCGCCACCTCGTCGCAGCACTCACGCAGCACCTGGCCGTAGTGGGGCAGGTCGTCGCAGCTCAAGCGGGGCAGCGGTGCACACTCGCCCAGCCCCGTGTGCTCGCCGTCGCTCATCGTCACCAGCCACGAGCGGCGGGTGGTGTACACGCCGCGCGAGGTGCCGGCCGGCTGCTTGAAGTGCAGCGTTCGTTGGTCGATAGTTATTCTCATCAAGGCAGTTTGGGATATTTTTTAAAGTCGGGTTTGCGTTTTTCCAAAAAGGCCTTGCCGCCTTCCTGGGCCTCGTCGAGGAAGTAGTAGAGCATGGTGGCATCGCCTGCCAGCTCCTGGATGCCTGCCTGACCGTCGAGCTCGGCGTTGAGGCCGGCCTTGATCATGCGCAGGGCCAGGGGCGAACGCTGCATCATGGTCTGGGCCCACTCCACGCAGGTGTCCTCGAGCTGGTCGAGGGGCACCACCTTGTTGACCATACCCATCTGCTCGGCCTCGCGAGCTGTGTACTGGCGGCACAAGAACCATATCTCGCGGGCTTTCTTCTGACCCACGATGCGGGCCAGGTAGCTCGACCCGAAGCCGGCGTCGAACGAGCCCACCTTGGGCCCCGTTTGCCCAAAGATGGCATTCTCGCTGGCGATGGTGAGGTCGCACACCAGGTGCAGCACGTGGCCGCCACCTATGGCGTAGCCGTTCACCATGGCTATCACGGGCTTGGGCAGACGGCGTATCTGCATCTGCACGTCGAGCACATTGAGGCGTGGCACGCCATCGCTGCCCACATAGCCCCCGCGGCCTTTCACGTGCATGTCGCCCCCGCTGCAGAAGGCTTTGTCGCCAGCGCCGGTGAGCAGCACCACGCCTATGCGCTGGGCCTCGCGGCACCAGGCAAAGGCCTGGCTCATCTCCCACGTGGTGAGTGGGGTGAAGGCGTTGCGGTAGCGCGGCCGGTTGATGGTGATCTTGGCAATGCCGTCGTATTCTTCAAACAAGATTTCCTTGAAGTCGAAGTCTTCAATCTTTTTCCATTCTCTTTTTGCCATAATGTTGTGTGATATTGTAGTGTTGTTTTTATTCTCTGTTTTCATCGGCCGCTTTCGATGTGCAGCGTGCTGTAGTATCTTTTATACTCCTCGGCATCGGCCTCGGGGCGGGTAAACACTTCGAGCACGATGGGACGGTCGCTTGTAGCCGCTGTGAGCTCTTGTAGGCCGGTTTCGAGCTCTTGCTCGTTGCGGGCGGCCAGGTAGCTCACGCGGCAGGCTTGGCACAGACCCTGGGCGCTGGTGTGGTGGCTGCCGGCAATCATTGTGTCGCGGGCCGGGCTCTTGTCGAGGCCCTTGAGCTGGTTGAAGATGCCGCCCATGCCGTTGTTGAGCAGCATGATGCGCAGGTTGCCGCGCAGGTCCTGGTTCCACAACGCGTTCTGGTCGTAGAAAAAGCTCAGGTCGCCGGTCACAAGCATCACTCTATGGGGGGTGGCGGCTGCATAGCCTGCCGCTGTCGACGTGCTGCCGTCGATGCCGTTGATGCCGCGGTTGCACCACACGTAGTGACGGGCGTAGATGCCGGCCAGACGCACGGCCGTGGAGTTGGCATAGTGGCAGTGCCAGCCCTGCTGCATGTCGAGCTCGCGCTCGAGCAGTTGCACGGCCCGCAACTGTGAGTATTGTGGCTCGAATGTGGCTGCATGGTCACGGGCAACGTCCAGGGCATGGTGCCAGCGTGTGACGTAGGCATTTTCACCTGCCTGAAGCGACGCCTGGCGGGCATTGTGCAGCCAGTCGAGGGCTGTGGCCAGGTCGCAGTCGACCACGCCCTTGAGGTGCATGAAGGTGTCGTGCACACTCTCGTCCAGCTCCCACATGGCGGCACTGCTGGCCAGCCGCAAAAATTTTTTTAATCGCTTGCTCACAATTGTGCCGCCGGCATAGAGCACAAAGTCGGGCATGTAGGCCTCGTCGGCCCCCACGGCGTGCAGCACCTCGTCGCAGTGCGAGGGCTGCCCTGTGGGGCTCAAGGGCTCGCTCAGCACCACAGCCTGCCGGGCAATGCGCGCGATGCTGTCTTGCAGCCCGTTGCAGTGCCCGTCGAGTTGGCCTATCACGATCATGGGCTTGCGAGCCTGGGCATAGTCGCTGGCCATGGCACTGCAAGAGGCCGTGTGCGACTCGGTGCAGGTGATTGCGCGCTCGGCTGGCAGCTCGGGCGTGGTGAACTCAAAGAGGGGTTCGCTTATGGGCACATTGATGTGCACACTGGGCCGGTCTTGCTTCCAGGCTGTGATGAGGGCTTCGTTCACGAGGCGGTTGCACTCCCAGCGGGTCAGGGCGTCGTGTGGCTCGGGCAGATTCACGCACCGGGCCACAAAGGTGCCCAATGCCCCGGGCTGGGGCATTGTCTGCCCGTCGAGCTGGCCTATCCAGGCACTGGGACGGTCGGCCGAAATCACGACGATGCCGTGGTGCTGAAAGGTGGCCTCGGCCACTGCAGGGGCTGTGTTGAGCAGGGCAGTGCCCGATGTCACGCACACAACCACTGGCGCCTGTGTGGCCTGTGCCAGCCCCAGGGCGTAGAAGGCGGCGCTGCGCTCGTCGGTCACGGCATGGCACGTGATGCCAGGGCACGCATTCAGGTTGTGCACGATGGCGCCGTTGCGCGAGCCAGGGCACACCACGGCGTGCCTTATGCCGTGGGCCACGAGCAGGGCGGTGAGCTGGTTCACATTATCCTTGTTGCAATACATGAGTGGTGTTGAAATTGTTGTCGTTATTCCTTAATATATTAATGGCCAATTCAATGGTCAGGTCGTGAGCAGTCGCAGCATGGTTCCCATCTTGGCCTGTGTTTCTTCCCACTCTTGTTGCTCCACGCTGTCGCTCAAGATTCCCCCGCCGGCATAGAGGGTGCACGCCGTGTGGTCAATGCGCATGCAGCGCAGCGACACATAGAGGTGGGTGGCGCCATCGATGCCCAGCGGACCGGCAAAGCCGCTGTAGTAGCTGCGGGCTGTCGTCTCGTGGGCGGCGATGAAGTCGCGCGTGGCTTGCTTGGGCAGGCCGCACACGGCAGGAGTGGGGTACAGGCTGTCGAGCAGCGGGCCCAGCAGCTCGTCGCTCTCGAGCGTGAAGTCGAAGGTACTCTTGAGGTGCAGCAGGGCTCCGGCACGGGCGGTCATGGGGCCGCGTTGCTCGATGTTGCTGGCATAGCGGGCGAGGTAATGGTGCACATAGGTGGCCACAAGGCGCTGTTCTCTTATGTTTTTCACACTCCAGGCTGCATGCTCGTCGCAGCCCTTCATGGTGCCTGCCAGCGCCACCGTGTGCCAGCAGCCGCCGCTGCCGCTCAGCATGACCTCGGGCGTGGCCATGAGCCAGGTGCCGCAGGTTGCGGTGTGCACCAGTGTCACCATTTGGTGCGGATAGAGATTGCAGGCTCGGTAGAAGAGTTGGGTGGCCTTTACTGGCGCCGAGGTGGCCACTCTCATCTGCCTTGCCAGCACGATCTTTTGAAATTCGCCGCTCGTGAGCTTTTCGTGAAACCGCTCAAAGTCGCGGTGATAGGCCTCGCGCCCATCCCCGCCCCCGGCAAGGGCGCCCGGCTCGAGCACGGGCGGCTGGGGCTGTGCAGCGGCAGGCAGCAGGTAGCTCTTCACCTCGTCGGGCTTGATGAGCAGCAAGGGCTCGCTGGCAGCTATCGTGAAAGGAGCCACGGCAAAGCCTTGTTGCCCGCTCAGCTCCTTGCACGACGACAGAGCCCGCGGCTCGTTGTGACTGGCGATGCGGGTCACGTGGTCGTGGTCGGGGAGGCGGTATAGTGCAAAGCTGGCCATGTCAGTGCTGCAACGGAATGAGGTAGTTGGTCACGCGGGCTGTCGAGATGGTCTCGTCGTCTTTGTTCTTGATGTCGATGTTCCACACGTGCATCGTGTGGCCCTTGTGCAGGATGCGGGCCTTTGCCCTCACACGCTCTCCCACGGGCACAGGCAGCAGGTGGTTGGCACTCACGTTCAGCCCCAGTGGCACGCGGTCGGGACACAAGGCATAGCTGCCCACGCCAGCCACATTCTCGGCAATGGCCAGCGAGGTGCCGCCGTTGAGAAACCCGAAGGGCTGGCTCACGGCTGGAGTTACCTGCATGGTTGCCTCAAGCGTGTCGGGGTCGGGGGTGGAGATGAATTCAAGCCCCAGTGTGGTGGCCAGGCTCTCGACACCTTGCATTTTCTTCTTCACTTCGGTCAAGTCCATAATAATTGTGCATTTGTTTTCACTCAGCACACAAAATTACTGCAAGTCGAGCGAAATGCAAAACCAAAAGCCCAGCTTTTGAGTTTTGGCATTCCCGAGACGAAGCGTGATTTATTCAAAATTACTGCAAGTCGAGCGAAATGCAAAACCAAAAGCCCGCTTTTGAGTTTTGACATTCCCGAGACGCCGCGTGATTTATTAAAAATTACTGCAAGTCGAGCGAAATGCAAAACCAAAAGCCCAGCTTTTGAGTTTTGACATTCCCGAGACGCCGCGTGATTTATTAAAAATCACCGTGCTGCTTGAAGCAAATATCTTGCAAGAAACGCAAAGCGTGCAAAAAAAAGTTGTAACTTTGTGACTGCCGAGTGTGCCGCGGTGCATGCAGCCCATGCAGCGTGGCCACGTGGCCCGATTAATACACATGCAAGTTTAATCATAAAGAAAACAAAATCACGTTTATACAAACCCATAGATGAACGCAATAAAATCTTCACTCATTATCGCCCTGGCGGCTGCTGGCACAGCGCTGGGCAACGCACAGACGCTTGACCTGGCCGACTTTGTGCTCTCGCAGAGCCGCCCCAGTGGAATCCCTGACACGCAACCGGCCCTCGACGGCCGCTACTACTACCAGCAGAGTGCCGACGGCACCCAGATACTCAAACTCGACTACGCCACCGGCGAGCGGTCGACGGCCGTGCTCGAGCCACAGTCGCTTGCCAGCGAGGGCACAGCTGCCTGGGAAGGCTACAAGATGAGTGCCGACGAGAGCAAGATACTGCTGTGGAAAGACGTGCACATGATCTACCGCCACTCTTTCAGCGCCGACTACTATGTGTACGACACCAAGCGTCAGCGGCTCAGCAAGCTCTCCGATGCTGGCGGCGAGGAAATTGCCACCTTCTCGCCCGATGCGCGGCGTGTGGCCTATGTGAAAGACAACAACATCTATATCAAGAACCTGGACAACGGCCAAACGGCCACTGTGACAACCGACGGGGTGAAAAACCACGTGATCAACGGCGTGCCCGACTGGGTGTATCAGGAGGAGTTCGGCATCTTGAACGCCATGGCCTGGTCGCCCGACAGCCGTACGCTGGCTTTCCTGCGATTCGACGAGAGCCAGGTGCCCATGTACTCGATGACCCTGTACCAGGGCACTTGCAGTCCCAACGACGACTATGAGCTCTACCCTGGCCGCTACGACTACAAGTATCCTGTGGCCGGCGAGAAAAACTCGGTGGTGAGCGTGATGGCCTACGATGTCGAGACTGCCCGCCTTGGGCAGCTGGCTGTGCCCGTCGCCCCCGACGACTACATCCCCCACATCGCCTATGCCCGCGACAACTCTAAGCTCATGGTGAGCACCCTCAACCGCTTGCAGAACGACTTCCACATCTATGCGGTGAACCCAGCCAGCAACGAGGTGAAAGAGGCCTATCACGAGACCAGCGACTACTGGATCGACAGCGAGATGGCCAACCAGGTGGCCTACTACGACCACTGGTTTGTGATTCCCAGCAACAAGTCGGGACACATGCAGCTCTACTGGTGCGAAATCGACGGGTCCAAGCAAGTGCAGTTCACCCACGGCAACGAGGATGTGACCAGCTATTATGGCTACGACGAGAAGCGCCAGCGCTTCTACTACCAGACCACGGCTGGCCCGCTCAACCGCCAGGTGAAGTTTATCGACAAGGACGGCCGCGAGCACGCCCTCACCAAGCCCGAGGGCACAAGCAGCGTGCGCTTTGGCAGCGACTACAGCTACTACCTGCTCACCTATAGCGACGCCCACACGCCCACACAGTACAGCATTGGCAATGCAGCCGGCAAGAAGGTGCGCAACCTGGAAACCAACAGCGACTATGCCCTCAAGTACACCCAGAAGGCGGTGCCCAAGCGCGAGTTCTTCAGCTTCAGCAAGAATGGCGTCACGCTCAACGGCTTCATGCTGAAGCCGGCCGACTTCGACCCTGCCAAGAAGTATCCCGTCATCATGGTGCAGTACAGCGGCCCGGGCTCGCAGCTGGTGCTCAACCGCTGGGCCCTCGACTGGGAGGAGTATGCCGCCATGCAGGGCTATATCGTGGCCTGCGTCGACGGCCGTGGCACTGGAGGCCGCGGCTGGGACTTTGAGCACGTGGTGTACCAGCGCCTGGGCCACTACGAGTGCATCGACCAGATTGCCGCCAGCGACTACATGGCCAGCCTGCCCTATGTCGACAAGGATCGCATAGGCATGTGGGGCTGGAGCTATGGCGGCTTCATGACGCTCATGGCTATGTCCACGCCGGGCAGCCACTACAAGTGCGGTGTGGCCATTGCCCCCGTCACCTCGTGGAAGTACTACGACACGATCTATACCGAGCGCTACATGCGCACCCCGCAGCTCAACCCCGAGGGCTACAAGAACGGCTCGCCGCTCGAGGCCACCGACAAGCTCAAGGGACGCGTGCTCATCATGTTTGGCAGCGCCGACGACAATGTGCACATCGTCAACGAGATGCAGTACATCTCCAAGCTCGAGAGCGAGAATGTGGACTTCGACATGCACGTGTGGACCAACATGAATCACAGCATCAATGGCTGCGACGTGCGACTGCCGCTGTATCGCAAGGTGATGAATTTCTTCGACCAGAATCTCAAGAAGTGACACCACCGTTGCAGCCAACTGTCGGTAAATAGAGTATCAATCCTCACTATATATCTAAGCACAGCAGCAATCTATGCTCATCGTTATCACAGGCCCCACAGCATCGGGCAAGACTGGCAAGGCCGTGGCTCTGGCCCGCGCCCTCGACGGCGAAATCATAAGTGCCGACTCGCGCCAGGTGTACCGTGGCATGGACTTGGGCACGGGCAAGGACCTCGACGAGTACGGCCACGTGCCCTATCATCTCATCGACATCTGCCCCGCGGGCTACAAGTACAATCTGCACGAGTTTCTGCGCGACGAGCAGCAGGCTTGCGACGAGATCGAGGCGCGCGGCCGCCAGCCCATCATGTGTGGCGGCACGGGGCTCTATGTCGAGAGTGTGCTCAAGGGCATCAAGCTGCCCCCTGTGCCCTGCAACCCCGAGCTGCGCGAGCAGCTGGCCACAAAGTCGCTCGACGAGCTCACCGCCCTGCTCAAGCAGTACAAGACGCTGCGCAACAACAGCGACATCGACACCTGCCAGCGTGCCACGCGCGCCATCGAGATATGCAAGTACTATCACGACCATCCCCACCTCAAGGCGGCTACCCAGCCCCATCCCCTGCGCGATGCGCTGGTGATAGGGGTGATGATCGACCGTGAGAGCCGCCGCCGGCGCATCACTCAGCGCCTTGAGGCCCGCCTCGAGGCTGGCATGGTCGACGAGGTGCGCCGCCTCATCGACAGCGGCATCCCGCCTGCCGACTTGATATACTATGGACTGGAGTACAAATATGTGACGCTGCACGTCATCGGTCAGCTCACGCGCGACGAGATGTTTGCCCAGCTTGAGACGGCCATTCACCGCTTTGCCAAGCGGCAGATGACCTGGTTTCGTGGCATGGAGCGCCGCGGCACGCCCATCAACTGGCTGCCCTATGACCTCTCCAACGACGACTTTGTGGCCGCCGTGCTCGACTTGAAAGCTAAAATGCAATCATGAAATAAAAAAAAACAGCAGCGAGAGCCGTGCGTCGTTCACAAGCCCTCGATGATGTTGAGCATCTTGAGCGTGGCTTGGATGGCTGCCTCAATCTGATCGACGTCGAGCCCGCGTGTCTTTATCACGTGCCCGTCGAGGTTCCATGTGATGTTGGTCATCACCAGGGCATCGGTGTTGCCGTGGGGCGGAATGCTCACCGTGTAGTTCACCAGCCGCGGCAGGCGGCGGTGCAGCTTGCTGTGGTAGATTTTGGTCACCGCCTTTATCATGGCGTCAAACTGGCCGTCGCCGCTTGCGCTTTCCTCATACTCGGTGCCCTCCACCTCGAGCTTGATGGCCGCGGTGGGGTGCAGGCCGTGCGACATGCTCAAGGCATAGTTCACAATCTTCACCTTGTTTTGCTGCGGGTCGCGCTTGAGCACCTCGGCCACGATATAGGGCAGGTCGTCTTGTGTCACAATCTCCTTCTTGTCGCCCAGTTGCACGATGCGCTCGGTCACCTGGTGCACATATTTCTTGCCCAGCTCGATGCCCAGCTCCACCAGGTTTTCCTTGACGCTGGCCTCGCCCGAGAGCTTGCCCAGGGCATACTCGCGCTTGCGCCCGAAGCGCTCGGGTGCCAGGTCGTTGCAATACAGGTCGTTCTTGCAGTCGCCGTCGGCATGTATGCCGGCCGTCTGCGTAAACACGTTCTCGCCTATGATGGGCTCGTTTTGTGCCACCACCACCCCCGAGAACGACTCCACGATGTGGCTCACCGTGTAGATTTGCTTCTCGTCGATGCCGGTGTCCATGTGCAACATGTCGTGCACCATGGCCACCACGGCGGCCAGCGGGGCATTGCCGGCACGCTCGCCCAGCCCGTTGATGGTGCAGTGCAGCCCCTTTACGCCCACCAGGCCGGCGGCAAAGGCGTTGCTTGTGGCCAGGTCATAGTCGTTGTGGGCATGAAAATCGAAGTGCAAAGTGGGGTAGAGTGTAACCATGCGCTTGCAGTACTCATACACCTGGTTGGGGTTCATCACCCCCAGCGTGTCGGCCAGCATGAAGCGGTGCACGGGCAAGTCCTTGAGCAGGTCCATGAAGCGGTACAGGTATTGTTTCGACGTGCGCACGCCGTTGCTCCAGTCCTCCAGATAGAGATTCACGTCGAGGCCTTTCTCATGGGCAGCCACAATCTCCCGGCATGCGTCGGCATAGTGCTCCTCAGGCTTCTTGCCCAGCTGCTCGCGGCAGTGGCGCTCAGAGCCTTTCACCAGCAGGTTGATGACCTTGCCGCCGGCACGCTTCACCCACTCGGCACTCTTGCCGCCATCGATGTAGCCCAGCATCTCCACTCGCTCGAGCAGGCCGTGCTCGCTTGCCCACTGGCATATTGCCCTGGCCGACTCAAACTCGCCTGCCGATACCCGCGCCGAGCACACCTCGATGCGTGGCACGTGCAGGTTGTTGAGTAGCAGTCGGGTGATGCTAAGTTTCTCGGCAGGCGAGAAACTCACCCCCGAGGTTTGCTCGCCGTCGCGCAGCGTGGTGTCGAGCACCTCGATGTGCCCCCTTGTGCTCTCGCCGTCGCGAGGCCGTGTGTCCAATATCTTGCCAAAGAGTGAACTCATGATGCAATAGTATTTTTTCCCCTTCTGTATGTTTCTTTTTACGTACGTACGCATGCGCGCGCAGCCTTGCAGCTTTTCCACACGTCGCGTGTGTGCAAAATTACTGCAAGCCGAGCGAAATGCAAAATCAATAACTTGTTTTTGATTTTGCCATACCCGAGGCGCCGCGTGATTTATCAAAAATTACTGCAAGCCGAGCGAAATGCAAAATCAATAACTTGTTTTTGATTTTGGCATACCCGAGGCGCCTTCTTATGTACCCATCTTTTTGCCTTCAAAATGCAGAAAAATCACTTTTTGTGTTACAATTGGGGTAACTTTGCGTATTCTTTATGAAACCTCTCAAGAAAAAGGTGAGTACCGACACTTTGACAACGACCTTCACCAGCATGAGGCAACGCTTGCTTGCCATGGCTGAACGCATCACGGGAAACCGCGATGAGGCGGCCGACGCTGTGCAAGACGCCTTTGTGAGGCTGTGGAAGCATCGCGACGACATTGGCACCGAGCAGGCTGCTGCCGGCATGAGTGTGACGGCAGTGCACAACATGAGTATCGATGTGGTGCGCCGTCGCGCGGCAAGGCCCACGGTGGCTGTCGACGAGGCGCGCGACATGGCTGACGACGACACTCGGCCGGCCGGCCGCGACGAGGTCTATGCCCAGGTTGCAGCCATCATCGAGCACGAGCTCTCGCCAGTGCAACGCTCTATTGTGAGGATGCGGGAATATGAGGGGCTCGACTTCGACGACATTGCCCGCCGGCTCGACTTGCAGCCATCCAATGTGAGAGTGCAATTGAGCCGCGCCCGCAAGCGCATAAGACAGATTTATAGAGAAAGGCATCAACAATGACAACAACAACAGCAGCAGCAATGAAACAGCAACACGACACCCGCAGCGGCAACGCTCCGCTCTCGCAGGAGCAGCTCGAGGCTATGATTGAGCAGTATTTCGACTGCAAGCTCAGCGATGACGACGAGCGCAGGCTGCGATGTGAGCTGGCCTCGACCTCTTTTAGCAGTGAGACCATCGACGAGGCTCGCTTCACCATGGGCTTCTTGAGCATGGGCATGGCCCGCACGCAGGCCAGCCGCGAGCCAGCACCGCGCTGGCACAAGTCGTGGATGCGTGTGGCAGCCGCAGCAGCTGCCGTGGCTCTGGTTGTGAGCGCAGGCCTCTATGTGACGCGTATGGCGACAACACCGCCCGATGCCTGCTATGCCTGGGTCAACGGCCACAAGGTGAGCGACGACAAGGTAGTGATGCGCATGATTCAGCGCAACTTCGACGACATCGACCGTGCCTCGTCGAGCGTCGACGATCACATGATGCAGCAGCTCCAGAGCATGGGTCAGGCCCTCGATGCCGACGAGAACTGAAATCTGCCCGCGCACTGCCGGTTTCTCTCTCCCCCCCCCTAAAAATAGGAGACATGTTATCAATCAGTATATACAGTATGTACTCATGCAATCGTATTTTATACTTAATTCTTAATCCTTTACGCGTATGAAACGCATGATTTTCATCTTCATCCTTACCCTTGTGGCAGCAGGAGCGGCACAGGCCCAGCGTGGGCTGGCCATTGCCAGCCTCTTCGGCGGGCGCTACAAGCACTCGCCCCACGCTACCGAGATTGTCGTGACCGGTCCCAAGGCCGAGCGCATCAATCTCGACGTGTACCGCAGCCTCTCGGTCACCGACCGCGCCCTGGTGCCCCCTGTGGTCAGGGCCGTGACAAGCGACGGCTCCAAGGCGGTGAGCAAAGAGGTGGAGTACCGCCAGGGCCGTCTCTACTATGGCTACTATGTGCTGTCGCCACGCAATGGCAACAACCGCTTCATCTTCTACCTCGACCAGTCGCTGGCCAGGAAGCAGCCGGCCAACGTTGTCACGCTCATCTACATGGAGGGCGACGTGAGCAGTGCCTATATCAAAAAATTAATAAAACAATAACACAAAAAAAATAACAACAACATGATGAAATCAGTATCAATTGCTCTCGCGGCTGTGGCCGTGTGCAATATCGCCACAGTGAGCGCTACTGCTCAAGACACCGTCAAGGTGGTCGACAATCCGCGCCGGGTGATCATCACCGAGGACTCGCTGGGCTCGCACGTGAAAGTGCTCACCGAGGACAAAAAGAAGGTGTACTCCTATGACTACAATGTGGGCCACAACGACAACGACCGCCTCTCGATAAACCAGAGCACCGACTGGAACTTGAAACTCCCGTTCCAGAGGTCGGACACTACCAGCCGTCACCACTGGTCGGTCATCACCTCGGGGCTCTACTTTGGCTGGGGATGGAACCACGTGAAAAATGGCGCCCAGCCGCTTAAGGACTACATGGGTCACGAGTATGAGATAGGTATGCTCAATGCCGTTGCTGTCGAGTATGCCACTGGGCACGGGCAGTATATTTCGCTGGGCTTTGGCCTCGACTGGCGTCACTATCGCATGCACAATTCCGGTGTCAACTTTTACAAAGACGACAGCGGCCGTGTGGGCATGGCAGCCTATCCCGACGGGGCCACCCATCGCAGCAGCATGATCTACACCTTCTCGCTGCAGTTCCCGCTCGTGTTCAGGCAGTCGATTGGGGGCGATGGCAGTTTCTTTGTAGGCCCCATCATGAATGTCAACACGGGCGCCCACCTCAACACCAAGTACAAGCTCGACGGCGTGAAGTATGACCTCACCACCGGCAGCATTGGCCAGCGCAAGATCACCTTCGACGTCATGGGCGGCTTTTCCTACAACAACGTGGGGCTCTATGTGCGCTACCGCCCGCAGCACGTGCTCAAGTCGAGCCGCGGGCCGCAGTTCAACAACATCTCGATGGGCGTGATCTTGGGTTTCTAAGGGCTGTCGCCAATATAGGGTATTACATTAATTTCACTACACCATTTGTTTTCTCAACGGGGCTGTGCCGTAATCATCGGGCACAGCCCCGTTTTCTTTACCGCCTGCTGCACACCCTGAAACGTGACGTCGCTACTTGTGCTTGTAGTGGGGCGCCTCGAGATAATACACGCTCTCGCCGCGTTCGTCGTTTTGCGAGTTGTATCCCGTCACTCTTACCTCGTAGGGGCGGCCCGTGTGATTGTAGATGTCGGCTGGCAGCTCCACTTGCAGCAGGTAGCACGTGTCGTTGCCAGGATTGCCGTCTTGGTTTTTCATCGTCAATGGCTGGGTAGAGTAGATCTTCATGGGCTTGCCGTCGACCTTCACCTCAAAGCTCATGTACTGTGGCTCGACCGTGACGATGGAGTGCTTCTCGGCATCGGCCTTGTCCATATAGTTCTGATAGGCAATGGCCTTGGTCACGCTCATGGGACGCGTGTAGATGAGCATTTCGCGGCGGCCTCCATACTCAAGAAAAGCGGTGGTGCCGTACAGCTCCAGCTTGCCGTAGCTCAGGTTGAGCGTGATGTCGCTTTCGGCAATCACATTCCAAGCCCAGAACTCGAGCTTCATGTCCTGGGGGGCTACTTGCTGCATGCGTGGATATTCATTGACGCGCATTGCTGCCAGTGCGGCATATCGGCCCTTGGCCACGCCCTCGAGCTTGTAGTGGCCGGTCGAGTCGCTGTAGGTCTCATAGGCCTCGGTGAAGTCGGGATTGTAGATGATGACGTTGCACGAGTCTACGGCGTGCCCCTGGTAGTCGGTCACCTTGCCCGAGATGGTCACAAAATCTTGCGCGTGGACCCATGTTGCCATTATTGCCATTAGAAGAATGCTTAATGCTGTTTTCATATTCTTGATGTTATTTTGCAGTTATTCGGTTGTTGTCTTTTAAGCGACTGTTCAGCAAGTTGCACAGCTCTTGCCCCTTCATTGCCAAGCCATCGGCGAGAAAACTCTCGACAGCCCCCCCCGACGCCTCGACGTTAAATGCCATCATGCGTTGCTTGAGACCCGATGTTTTCGCCAACTTGTGTGTCAAGGATGCTGTTGTGTAATCAACGGCGATAAACTTGACTGAATTGATCGTTATCAACCTGAAACGCTTCACGTCGGCCAGTGGGATGGTGTGATAGGTTAGTTTGAACGGCTGGTATATTTCCACCCTGTTTTCGTAAATGATGAAAAATGGAATGTGGCGCATCCAGTTGTAGAGGGTAGTGATGGCATACAACAACCCGCCGCCACCGAAGAATATCACCCCCACGCAACCAGCGACTTTTGCCGGCCAGCTGCTGCCAGTGCTGGTGACCATGAGCCATGCCCCTGTGGCACAACCAAGGCACGCGATGGCCACGAGCATGTGCTTCCACACTGATTGATATATTTTTATCTCGCTCTCATGCATGTCGCGTCGAGTTTTTAATTGCTTGTGCACAAATTTAGCTATATTTCATAGAAGAAACAAGGGTTCACAATGGCTTGCCATAGAGGTGTCGCTGCTGCACCTGCATGGCAGTGTCGGCGATTTTTCTTAATTTTGCGCTGTCACAGGGCGAGTGAACAAACGCCTGTGCAATATTTTTTTTTTGAAATCTTCAAGTTTATGAATACGATCACTGTCGCTCTGGCCGCACTCGTTGTCGTCGAGCACATCTACATCATGATACTCGAGACCGTTGCCACCCGCAGCAAGACTACTGCGCGGGTTTTCTCGATGAGCCTCGATGTGCTGTCGCAGAAGCATGTGGCCACATTGCTCAAGAACCAAGGCGTGTACAACGGGGTGCTGGCCGTGTTGCTGGCCGTGGCCTTGTGGCAAGCCGACGTGGTGTGGACGCGGCTGTTGCTGGCCGCTGTGGTGCTTGTGGCCGCCTATGGCAGCCTCACGAGCAACCGCTGGATTGTGTTGAAACAGGGCGGTCTCGCCATCGCCGCTCTCATCGCCAGTTTCATGCCATGAGAGAAGTGCCGGGCCGGCTGGTGGGGCGGTGCTGTGACTTTTTAAGCCCCCCATTGGAGCCTGAGGCTGGCAACTCTCGCTCAGAGAAACCAAATAAATGATACATTTTTGAAATTTTCGGGATGGAAAGCCCTACTCGTTATCGGCGTGGCCCCAGTCACGCCGTTGCCTACTCGCTGTGCGCCTCGGCAACGTGAGTGGCGGCCCCACATGTCACATCGGCCATGCCCCTGGCGGGCCTGAAAACGGCCTGTGGCTGTGTTCGGGCCAGGAGTGTGTGCTTGGGCTGTGTTATTTCTAAATCTTGTTGCCTGCTGTGGGGGTGAACGACTCAAAGGAGTTGTCGTTGTAAAACACCAGTATGTTGACGATGCGGCGGCCGTTGGTCACCTTCGATGCGTTCACCGTGTTGTTGCGTCCTGCCGAGCGGGCTATGTTGGCCAGCGCGGCCTGAAGGCTCGACGGGGCCATTGCCTGCGGCTCGGCAGCAGCAGGGTAGTCGCTCTCGTCGTCGTCGCCGAAGCTTATCGATTGCTGCTGGGCGCCAATGTTGTTTTCGTGGCCACTGCCATGTGCGCTCTGGATTTTTCCATTCTCAGGCGGTTGAGCAATCGGCGACGCGTTGCCACTGTTCGCATTTGGAACAAACATGTTTCCGTCGCCAAACATGAGCCACATGATGTTGAGCTGCGGGTAGGCATTGTGGATCTTGGTGATGATCTCGTCGCTCACCTTCTTGTTCCGGCCGTTGAGCAACTGCGACAGGGTGGGACGCGGTATGTCGCACGTGTCGGCAAACTGGGAGTTGGGAATCCCGTTCTGGTTTAAGAACAATTTTAGGCGCGAAACAATGTCCATAGTGCAGTTAACAATTTTGAATTATTCAAATGCAAATTTAAAACATGCTCTTGAATTATCAAAATTTTTAGAGGTAAATTTTATCTCGCGCTGTTTCTATTTACAAATATAAACTTCTTGAAAGGTCTGCTCCTATTTACAATCACATATTCAATTACAAATTCACATTTTTGCCTAAAATCAAATGATTTTTAAGCTGTTAGATGATGCCTGACCACTCTATGGCCCTTATAGTTCCCAATCGCAAAGCAAAAGACGGTTTCACGGTTGAGAAGTACATTAATTTTTGTAGTATAAATGATTGATTTGTACTACTATATCCTATAATTAAATAAATGTTAAAGCTACTGTTTGGTGTGATTGTAAATGCTGCAAATGTGAATTTCTAATTTGGAAACGCTTGTTTGCAACTCAACCGCCACAATGCAAATCGAAACTCGCTGTTGCTTTTCCAAACGCCCCAATTGCAAATCTGAACTCAAATGTGAGTTTACAAATTCTAATTTGCAAATTTCGTGTGGTAAAAACACCAATTTCTGTTGACGAACTGCTCAACTCAAAATCCTCGCAACATTTTAAAATTTCCCTGCGGCAGTTCACAATTTGAAACTCTGCTTGCCTCTAAGCGCTTCTATTCCTCCTGGATCACGTGTGCCAATTGATTGTTTCTTTGTGATTTAGTCCTATTCATCTCGTGCCGGTAACGCTGCCACACGGCAGTGGGCAAAAAAAGAAAAAGAGCCCCCCAACCGAGGCTCTTCTATGCTTCTACACGCTCTAAAGTCGATCTTAATTGCCTTTTCTGGCCCCATTCAAGGCCCTCACGGGCCCCAAATCGGGCTATTTTGCCCTATTTCAGGCCTAATTCTTGTTTTAGGAAGCGAGCAGTGACCGATTGTGGGTTTCTTGCAACCTGCTCGGGTGTGCCTGTGGCCACCACCCTGCCCCCGTTGCGTCCGCCTTCGGGTCCCATGTCGATGATGTAGTCGGCGCACTTTATCACGTCGAGGTTGTGTTCTATCACAATCACAGTATTTCCCTTTTGGACCAATCGGTTGAGCACACCCATGAGCACCTTTATGTCTTCGAAGTGCAGCCCCGTTGTGGGCTCGTCGAGGATAAACACCGTCTTGCCCGTGTCCTTCTTCGAGAGCTCGGCTGCGAGCTTCACGCGCTGGCTCTCGCCGCCGCTCAGCGTGCTCGACGGCTGCCCCAGCTTGATGTAGCCCAGGCCCACGTCTTGCAGCACTTTTATCTTGTTGAGTATCGTGGGTATGTTTTCAAAGAACTCTACCGCCTGGTTGATGGTCATGTCGAGCACGTCGGCAATCGACTTGCCCTTGAATTTTACCTCCAGGGTCTCGCGGTTGTAGCGCTTGCCGCCGCAGGCCTCGCAGGGCACCAGCACATCGGGCAGGAAATTCATCTCTACCGTCTTGTAGCCGTTGCCCTTGCACACCTCGCAGCGTCCGCCCGAGATGTTGAACGAGAAACGGCCGGGCTTGTAGCCGCGTATCTTGGCCTCGGGAAGGCCTACAAACACGTTGCGTATGTCGGCAAAGACGCCCGTGTAGGTGGCCGGATTGGAGCGCGGTGTGCGCCCCAGCGGCGACTGGTCGACGGTCACCACCTTGTCGATGTGCTCCAGGCCCTCCACGCTCTCGTACGGGAGCGGGTCGGTGAGCGAGCGGTACAGCTTCTGGCTCAATATGGGCTGCAGTGTGGCGTTGATGAGGCTCGACTTGCCGCTGCCCGACACGCCTGTCACGCAGATGAGCGTGCCCAGGGGCAGCTCCACGTCCACATTCTTCAGGTTGTTGCCCCGGCAGCCGTGCAGCACCAGCTTCTTGCCGTTGCCGCTTCGGCGCGTGGCCGGTGTCTCGATGCAGGTGGTGCCGTTCAGGTAGCTTGCCGTGATGGTGTGCTGCTTGAGCATCTGGGCAGGTGTGCCGGCAAAGACCACATTGCCGCCCTTGCGGCCCGCTTTGGGCCCTATGTCGACGATGTAGTCGGCCTGCAGCATCATGTCTTTGTCGTGCTCCACCACAATCACGGTGTTGCCCTCGTCGCGCAGCTTCTTGAGCGAGTCGATGAGGCGCTGATTGTCGCGCTGGTGCAGCCCGATGCTGGGCTCGTCGAGGATATAGAGCACGTTCACCAGCTGCGACCCTATCTGCGTGGCCAGGCGTATGCGCTGGCTCTCGCCGCCCGATAGCGTGGCCGAGGCGCGGTTGAGCGACACATAGTCGAGCCCCACGTCGAGCATGAAGTTGAGCCTCGAGAGTATTTCTTTCACGATTTCCTGGGCTATTTTCCACTTGGTGGGAGACATGTGGTTGTGCAGGTCGGCCATCCAGTCGCGCAGCTCGGCGATGTCCATACGCGAGAGCTGCGCGATGTCCTTGTCGTTCACATAGAAGTGCAAGGCCTCCTTGTTGAGGCGGTCGCCGTGGCACTCGGGGCACTCGGCGCGCGAGAAGAACTGTCCGGCCCACTTCTGCGCCTGGCTCGAGGTGCCGTCTTGCTGCTGCAGCTCGATATATTTCACCAGACCGTCGTAGGAGAGGAAGTAGTTGCTCGTGCTCAAGGTCTCGGTCTTGATGTTGAGCCGCTCGTCGGTGCCGTTCATGATGTCGTCGATGGCCTCGTCGGGCACCTGGTTGAGCGGGGTGTCGAGGTCGACGCCGTATTTCTCGCATATTGCGGCAATCTGCCAGAATATGAGGGTGTTCTTGTATTTTCCCAGTGGCAGGATGCCCCCGTTGCGTATCGAGAGCGATGTGTCGGGCATGATCTTGTCGCGGTCGATGATGTTCACATAGCCCAGGCCCTTACACTTGTGGCAGGCCCCCTGGGGCGAATTGAACGAGAAGTTGTGCGGTGCCGGGTCGAGATACGACAGCCCCGTCTCGGGGTCCATCAGGGTCTTGCTGTAGTAGCCCGCCTCGCCGGTGTCGGCATCGAGTATCATGAGTTGCCCGTTGCCTTGCTTGAAGGCCAGCTCGGCAGTGTCCTGCAGGCGCTTGGCGTCTTTGGCGGCCACTTTCAGGCGGTCGACCACGAGCTCCACGCTGTGGTTCTTGTAGCGGTCGAGCTTCATGCCAAAGGTGATTTCCTTTATCTCGCCGTCGATGCGCACATTGATGTAGCCCTTTTTGCGCAGTTGCTCAAAGAGGTCCTTGTAGTGACCCTTGCGGTTCTTGACCAGCGGGGCAAGGATATAGATGCGGCGGCCGTCATATTTCTTGAGAATGAGGCTCAGTATCTTCTCGACCGAGTATTTCACCATGGGCTTGCCCGTGAGGTAGCTGCGGGCCTCGCTGGCGCGCGCATAGAGCAGGCGCAGGTAGTCGTAGACCTCGGTGGTGGTGCCCACAGTCGAGCGCGGGTTTTTGTTGGTCGTCTTCTGCCCGATCGATATCACCGGGTTCAAGCCCGATATCTTGTCTACGTCGGGGCGCTCGAGCACGCCCAGCATGTTGCGGGCATAGGCCGAGAACGTCTCCAGATACCGCCGCTGTCCCTCGGCAAAGATGGTGTCGAAGGCCAGCGACGACTTGCCGCTGCCGCTCAGCCCGGTTATCACCGTGAGTTTGTAGTGCGGTATCTCTACATCTATGTTTTTTAGATTGTGGACGCGTGCCCCCAGCACGGTAACACATTCTGTATCCTTGCCGTTCAGTTTCATATCAAGCTGCAAAGTTACAAAAAGATTGCCTACTGCACTTGCTCTTTAGTTTTTTTTAGTCATGTAAAACATGCATTCAGAGGCCACGGCTCTTGCCCTGCCGTCGACGGGCAAGGCCACCGCTGCGCGCTGGCGCGGCGGTGGCCTTGGCTGCCGTGACCCCGATTGAAATGGGCTTGACTCTGGCTGGGAAATGGGATGATGGCGCTAAATGAGGCTGAAGGCCACGTCCATCATCTTGGTGAAGGCCGTCTGGCGCTCCTCGCCGGTGGTGGCCACTTTCTCCACGATGTTGTCGCTCACGGTGAGCAGGGCCAGGGCACGCTTGCCGGCCTTCACGGCGTTGGCATAGAGGGCTGCGCTTTCCATCTCGATGGCCAGGATGCCCATCTTCTGCCACTGGCGCCAGCTCTCGTTCTCGTCGTAGAAGATGTCGCTCGACAGCACGTTGCCCACGTGGCAGGCTATGCCCAACTCCTGGGCCTTCTTGGCGGCCTTAAACAGCAGGTCGAAGTCGGCAATGGGGGCATAGGTGCCTGGCAGGTTGAACTGTGCCAGGTAGTTGGAGTCGGTGCAGGCGCCTTGGGCAATCACCACGTCGCCTATGTTGATGCCTTTCTGGATGCAGCCGGCTGTGCCCACACGCAGTATTTGCTCCACGTCGTAGAAGTTGAACAGCTCATAGCTGTAGATGCCTATCGAGGGCATGCCCATGCCATGCCCCATCACGCTCACGGGCTTGCCCTTGTAGGTGCCTGTGTAGCCCAGCATGCCTCGCAGGCCGTTGAATTGCTTCACGTTGTCGAGAAATTTCTCGGCCATGAACTTTGCTCTCAGTGGATCGCCCGACATGATTACGGTTGCGGCGATGTCGCCTCGGTTGGCTTGATTGTGTGGTGTCGACATAATTTTTCTTTTCAGTTGTTTTTCGTTTTTGGGTAATTTCAACAAAGATACAACTTTCTGGCGACATGTGCAGGGGCAGCCACTGTATATTTTTTACATTGTGCGTGCAAAATGGCTGAAAGTTGCTGCCACCCATTTGCACTGGCGCGGCCCCGAGTGGGAGGGGGTGCCATGCTCAGTTGAGCATGAGGGTCATGGTGGCGTTCTCGTCCTTGAAGATGAAATCGGCCAGTTGCCTGATGTCGAGCTTCAGGGCCGAGGCATCGGGCTCGTCGCTCATCTCCACTGTGCCGCGCGCTATGCGGTAGTAGGCGTTGTTGCGGGGTATGTCTTTGTCGTTCTGCACTCTTATCGTGCCGCTGTAGTCGGGATGCCGGGCGGCATAGAGCTGCAGAGCCTTGAGGGCGTTGATCACGCGCATCATGCCTTGCAGCGGCTGCTTGCGGCCGTCGTCGTAGCCCTCGGGGCACAGGCGGTAGTCGGCCTGGATGATGTCATAGCCCTCGCGGTCGTGGATGATGCCGCACGGCTGCAGGCGCTGCAGGCGGTCGAGCTCGTCGTAGCTCATTGTGCCTATGCCCTTGGGCGGCGGCGTGCAGGTGATGCACTCGGCATAGCCGCACTTGCGGTACCAGCCATAGAGCCACTGCTCGGCCGGGATGAGCGTGGCCAGCACCACGCCCTTGTGGTAGATGGCAAAGTGGGCCTGCCGCATGAGGTTGTTGCCCACGTCTTGCTTGCGCCAGTCGGGGTGCACGCTCACGCCGCTCATGTAGGCTGTGGGCACTTCACGGCCGTGATAGAGCAGGGTGTAGGGCAGGGCCTGCAAGGCGGCCACCACGTGCCGTCCTATCTGACAGGTATAGTTGTACTCGCTCTTGTACACACGCCCGAAGTACAGCTCGATGAAGGGCTCGGGGTCGTTGAACACGAGCTTCCACAGTGCACGCGTCTCCTTGTCGATGCGCTCCTGGTCCTCAAAGTCGGCCAGCGGGCGCTTCTCGGTGAGGGTGTATTTCTCGAGCAGCAGGTCGGGCTTGTACGACAGTTTCGACTTGCGCAGGCCCTCTTCGCCCATGTCTTCCTCGCGGTTGATATAGGTGTATTGCTCGGGCAAGTGGCGCACAAACTCCTGGTTGATGATGGTGAATGCTCCCTCGTAGCTGGTGTCGGCCTTCTCCACACACACGTCGAAGGTGCAGTGGTTTATCGGGCACCCGAAGGTGAAGGCTACCAGTTTGCCGTCGACCCAAATGGTGCCTCCGGTGAGCTGTAGCCGCTCCCAGCGGTCGAAGGCTCGGGTCATCGACCGCAGCTCCTCGACGCGGCTCTCGTCATAGGTTGTGGCACTTTGTCCTGGCTCCTCCTGGTTGCGCCGCCACTCCTGCTCGAGGCGCAGGCACTCGGGTATGAGATCGGGTGTGAGCGGCTTGTACACGTAGCCGGGATAGAGCTTCTTGAACTTGTTGATGTGGTTGCGCTTGCTCTGCAGGTGCTTCCCTGCCAGGTTGGCCAGCTTCTCGCGTGTGTAGATGTAGTCGGAGTAGTCGCGGCTCAGCTTCATGTCGAAGGTGCCGGGCAGGGCGGCCTCGATTTTCTCTACCATGTAGCTGCACACGCCCATGAGCAGGAACGGGTGCCCCATGGCAATCGAGTCGTCGCGTATGGCCTTGAGCACCTCGATCGAGAGCTCCCGCGACGGGTCGACATGCAATGTGCCGTCGGGCTGCAGCTCGGGGCGTGCTATGGGGGTCATGTAGGCCAGGTGGTGCCCTGCATAGAAGCGAAACACCAGGTAGTCGCCCACGATGGCATACTGCGTGTTGTAGAGAAACCGCCAGCTGATGAGGTTGGCAAACGACAGGTCGCAGTTCTGGCGGTTGCCCCACATGGTGAAGCGCTGCACCAGGTCTTTGTCGGTGGTGGAGAGGCTATGGAATTTTATCATCTTGTTGTTTGTAAGCTTTGGGCTTAGGATGCTTGTTTTTTTTAGATGGGTGCAAAGTTAGGAAAATTACCCGATATATGCCCAATGCTGGCTGTCTCATTTTTCTTGTGGCCGCAATGGGGGTCACAACGTGGCCAGTATCACGATGCCGCTCACGGCGATGTAGCCGTACACTACATAGCGGAAGCTGCGCTGCGGTATGCGCTCAAACACCATGCCGCCCACCATGGTGCCAATGGCCACGCCGCCCAGCCCGTAGAGGTAGCCCCAGCCCACGGCCGGGGTGAGGAAGCCGCTGGCCGCGCGCACTGCCAGCATCACCACGTTGCCCGTGAGCAGGTAGGTCTGTATCAGGGCCATGTAGCGCTCTTTGCTGGGCTCGGTCGAGAGAAAGTAGAGTACAGCAGGCGGCCCCTGCATGCCGAAGAAGCCGCCCAGCACGCCGCTCAGCGCTCCAGCGGTGACCTGGGTGGCCACTCCAGCCTTGAGCTTGATGCGCCCGCTCAGCCACGTGAAGTAGATGGCAATGACTATGAGCACGATGCCCAGGGCCATACGCAGGTAGAAGTTGTCGAGCCGCTTGAGTACAAAGATGGCTGCCGTCGAGGTCACCACAAAGGTGGCCAGTATCACGCCCAGGCGCCTCCAGTCGAGATAGCGCCGCATCTTGACGACGACATACACCGATGTGGTCATGGCCAGCAGCCCCGACAGGCACGTGGCCTCGCCGTAGCTGGGCAGCAAGAAGGGCAGCACCGTCATGATGAAGATGCCGAAGCCGAATCCCACTGTGCGCAGGATGAAGCTGCCCAAGATGGCAAGTAGAAAGATGTCGATGCCCGTTCCCAATGCTGTTTTGTTTTTCTTTTTTTGGGGGGGAGTCACTCGCCTGTGGTGGTGCCTGTGCCCGTGCCGTTGTTTTTCTTGTAGCGCAAGATGTTGATGTCGCCGCTCTTCTTGTACTTGTGCCCGTCGGAGCCCTCAGCCTGTATCACATAGTAGTACACGCCCGGGTCCACGAGCTTGCCCTTGTACTTTCCGTCCCAGCCTTGGCCCGGGTCTTTGAGCTCGCACACCTGGGTGCCCCAGCTGTTGAATATCCAGCAGTGAAATTTCACAATCGACTTGTACGACACTTTCCACACGTCGTTCACACCCTCGGTCGAGCCCGGGCTGAAGAAGTTGGGCACAAGCAGCTCGCTCTCGCCTATGTTGACCGTGTAGGTGCTGCTCGTGGCATCGCACGTGCCGTTGCCGTTGCTGCAGGTGAAGCGCCAGTAGTAGGTGCCGGCTTCGGTGAAGGTCTGCGTGGTCTCGAGATCGCTCAGTTGCAAGATGATGTTGTTGAAGTCGGCATCGGTGGCCTCTTGCCACTCCTTGAAGTTGACCGCGTCGGTCACGATGGCCGAGAATGTGATGGTGGCCGGCGCCGAGCCGCCCAGCACGCCCTCGGTGTCGCTGGTGCGCTCGTTGTCGTTGTTGCGCGCTTCTTGACGGGCGCGCGTGGTGCAGGCTATGGCCTGGGTGGTGTAGAGGTCGCTGGTCACGCTCTGGCTCTCGCCCCAGTAGTCGAGAAAGCGGTCGCCCGTGAGCGTGAAGGTGGTGTTGCACAGCGGGGCTGGCACCACGAGGGTGGACTTGAAGTTCTCCTCGGTCTCGGTGGTGTCGCGGCTCTCATAGGCAGTGGTGTCGCTGTTGCACACCAGGGTGGAGTAGGACAGTTTCATGTCGCGGTCGAGGCTCTTGCGCACGCCCGTGATGGTGTAGTAGGTCATCTCGGGGCCGCTGCCCTCTACCTTGAGGGTGGCCGTCGAGCAGTCGCCCTCGCCGTCGGGGGCGATGCCCTCGAGCCGCAGCCGGTAGTCGGCATAGTTCATCACCCACACATAGGTATAGCTGTCGCCCTCCTGCAGGGTGTAGCCGCAGTTGGGCTCTACTTGTGCCAGATAGCTGGTGCCGTCTTGCAGCACCTTCACCTGGGGCAGCTCTTGCCCGTAGGCCGCCCCCGCGGTCCACTTGGTCCACACCACGGTGTTGCCCTCGCGGGCAGGCTTGTAGCTCATGCCCACGCCCTGCGTGTCGTAGAGCACATATATCTTGTTGAGCCCGGTCGACTTGGCCGGCGTAATCTCGCAGGCGGGCTTGCTGTTGCCCTCAAAGGCAATCTCGCCTGCCGCCGCCGGCATGGCGGCCAGCAGTGGCAGGCAGGCGAGCAGTGTGGATGCTTTCAGTTTCATAACCTTGCAAAGTTAAGGATTCTCACAGTAATAACGAAGTGCGTGCCCGTTAAATTGCACAGGCGCTGCAACGGTTTTTCCCTTTGGCGCGACTTGCACGTGTGGCGGCAATGTGCTACCTTTGTTCTATTGTTATGGAGAAGATAGTGTTTCGTTCGCGGGTGAGCGTGTGGCTGTGCGCTCTCGTCTATGCTCTGCTTGCAGCCGCCTTCTGGCCCATTGTTTACGACTTCAGCTGGTCGTTGCTCTTGATTTTTTTGCTTACCGTGGGGGCGGTGAGCTATGGTTTTTTCGGCATCACCTATACTATCGAGGGCCACGTGCTGTGGGTGCGCATGCTCGGCAGGCAGCGCTACGACATCATGCAGTTGCGGCGCGTGGCCTCAACGCGCACGTGGATCGCCGCCCCGGCTGCCTCCACGCGCCGCATCGAGCTGCTTTTTGCCAGCCCGAGCACCCCGCTCATCATCTCGCCTTGCCACCAGGACCGTTTCATCGCCTGCCTCAGGCAGGTGAATCCCGCCATCGCGGTCAAGCTCGACTGAGCCGCCTGCCTGCGTACGCATTTGCCTGTGCCCTGTGTTGAAAACTTTTGTTGCACGAGAGGCCGTTTTGTGCTATCTTTGCCCGTGCAAGACTGCAATAGCACTTTTCTGTACCTAACACAATAGTTGAACGATATGGACCAAGATCAGAATCCCGACAATGTGCAAGAGAAGCAGGCCCCTGAGGCCGTCGACCCGCTGGTGCATCCTGCCAGCTGCCAGTGCGATGCATGCCTGAAGTTGAGCTACCAGCAGTTGCGCCTCATGATGCAAGACCCCGGTGCCTATCCCGACTGGGACTGACGTGCGCTCGTGTGCCTGAGTGCGCGCGCGGCAACGTGAGGCATGGTCCCGAGGGGGGTCGCCATGCCATAAAATTTTGCTACCTTTGCAGCCGCAATGATTGTAGAAAAAAATTCACATGCAAGCATCATGAAGAGTGTATCGCCACAAGTGGCCGGCTACTCGATGGCCGTTGTGGGGTCGGTGTCCTACGGGCTCAACCCCCTGTTTGCCCTTCCGCTCTACGGCGTGGGCGTCACGCCCATGTCGGTGTTGTTTTACCGCTACGGCCTCACCGTGCTCTTGATGGGCCTGCTCATGGCCGTGCTGGGCCAGCCCTTTCATGCCACACGCCGCCAGCTGGTGCTCTCGCTGGCCATGGGCCAGCTGTTTGCCCTGTCGTCGGTGTGCCTGTTTGTCAGCTTCAAGCTCATGGATGCCGGCATCGCTTCGGTCATCCTGTTCACCTATCCCATGTTTGTCGCCCTCATCTCGTGGGCCTGTTTTCACGAGCGCCTCTCGCGGGTAGCCCTCGTGAGCTTCATTCTCGCCTTTGCGGGCATCTGCTGCCTGCATGGCGATTCGGGCGGCCGCCAGAGTGTGCTGGGCGTGGTCATGGCTGTGGCCTCGGGACTTTCCTATGCCGTCTACATCGTGGGAGTGAACCGCAGCGTGTTGCGCACCATGCCCGCCTTCAGTCTCACCTTCTATGCCTCGCTCTCGGGGCTGGTGCTCTTCTTTGTGTGCTGTGGCTTCGGGCTCGACCTCTCGCCCCTGCATGGTGCCAGCTCGTGGGGCTGTGCAGCCGGGCTGGCCTTGTTTCCCACCATTGTATCGCTGTTGCTGGTCACCCGCTCCATTCACCTCATAGGCAGCACCCCGGCGGCCATCATCGGCGCCCTCGAGCCCATCACCGCCCTTGCCGTGTCGCTGCTCGTGTTTGGCGGCACACTCACCTGGCTCAACGTTGCAGGCGTGGTCCTCGTGCTCTTTGCCGTGTGCCTCATGATGTGGAAAAACCATTGATCAGCCTGCTGCTGCTGTTGCAGGATTGTTGCGTTTTGTGGCAATAAGATTTAAAATTGTTGTTTATTTCGGCAAAATGTATTAGTTTTGCGCCATTATTTTTACAAAACGACAATTTATTTTCAAATCGATTCAAACGCTTATGTGTGGAATAGTAGCAATTTTCAATATACGAGAGCAAAGCACCGAGTTGCGCGACATGGCGTTGCGCATGAGCCGCAAGCTGCGTCACCGCGGCCCCGACTGGAGCGGCATCTTTAGCGGCGGTTCGGCCATTCTGGCCCACGAGCGCCTGAGCATCGTCGACCCCGAGTCGGGCAGCCAGCCCCTCTATGCCCCCGACGGCAAGCAGGTGCTGGCCGTGAACGGCGAGATCTACAATCACCTCGAGCTGCGTGCAAGGCTGGGCGGCTCCTACCGGTTTCTCACCGGCAGCGACTGCGAGGTCATCCTGGCCCTCTACCGCCGGCTGCGCAGCCAGGGCGTGCCTGGACACGAGGCCATCGTAGCCATGCTCGAGCAGTTGAACGGCATCTTTGCCTTTGCCCTCTACGATGCCGAGCACGACGAGTTTCTGGTGGCGCGCGACCCCATAGGGGTGATTCCGCTCTATGTGGGTTATGCCCCCGACGGCAAGGTCATGGTGGCCAGCGAGCTCAAGGCGCTTGAAGGGCATTGCGACCACTACGAGCCCTTCCTGCCCGGCCACTACTACTACAGCAAGACCCCCGGCCTCAAGCGCTACTACACGCGCGACTGGATGAGCTACCAGGCTGTGGCCCATGCCTCGCTCGACGAGCATGAGGCAGTGACACGGCTGGGCGATGCCCTCGATGCCGCTGTCAAGCGCCAGCTCATGAGCGATGTGCCCTATGGGGTGCTGCTGAGCGGCGGCCTCGACTCGTCGGTGATATCGGCCATTGCCCAGCGCTATGCCTCGCGCCGCATCGAGGACGACAGCCAGTCGCCGGCCTACTGGCCACGGCTTCACTCCTTTGCCGTGGGGCTCAAGGGGGCTCCCGACCTCGCCAAAGCCCGCCTTGTGGCCAGCCACATAGGCACCGTGCACCACGAAATCAACTATACCCTGCAGGAGGGGCTCGATGCCTTGCGCGACGTGATCTACTTCATCGAGACCTACGATGTGACCACCGTACGCGCCTCCACGCCCATGTATCTGCTGGCACGAGTCATCAAGTCGATGGGTATCAAGATGGTGCTCTCGGGCGAGGGGGCCGACGAGATCTTCGGCGGTTATCTCTACTTTCACAAGGCGCCCAGTGCGCGGGCCTTCCACGAGGAGACAGTGAGAAAGCTGGGCAAGCTCCACCTCTACGACTGCCTGCGGGCCAACAAGAGCCTCGCTGCCTGGGGCGTGGAGGGGCGCGTGCCCATGCTCGACAAGGAGTTTATCGACGTGGCCATGCGCCTGAATCCTGCTCTCAAGATGTGCCCGGGCAACACGATAGAGAAGAAAATCGTGCGCGAGGCCTTCGGCCACATGCTGCCGCCCGAGGTGGCCTGGCGGCAGAAGGAGCAATTCAGCGACGGGGTGGGCTACAGCTGGATCGACACCCTCAAGCGGGTCACCGCCGCTGCCGTGACCGATGAGCAGATGGCCCGTGCCGCCGAGCGCTTCCCCATCAACCCGCCACGCAACAAAGAGGAGTACTACTACCGCAGCATCTTTGCCGAGCACTTTCCCAGCGACAGCGCCGCCCGCAGCGTGCCCAGCGTGCCCAGTGTGGCTTGTTCAACAGCCGAGGCTCTGGCTTGGGATGCCTCGTTCAAGAACATGAACGACCCCAGCGGCCGCGCCGTGGCAGGCGTGCACCAGGAAGCCTACAAGTGATGCTCGACTCGGAGCGGAAGGAATGCCTGCTGCGTACGCGCACGCGCGCGAGGCGCGATTTGTGTGTGTGACACACACATAATAAAAACGAGAGCCGGGATTGGAAGCTGTTCCAGTCTCGGCTCTCGTGTGGTACTATTGCTGCCCGCCTCTTGCAAGGGGGGGAAGGCAGATGTGTCTTTTCTACTCGGCGTCGCTCAAGTCGACGGCATAGTACTTGGTCTTGCCTGTGGCCGTGATGCCCTTGATATACATCACCTTGTCGGCATTGGAGTGCATGATTTGGTCGTAGATGGTCTCCACATCGTCGCTGCTGTTGACAGGCTCATCGTTGATGGTGGTGATGATGAAGCCGTCGCGCACGCCTGCAGCCTTGAACTTGCCCTCACGCACGCCTGTCACCTTCACGCCGTTGCTTATCGATAGATCGTCTTTCTCCTTGCTGGTGAGGTTGAGGAACGAGGCGCCCAGCGAGGCAAAGTCGCTGTTCTTGGTGATCTTGGTCGTGCCCTGGTCGTTCTTGAAGGTGACCTGAGCCGTCTTGTACTTGTTGTCGCGGTAGAAACCCAGTGTGGCCTTGTCGCCGGGGCGCAGCTTGTTCATCTGCTCCTGCAGCTCGCCGCCGTTCTTGATGCTCGTGCCGTTGAATTTCACAATCACGTCGCCCTCTTGCAGACCAGCCTCCTTGGCAGCGCCGCGGTCGGTGACCTTGGCCACATAGATGCCCTCGTTGGTGGCCGTGATCTTGTGCTCCTTGGCCATGTCGGCGTCAAGCTCCTGGTAGCTTATGCCCAGCACTGCACGTTGCACGGTGCCATACTGGCGCAGGTCGGCCTCCACCTTGCGCACCGTGTTGCTTGGCACTGCAAATGAGATGCCGGCATAGTTGCCCGTCTGTGAGTAGATCATTGTGTTGATGCCTATGAGCTCGCCGTCGGTGTTGACCAGTGCACCGCCACTGTTGCCTGGATTGACGGCGGCATCGTGCTGGATAAACGACTTGATGCCCGAGTTGGCACTCTCGTTCAGGCCGCGGCCCTTGGCGCTTATCACGCCCACTGTCACACTCGAGTTGAAGCCGAAGGGGTTGCCCACGGCCACACACCACTCGCCCACCTTCACGTCGTCGCTGTTGGCAAAGGTGATGGGTTGCAGGTTCTTGGCATTGATCTTTATCAAGGCCAAGTCGGTGTTGGGGTCGGTGCCTATCACGCGGGCGTTGTACTCGCTGTTGTCGTTGAGCGTCACCGTGAGCTTGTCGGCTCCGTCGACCACGTGGTTGTTGGTCACAATGTAGCCGTCGGCGCTTATGATCACGCCGCTGCCGCTGCCGCGCAGCTGTGGCTTGGAGTCGCTCTTCTTGGGTTGCTGTTGCTGCTGCTTGCGCTGCTGCTGGCCGTTGCCAGGGCCGAAGAAGAATTCAAACGGGTCCCAGCCGTCGCCAAACTGGAAGAAGTTGTTCTGCTGCTGGCGCACCGAGGCGTAGTTCTTGATCGACACCACCGAGTTGATGGTGTGCTCGGCCACTCCCGTGAAGTCGGGATAGTTGGCCATCGAGCGCGAGCTGCCGGTTTTTACCATGTACTGTGTGCTTGCCTGTTGCTGTTGCGACGGGATGTAGACATCGGCCACACGGCCCTGTGCATTGGCTCCTATTGCGGCAGTGCCTGCCAGCGCCGCCACAACTAATGTGAGTACTGAACTTTTGCTTTTATTCATAGTGGTAATTTGTTAAATTATTTCCTATTTTAAAAATTCAATAGTTAATTTTTAACTTTTAAATTCGCCATCAAAAGTACTACACAAAATTGCAAAAACAATACCCTCACGGGCCATTTTAAACTAAATTAATAGGAAAATATGGCTATTTTATATAAATTAAAGGAAACTGTTGCCCCTGTTTTGCACCCTGTGCCGCGGCACGACACCCCGCCCTGCCACTTTGCCAGCAGAGCCGCGGCACAGGGCTGCCACAGCGTGGGCAGCAGCTCAGGTGCCTGTGTCTATGTTTTCAACAAAAAAAGCAGGGGGCACAGGAAAGCGCCGGTCTTGACCGGGCATGCCTCACCACGTGCCATATTCTTTGCGGGCGGCATCGAGGCGCAGCAAGATGAAGAGCAGCACCGTGAAGCCCCACAGCGACGACCCGCCGTAGCTGAAGAAGGGCAGCGGGATGCCTATCACCGGGCACAGCCCGATGACCATGCCCACGTTGATGCACAGGTGGAAGATGAATATCGAGGCCACACAATAGGCATAGACTCGCGTGAAGGCGTTGTGCTGCCGCTCGGCAATGACGATGATGCGTAAGATGAGCGCCAAAAACAGCAGCAGCACGCCCACCGAGCCCACAAAACCCTGCTCCTCGCCTATGGTGCAGAAGATGAAGTCGGTGTGCTGCTCGGGCACATACTTGAGCTTGGTCTGCGTGCCATTGAGAAATCCCTTGCCCGTGAGGCCGCCCGAGCCTATGGCTATCTTGCTCTGATTCACGTTGTAGCCTGCACCGCGCGGGTCGTCCTCAATGCCCAGCACCACCTTGATGCGCATCTGCTGGTGGGGCTCAAGCACGTTGTTGAAGGCAAAGTTCACGGTAAACAGAAACGCTACCGAGGCCACGGCAAAGATTACCGTGATGAGCACCTTGCGCAGGTCGTCGTGAAACATGCCTATGAGCAAATACACCAGGCTGCCGCCTATCACGGTGAAAAAGAATGCATAGCCGTTGATGTCGACTCCCACATAGTGCAGCCCTGTGGCCACAAGGGCGCAGCCAGCATAGGCCAGCCCCACGTTGCGCCCCAGCACGAGCGACCGGCAATACACCAGCAGCATGCCCACAATGAGCACCATGATGATCACCAGCACGATGAAGGCGCCCAGCGAGATGCCCATGATGGTCATGGCCGAAAACTTGAGCGCCACCACAAAAAAGACCACCGCACACACCAGGGCATAGAGCACAAAGCCGCTCATGCCCTCGCGGTAGAGCACCAGGATGAGCGAGGTGTAGACCAGCGACGACCCCGTCTCGTTCTGCAGGATGATGAGCATGATGGGCAGGAAGATGATGCCCAGCGCTATGGCATAGTGCTTGGCGCTGTTGAGCGCAAAGTTGTAGGTGTTGAACAGCTTGGCCAGCGCCAGAGCCGTGGCAAACTTGGCAAACTCGGCCGGTTGCAGGCTCACCGGCCCCAGCACTATCCACGAGTGCGACCCCTTCACGTTGGGCGCTATCACGATGGTCACCGCCAGCAGCAGCATCATGAAGGCATAGATGGGGTAGGCATAGGCCTCGTAGACGCGCCGGTCGATCATGAGCAGCGCAAAGCCTATGATGAGCGCGAAGCCTATCCACAGAAATTGCTTGCCCGAGAACTCCTGAAAGCTGAACATGCTGGCGTGGTCGAAGTTGTAGCTTGCGGCATAGATGCTTATCGCACCCAGCACCACAAGCACCAGGTAGAGCCCGACGGTGATCCAGTCGAGCGACTTGATTACGGTTGTATTTTCGCTAGTGCTTTGAAACTCCACTGTAAATAATCGTGTTAGAATGCATCATTTCATCTACCAGGTACTGTCGCGACACCTTGCCGGTCAAGTACTTCTCTATCATGAGGCTGCCTATGGGCACGCCATAGGTGGCACCGAAGCCGGCATTTTCAATATAGGCGCACACGGCTATCTTGGGATTGTTCATCGGGGCAAATCCCATGAAGGCCGAGTGGTCCTTGCCGTGGGGGTTCTGGGCCGTACCCGTCTTGCCGCACACCTCGATGCCCGGCAGGTTGGCCCGCGTGCAGGTGCCCCCCAGCACAGCGCGGCGCATGCCCTCTACAATGTCGACATAGTAGCGCGGGCTCACCTTGGTGTAGTGGCGCTTCAAGTACTTCTTGAGCACCCCCACGCCGGCTATGCGCTTCACCACGTGGGGCGTGATGTAGTAGCCACGGTTGGCGATGGTGGCACACAGGTTGGCAATCTGCAACGGCGTGGCCAGCACCTCGCCCTGGCCTATGGCCACCGAGATAATCGAGTTGCCGGTCCACCGGCCCTTGCCCAGGTTCTTGTCGTAGTAGGCCACGTTGGGGATGAAGCCGCGGCTCTCGCCGGGCAGGTCGATGCCCAGCTTGTAGCCGTAGCCCATCGACACCAGGTATTTCTTCCACTTGTCGAAGGCCTTGGCCGTCGACCCGTATTTCTTGCGGTCGCCCATCATGTGCCAGAATCCCCAGCAGAAGTAGGCGTTGCACGACGTCTCCAGGGCCGGAATGAGCGAGATGGGCGAGGCATGGCCGTGGCAGCCCACGTGCAGTCCCCCGTTGTAGTAGCCGTGATGGCAGGGATACATCGTGTTGAGGTCGACGATGCCCTCCTGCCTGAAGATGAGGCCCTGCGTGGGCTTGAAGGTGGAGCCGGGAGGGTAGGCGGCCATGATGGCACGGTCGAAGAGTGGCTTGTAGGGATTGTTCACCAGCTTGCCGTAGTTCTTGCCGCGGCCCTTGCCCACGAGCAGCGACGGGTCGTAGCCCGGGCTTGAGACCAGGGCCAGAATCTCGCCCGTCGACGGGTCGATGGCCACCACTGCACCTATCTTGTTCTGCATGAGCTGCTCCCCGAAGGCTTGAAGCTCGATGTCGATGCTCAGTCGCAAGTCGTGGCCAGGTATAGGCGCCACGTCGTTGCGCCCGTCGTTGTAGCGACCCTTGATCTTGCCCACAGCGTCGCGTATGAGCACCTGCTGCCCCTTGCGCCCGCGCAGAAACTTCTCGTAGCTCTTTTCCAGGCCCAGGTCGCCCGTGTAGTCGCCTGGCTTGTAGTAGGGATCCTTGTCGATGTCGTCCTGGTTCACCTCGCGTATGTCGCCCAGCACGTTGGCTGCCGCCAGGTAGTTGTACTTGCGCAAGATGCGCTGTTGCACGTCGAAGCCCGGGAAGCGGTACAGCTTCTCCTGGATGCGCCCGCAGTCCTCGGGCGTGAGGTTGGAGAGCAGCACCTGCTCGACATAGGGCGAGTAGCTGCGCTTGCTCTCCATCTCGTGCCAGCGCTGGTCCAGCTCCTGGCGTGAGATTTGCAGCGTGTTGCAGAAGTCGATGGTGTCGAAGGGCAGCACGTCTTTGGGGGTGATCGTGAGGTCGTAGGCCGGCTGGTTGTAGACCACCAGCTTGCCGTTGCGGTCGTAGATGAGCCCTCGCGACGGGTATATCGTGCGGTTGACAAAGGCGTTGCTATCGGCGTTGGCCTTGTAGGTGCTGTCGCTCAGTTGCAGCTGGAACAGACGCACCGTGTAGATGATGACCATCACCACAATGAAGCCGCCTATCACAAGTTTTCTTTTCTCGAGATTATAATCTTTCCTCACGTTGAGTGCTTACTAAAGTGTCGATACCGAACAAGAGTAAAACCGTCAATGCGCTGCTGGCCACGATGCGGCACAGCGTGAGCACAATGTCGTGCAGCGAGAAGGCCTGTATCAAAAACAATATTGTGCAGTAGGCCAGCACCATGGTCGACATGTACTTTAAGTAGCCTCCCACGCCCAGCGATGCGATCGAGGGCATTGGGTTGCTCATGTCGTCGTCGCGCGTGAAGTAGGCCTCAAACACTGGCCTGCGCATGGCTGCCAGCAGCGTGCACGAGAGGGCGTTCATGCCCATGGTGTTGTTGAACAGGTCGACGATGAAGCCCAGCACAAAGGCTATCGTGTAGGTCCAGTTTTTGGAAAAGTACACCGGCAACCGCAGTATCAGGTAGATAAACACAATGGGCGTGGCCACGTCGAGCAACACTATCTTGTTGCATATCACCTGGGCCAGCAGCAGCACGATGCCCAGTGCCACAAGTTGTAGTACTGTCTTGGTCATGGGCGTTTTGCCTCCTTTCTGCCCTCGCGGGCCTGGGCTGCCTTGGCTGCAGCACGGTCGAGTTTGCGCTTGGTGGCATCCTGGGCCTTCTGCTGCTCGGCAGCTTGCTTGTTCTCGTCTTTGCTTTCAAGTGCCTTGAGCTCCACCTTCATCTTGTTTTTCACAGCGCGCACGGTGCTCAGCTGCATGAAGTTGGTGGCCAGCCGCACCTTGAGCGAGACAAAGGTGCCGCTCATGTCGCGCTCCTTGCTCACCACATAGCCCACGATGATGCCCTCGGGGAACACGGCCGAGTAGCCGCTCGTGACCACTGTGTCGCCCTTGAGGTAGTGTCCCTGCTTGGGCAGCTCCTGCAGTGTGGCATATTCTGGGTTGCGCCCGTCCCACATCATGCTGCCAAAGTAGTTGTTGCGCTTCACCTTGCACGAGAGCCTCATGTAGGGGTTCAAGAGCGAGATGATGCGCGCCGAGTGGCGTCCCACCGCGTTCACAATGCCCACCACACCGTTGTGGTCGACTACGCCCATCTCGGGCTCGATGCCGTCGAGGGCGCCGCGGTCGATGGTGATGTAGTTGTAGGGTTGCGACACGCTGTTGCTTATCACGTTGGCCACCACATAGTTGTATTGCCTCAACAGCGGCTGCACCCCATTGGTGTCGGGCAACTGTATCTTCAGGTTGTCGACCTGTTTCTCCAGCCCTATCACCTGCATCTCGAGTGCCGCGTTGCGCTGTTGCAGCTCGTCGTTGATGGTGCGCAGGTTGAAGTAGGAGGTCACCGTGCTGTAGGCTTTGTACACCGTGGCGCTCAGCCCGTTGGCCGAGGTCAGGTACACACTCTGCTGGTAGGGATTGTTGTTGAAAAGCAGCACGCAGCTCATAATCACATAAAATATGAATACAAACCACGACACGTGCTTTACAAGAAAATTCAATAGGTTGTTCATCCCTCTTTTCGGCTATACGCTCTCTCTTTTTCTATGTGTGTGTATATGTGTTGCGACTGTAGATAAGCAACAAGAAGGCAATGCCGCGCCCCTCAACTTCTCGACTCGTCGCCGGTGGTGCGGGGCCGTTGCCTCCTGTGTTGTTGCCTCTCTCTCTTGCAGTAGGGTTGCATTGTGCCGCTTGCGGCGCAATGTCACCGCTTCAAGAACTTGAAATGCTTGATGTTTTTCAGTGCCACGCCAGTGCCCTTGGCCACTGCGTGCAACGGGTCTTCGGCCACGTGGAACTGGATGCCTATCTTGTCGGTCAAGCGCTTGTCCAAACCGCGCAGCAGAGCGCCGCCGCCAGCCAGATACACGCCGTTGCGCACGATGTCGGCATACAGCTCGGGCGGTGTCTGCTCCAGGGCGCTCAGCACGGCTGCCTCGATTTTGCTTATCGATTTCTCGATGCTGTGGCATATCTCCTGGTAGGACACGGGCACCTTCATGGGCAGGGCTGTCATCTGGTTGGGGCCGTCGACCACATAGTCTTCGGGCGGGTTCTCGAGCTCGGTCAGGGCCGAACCCACATTTATCTTGATGAGCTCGGCGGTGCGTTCGCCCACCTTCAGGTTGTGGGCACGGCGCATGTGCTCCTGTATATCCTCGGTGAGGTCGTCGCCGGCAATGCGTATGCTCTTGTTGCTCACAATGCCGCCCAGCGATATCACGGCAATCTCGGTAGTGCCGCCGCCTATGTCGACAATCATGTTGCCCTCGGGTGCAAGCACGTCGAGGCCTATGCCCAGGGCTGCTGCCATGGGCTCATATATCATGTACACGTCGCGGCCGCCGGCATGCTCGCTCGAGTCGCGCACGGCACGTATCTCCACCTCGGTCGAGCCCGAGGGTATGCACACCACCATGCGCAGCGAGGGTGAAAACCAGTGGTTCTTGGCACTCACTTTCTTGATCATGCCGCGTATCATGAGTTCGGCCGCGTTGAAGTCGGCAATCACGCCGTCGCGCAGCGGGCGCACCGTCTTGATGCCCTCGTGCACCTTGCCGCGCATTTCGCGGGCCTTCTCGCCCACGGCAATCATGCGCCCAGTTTTTGTGTCCATAGCCACTACCGATGGCTCATCGATCACGATCTTGTCGTTGTGGATAATGATCGTGTTGGCTGTTCCCAAGTCGACAGCAATCTCCTGTGTGAATGAGAATAATCCCATAATGTGTCGTTTCTATATTAATGTTTGAAGTGGCGCACTCCGGTCATCACCATGGCCACTCCGTTGTTGTTACAATAGTCTATACTCTCTTGGTCGCGTATCGAGCCGCCAGGTTGTATCACGGCTTCGATGCCGGCCTCGTGGGCGATCTTCACGCAGTCGCCGAAGGGGAAAAAGGCATCGCTGGCCATCACGGCTCCTTGCAGGTCTTGCTTGAAGCTGCGGGCCTTCTCGATGGCCTGTTTCAGGGCATCGACGCGCGAGGTTTGCCCGATGCCGCTGGCCAGCAGCATCTTGTTCTTGGCCAGCACGATGGCGTTGCTCTTGCTGTGCTTCACCACCTTGTTGGCAAATATCAGGTCTTGTGCCTGCTCGCTGGTCACAGCGGCTGTGGTGCACTGCTTGAGCTCGGCGGGCGTCTCCACGTGGGTGTCGCGTTCCTGCACGAGGGCGCCGTTGAGCACGGTGCGGCATTGCAGCCTGGGGCGCTCAAAGTCGTGCATCACCAGTATCACGCGGTTTTTCTTCTGCTCCAGGATGTGCAGGGCCTCGTCGGTGTAGCCGGGGGCAATGCACACCTCGATAAATATCTTGTTCATCTCCTGGGCGGTCTCGGCGTCGATCACGGCGTTGGCCACGTGCACGCCGCCATAGGCGCTCACCGGGTCGCCGGCCAGGGCGCACTTGAAGGCGTCGACCAGCTTGGGCCGCGAGGCGCAGCCGCAGGCGTTGTTGTGCTTCATGATCACAAAGGTGGTCTCGTCGAAGTCCTTTATCAGGTTGACTGCTGCATCGATGTCGAGGATGTTGTTGTAGGATATCTCCTTGCCGTGCAGCTGCGTGAACATTGCGTCGAAGTTGCCGAAGTAGCGGCCTTGCTGGTGCGGGTTCTCGCCGTAGCGCAGCTCCTTGCTCCCGTTCAAGGCCAGGCGCAGGGCGCTCATGCTGCCCTGGTCGAAGTAGTTGAAGATGTGACTGTCGTAGGCACTCGACACGGCAAAGGCCTCTCGTGCCAGCCACTGGCGTTGCTCAAGGGTGGTCACGGCCTGGCCGCCGTTGCTCTCGAGCATCTTCAACAGTGGGCCGTATTGTGCCCGCGAGGCCACGATGGCCACGTCGTTGAAGTTCTTGGCAGCCGCGCGTATGAGCGAAATGCCGCCTATGTCTATCTTCTCGATGATTTCCTGCTGGCTCGCACCGCTGGCCACTGTGTCCTCAAAGGGGTAGAGGTCGACGATCACAAGGTCGATTTCAGGAATCTCGTATTTTTCCATCTGCTCCTTGTCGCCTGTGTTGTCGCGACGGCCCAGGATGCCCCCAAACACCTTGGGGTGCAACGTTTTCACTCGGCCACCCAGTATCGACGGGTAGCCTGTGAGATCCTCAACTGCCTCGCAGGCATAGCCTGCCTGCTTTATAAACTGCTGGGTGCCCCCAGTCGAGAGAAATTTCACCCCGCTGGTGTTGAGTACTTTGAGAATGTCCTCAAGCCCGTCTTTGTGAAAGACCGAGATGAGGGCGGTTTTTATTTTTTTTGTTTCAGCCATATTCCTTGTTACATAACACCTGTGCATGGCCAATGCCCATGGAAACGATTGTTTCTGCTTGAAGTTCATCAACTTGTGAAGCTCTTTAGACTTAGCCTTGCAAATCAGACTACAAAATTATTAAATTTTACCCAATTGTGAGCTATTATCAGTCAATTAAAATCAAAGTTTTTACTTTTTAACAGTGCCCCCTGGCTTTGCATCGCTCTGCATTGCTGTGCCATAGCGGCAGACCTTGCTTTGGGCACGGTTTTTGCTATAATACGATTTATTCAATATCTTTGCGCCTGCAATTATCGACATTTATATATAAAAGAAGGAGGAAATCACAACAATGGATATCAAGCACATTCCGGTGCTCTTGCTCACCGGCTATCTTGGCAGCGGCAAGACCACCCTTGTCAACCGCATCTTGAGCAACAAGAAGGGAATAAAATTTGCCGTCATCGTCAACGACATTGGCGAGGTCAACATCGACGCCTCGCTCATCGAGAAGGGCGGCGTTGTGGGTAAAAACGACGACAGCCTCGTGGCATTGCAGAATGGCTGCATATGCTGCACCCTCAAGATGGATCTCGTGCAGCAATTGCAAGACATCGTGAATCTCAAGCGCTTCGACTATATCGTGATCGAGGCCAGCGGCATCTGCGAGCCGGCTCCCATTGCCCAGACCATCTGCTCCATCCCGCGTCTGGTGGGGCCCAAGATGACGCTCAACGGCATTGCGCGTCTCGACTGTATATGCACCGTGGTCGACGCCTTGCGCATGAAAGACGAGTTTGGTGCCGGCCAGGCACTCATGCGCAGCGACATTGCCGACGACGACATCGAGAACCTCGTGATCCAGCAACTCGAGTTCTGCAACATTGTGCTGCTCAACAAGGCCTCGATGGTCGAGCCTGCCGAGCTCGAGCGCATCAAGCAGATTGTGCACGCCATTCAGCCCGCAGCCCAAATCATTGCCTGCGACTACGGCGACGTCGATCTCGACAAGATCATCAACACCCGCATGTTCAACTTCGACAAGGTGGCCACCTCGGCAGCCTGGATAAGCAACATGATCGACGGTGCGCCCCACAACGACCACGACAGCCATGAGCACGACGGCGAGCACCATCACCATCACGACCATGACCACGAGGGCGGCGAGGTCGAGGAGTATGGCATAGGCACCTATGTGTATTACCGCCGTCCGGCCTTCAACCTTGCCAAGTTTGACGACTTCGTGGCCAATCGCTGGCCCCGTGGCGTGATACGTGCCAAGGGCATGTGCTACTTCAGCGACGACCCCGACAAGTGTCTGCTCTTTGAGCAGGCCGGCAGGCAGAAGACCATAAAAGACGCCGGCCTGTGGTGCGCCACCGCCCCCGAGGCCGAGCTGCGCGACATGATGGCACGCGACCCGCAGCTCAGGCGCGACTGGGACGACACCTATGGCGACCGTATGGAGAAAATCGTGTTCATAGGCCAGCACCTCGACCGCGAGGCCATAGCCCGCGAGCTCGACAAGTGCCTGGAGTACACCTTCGAGCCCTGAGCAGCCCGTGTCGTGTGTGGGCCTCTTGAGCTTGAAACACGTGAATGAAAAGCGAGGGGGCGGCAGCGTGCTTGCATTGAGCACACTGCCGCCCCTGTTGGTTGTATGTTTTCTTCTCATGCCTGGGCGAGGGCAGGGTGCCGCCCCGACACTACACCTCGGGGAAGAGGCTGAAAAGGCGGCTGTCGATCATGTCGGTCACCTTGCGGAAGTCCTCGGCGCTTTCCTCAAATTTCACCTTGTCGCCGTCTACAATCACCAGGTTGCCCGTGTAGGTCGCTATCCAGTCCTCGTAGCGCTGGTTGAGCCCCTTGAGGTAGTCGAGACGCATCGTCTGCTCATAGTCGCGCCCGCGCTTCTGGATGTGACTCACCAGGTTGGGCACCGACGAGCGTATGTACACCATCAAGTCGGGCAGCTTCACCAGCGACATCATCAGGTCGAACAGGTCGCTGTAGTTGTCGAAGTCGCGGTCGCTCATGAGCCCCATGTCGTGCAGGTTGGGGGCAAAGATGCGCGCGTCTTCAAAGATGGTGCGGTCTTGAATCACCGTCTCCTTGCTGCGCGATATCTCCACCACGTCGCGAAAACGCTTGTTCAAGAAATAAATCTGCAAGTTAAACGACCAGCGGGCCATGTCCTGGTAGTAGTCCTCAAGATAGGGGTTGTTGTCGACTGGCTCATATTGCGGCGTCCAGCCGTAGCGCTTGGCCAGCATCTTGGTGAGCGTCGTCTTGCCGCTGCCTATGTTTCCTGCAATTGCTATATGCATCGTTGTAATATGTGTGTGGTTAAGTTTTTGTTTTGATGTTGTGTTGACTATCGGGGGGCTACGGGTTGTCGGGCCTGCCGCTGAAGAGCCCGAACAGCTGACCGTCGATGCGGTTGATGATGGCTGCCATGTCTCTGGCATTGTGCTTGAAGTCGATATTGTCGACTTCCACCACCATCTTGCGCCCCGTGTACTTGTTGAAGACAAAGTCCTCGTAGCGCTCGTTCAGGTTGGTCAAGTAGTCGAGCGGCATCTTCTGCTCATAGCTGCGGGCGCGCCTCTCGATGTTCTCCACCAGGTGCGTCACCGAGGCCCGCAGGTAGATCATTAAGTCGGGCAGGCGCACCACGCTCATCATGTCGTCGAAGAGCTCCATATAGGTCTCAAAGTCTCGCTGCGAGAGGTTGCCCATGGCGTGGTTGCAGGCTGTGAACACATACACGCCCTCATAGATGCTGCGGTCTTGAATGATCGTCTTGCTCGACTGGTTGATGAGCAGCAGGTCGCGGAAACGCTCTTTCAGGAAGAATACCTCCATGTTGAACGACCACCGCTTCAAGTCGCGGTAGTAATCCTCCAGGTAGGGGTTGTACTCTACCTGCTCAAAACGCGGCTCCCAGCCATAATGGTGCGCCAGCATCTTGGTGAGCGTCGTCTTGCCGCTGCCTATGTTGCCTGCAATTACGATGTGCATTGTATCTCGTTGGGTGTATTGGTGCAACAAAGATAGCCAAAAATTTTTACATTCCCGGTCACATTGCCTGCTAATCGGCCTTTGTGTAGAAGAAATATATTTGGCTCCCGCCGCGGGGAGGTGTGACCACACAAGAGAAGGCGGCGCCTGCAAGTGTGCATGCAGGTGCCGCCTCTCACTATGGTTGCGGTGTGTGTGGCGATTGCAGCCTTCAGGCTTGGGCCTCGCCGCTGTTGTCGTCCTGGGCGCGGAAGTTGGCCAGGTCGCTGGCGTCGAAGTGCTTGATGTAGCAGTGGTGTCCCACGCACTCCTCCTCGGCCATGCGCACATACACGTTGGCGCTCTTGGCAAAGAGCTCGCTGCAACGGCTGGCATCGTCCACGATGAGCAGCGACATGATGATGTCGGCCGTCATGTCATAGAGGCGGCGTGCCAGGAAGTCGTGCAGCTCGTTGTTGCCGGCCTGCTTCACCGTGTCGACAGCATCGCTGTAGAGCTTCACCAGGCCCTCGATGCGGGCCATGAGGGGCTTCATCTCGTCGCTGGGCTGTGCCTGCTCGAGCATTTCTTGCATGATAGCCAGGTAGGTGCCGTTGGTCACATAGCGTATGGCGGCCACCACCTGCAGCTGGGTCGTGCCCTCATAGATAGAGAAGATGCGGGCGTCGCGGTACAGGCGTTGGCACTTGTACTCCATGATGAAGCCACTGCCGCCGTGTATCGAGATGGCGTCGTAGGCATTCTGGCTGGCATACTCGCTGTTCATGCCCTTGGCCAGTGGCGTGAAGGCATCGGCCAGGCGCTGGTAGCGCTTCATCTCCTGACGCTCGGCGGGCTCGAGCTTGCGGTCGCGCGATATGTCCTCGAGGGCCTTGTAGAGGTCGACGTAGCGGGCCGTCTGGTACAGCATCGAGCGGCCGGCGTCGAGCTTGGCTTTCATGCGGCTCAGCATGTCGTACACGGCCGGGAATGTGATGATTTTTTTGCCAAACTGGGCACGTTCCTTGGCATAGGCCAGTGCCTCGTTGTAGGCTTCCTGCTCCACACCCACGCTTTGGGCGGCAATGCCCAGACGGGCGCCGTTCATCAGGGCCATCACATACTTGATGAGGCCCAAGCGGGTGCTGCCGCACAGCTCGGCTTTGGCATTCTTAAACACCAGCTCGCATGTGGGCGAGCCGTGAATGCCCAGCTTGTTCTCGATGTGGCGCACTGTGACGCCGCCGTTGTGCTTGTCGTAGATAAACATCGACAGGCCGCGGCCGTCGTGGGTGCCGGCCTCGCTGCGGGCAAGCACCAGGTGGATGTCGCTGTCGCCGTTGGTGATGAAGCGCTTCACGCCATTCAGGCGCCATGTGCCGTCGCTGTCTTGCGTGGCCTTGAGCATCACACGCTGCAGGTCGCTGCCGGCGTCGGGCTCGGTGAGGTCCATGCTCATGGTCTCGCCGGCGCACACGCGCGGTATGTACTTGGCCCGCTGCTCCTCGCTGCCAAACTCGTAGAGGGTGTCGATGCACGATTGCAGGCTCCACACGTTCTGGAAGCCGGCGTCGGCGGCACTCACCACCTCGCTCAGCATCGAGAACACGATGTTGGGGATGTTCAGGCCCCCGTAGCGGCGGGGCATCGAGATGCCCCACAAGCCAGCCTTGCGGGTGGCGTCGAGGTTCTCATAGGTCTTGCTGGCATATTTCATGCGCCCGTTTTCCAAGTGCGGGCCTTCAAGGTCGACTGCCTCGCTGTTGGGCTCGATGATGTTGGCGGCAATGTCGCCGGCAATGTCGAGCGTGCGCTTGTAGTTTTCGATGGCGTCGTCGTAGTCGACGGGCGCATCGGCGTAGGTCTGGGCGTCGACATAATTTTTCTCCTTGAGCTCCACTATGCGCTTCATGAGCGGATGGTTGAGGTGGAACTCGATTTCAGGGTGATCACTATAATAATTTGCCATTGTTGTCTGCTTTTGGTCGTGACACTTGGTCACGAGATTGGGATTACTTACTGTTTTGCTTGTAATACTTTATGAGCTTGGGCACCACTTCCTCGACGGTGCCGTTTATCACATAGTCGGCAATCTTGTTGATGGGGGCGTCGGGGTCGCTGTTGACCGAGATGATGATACCGGCGTCTTGCATGCCTGCAATGTGCTGTATCTGGCCCGAGATGCCGCAAGCGATGTACACCTTGGGGTGTACGGTCACGCCTGTCTGGCCCACCTGCCGGTCGTGGTCGACCCAGCCGGCATCGACGGCGGCGCGGCTGGCACCCACCTCGGCGTGCAGCTCCTTGGCCAGCTGGAAGAGCATGTCGAAGCCCTCCTTGCTGCCCATGCCGTAGCCGCCGGCCACCACTATCGAGGCGCCCTTGAGGTTGTTTTTGGAGGCCTCCACATGGCGGTCGATCACCTTCACCACATAGTCGGTCTCGGGCACATACTTGGCCACATCGGGATACTCCACCTGGCCCTTGGCCTGGCCCTTGTACAGGGCTTTCTGCATCACGCCCGAGCGCACGGTGGCCATCTGCGGCCGATGGTCGGGGTTGACGATGGTGGCCACGATGTTGCCGCCAAAGGCGGGCCTTATCTGGTAGAGCAGGTGCTCGTAGTGCTTGCCTGTCTTCACGTCGTCATAGTCGCCTATCTCGAGTTGAGTGCAGTCGGCAGTGAGGCCGCTGGTGAGCGACGACGACACGCGCGGTCCCAGGTCGCGGCCTATCACGGTGGCACCCATCAAGGCGATTTGTGGCTTCTCGGCCTTGAACAGGTTCACCAGGATGTCGGTGTGAGGCGCCGATGTGTAGGGAAACAGCCCCTCGGCGTCAAAGACCCACAACTTGTCGACCCCATAGGGCAGAATCTGGTCCTCTACTTGGCCCTTGATGCCTGTGCCGGCCACCACGGCCTCGAGGTCGACGCCCAGCTCGCTGGCGAGCTTGCGCCCTTTGGTGAGCAATTCTTGAGATACCTCGGCAACAGTAGTGCCTTCAATCTCGCAATATACAAATACGTTATTCATTTCCAGTGTCTACTACTACTATTAACCTATTATCTTTTCTGCCAGCAGCTCCTTGACGAGGCTGTTCACGTCCTCGTCGCTGCCAGTCAGGGTCTTGTTCTCCTTGGCTTGGAACACGATGTTTTGCACCTGTTTCACCTTGGTGGGCGAGCCACTCAGGCCGCACTGGGTTGCGTCGCCCTTCACGTCGGCCACGCTCCACTGGTTCAGGGTCAGGTAGTCGCGCTCTTCATAGAGCTTGCTCCAGGGCTCCTTGCCGGTGCGCTCCATGGGGCAGGTAGCACGCTTGTATTTCATCACCAGCTTGGCGTTGCAAGGGCGGCAGGGTGCTGCGCTGCCGTTGACGGTGATCACCACTGGCAACGGGGCTTCTACAGTCTCCACGCCGCCGTCGATGTGACGGCGTATCGTGGCCACGCCGCCGTCGATCTTCACAATCTCCTCGGCATAGGTCACTTGGTTCAGCCCCAGCTTCTGTGCCACTTGCGGGCCCACCTGGGCCGTGTCGCCGTCGATAGCCTGGCGGCCGCCTATCACGATGTCGACCTTGCCTATGTTCTTGATGGCTGTGGCCAGCGCGTAGCTTGTGGCCAGCGTGTCGGCCCCGGCAAAGAGACGGTCGGTGAGCAGCCAGCCTGTGTCGGCTCCGCGATACAGGCCCTGGCGTATGATCTCGCCAGCACGTGGCGGGCCCATCGTGAGCACGCCTACTTTGGTTCCCGGAAACTGGTCTTTCAAGCGCAATGCTTGCTCCAGGGCGTTTAAATCTTCGGGGTTGAAGATAGCAGGCAGCGCGGCGCGATTGATCGTGCCGTCGGCCTTCATTGCATCTTTGCCAACGTTGCGAGTGTCGGGCACTTGCTTAGCCAGCACAATGATATTTAAACTCATAGAATCGAAAATAATATATTTTTTATATAAAATTTTTAGTTTTCTGTCTTCTCTCGCCACTACGTGCAAACCATGCACTTCGTGCCTTTTTCAAACTGCAAAGTTACTCAAAACTGACTACAAAGCCAAAGCAACGCCCTTTATTAATGATTATTAATAGTAACAATGCCTTGGCGGATTCCAGAAGCAAGTGCAAAGTTACGCTATTTTTCTTTAATCATGTCTTTGGGCTTGCGAAATCCGTTTTTCTTTCTTGGCCTGTTGTTTAATTTTTCGATGATGCTCTTGACATATAGCCTTGAAATACCCCTAAAGTCCGTCTTCTTCGGAATATATTGCCTGATGAGCCCGTTCATGTTCTCGATGGCTCCCTTCTCCCACGAGCAGTACGGATGTGCGAAGTAAACTTTCGTGTTAAGTTCCCTCGCAATGATTTCGTGTGCGGCAAACTCCGGCCCGTTGTCTGTCGTTATCGACCTTACAGGCAGCCCGCTCTCCCGTATGAGTCTCACCACGGCGTTTGCCAGTGGAACGGCCTGCTTTCCCGTATCGAGTTTCTCCATGAGCATAAAGCAGCTCTTCCTCTCCACCAGAGTAACGATGGCACCTTTACCTTCTTTTCCGACAATGGTGTCCATCTCCCAGTCTCCTATGGTCTGTCCATAGTCCGTTTCCGGTCTTTCGTCAATGGAGAGGCGGTTGGGAATATGCGCCTTGGTGGTAAGCAAGGACTTTTGCCTTGGTCTGCCTCCATGCCTGAGGTGCTTTCGGATGTTGTCCCCATAATGTGGGGAAAGGGCCGCTATCCAGTTGTATATGGTTGACTTGGACACCGTGATGCCCTCTTTCTTGCCAAGCCAGCCGGCGACTTCCTCCGGCGACCACTGCTCCTTACGGATAAGTTCAAAAACACGGCTGCGTACATAGGGAGCGATACGGCGATTGCCCGGTGTCCTGGCCTTACGCCGTTTGACTTTCAATACGGCCGCACGTGCGTCATAAACGCCTTTAGCATTAGCATTACGCCTTCGCTCACGAGAAACCGTGCTTACTGACACACCAATAGTCTCGGCTATGAAACTAAGTGAGAATTTCTTTTGGAGTAGCACACTTATTGTGTATCTTTGCTCCGAGGTTAATTGTTTATACATTGCAATACAAAATTAATTAATCTTAGGGAGGGGAACGAAAGATCTCCTCTTTTTTCGTATTGCTTAAGTTATCCGCCAATGCTCTTTGGGGGCTTCGCGCCCCCAGCCGCAAGGCAAACCTCCGCGGTGTTTTTCATGTTTTAATGCACCACAGAGTTTTGCACTTCTAATTGGAATTAGCACTTGCCTGCACAAAAATTACAAAACTGTGCAGTTGCGGCAATAAAGTTACTTTTTTTAACACGCCTTGCACCTTTGCTTCGGCTCTGCACGCGGCGTCTCGGGAATGTCAAAATCAAAAACAAGTTATTGATTTTGCATTTCGCTCGACTTGCAGTAATTTTGAATAAATCACGCGGCGTCTCGGGAATGTCAAAATCAAAAACAAGTTATTGATTTTGCATTTCGCTCGACTTGCAGTAATTTTGCAAAAAGATTTTAAAATTGCACGCAATGACACAAAAGGCTGTAATGGATTTCACCGTCGAGCACAATGTGGCGCTCTCGCCGCAGTGCTCTCTGCTCAAGCTCACCCCACTTGGCGGCACGCTGCCCGACATTGCACCCGGCCAGTTTGTGCAGGTTGAGGTGCCCAACTCCAAGACTACCTACTTGCGGCGTCCTATCTCGGTCAACTATGTGCAGGACCAGGAGCTGTGGCTGCTCGTGCGCCGCGCCGGCGCCGGCACGGCCGCGCTGTGCGATAGCCTGCAGGGGGCCAGGCTCAACCTGGTGTTGCCCTTGGGGCGCGGCTTCACGACAAGTCTCGACGGCCACGAGCGCATTCTGCTTGTGGGCGGCGGTGTGGGAGTGGCGCCGCTGCTGCAACTGGGCAAGGTGCTCAAGGACCAAGGCCGGCAGGTGCACTTCCTGCTGGGAGCCCGCACTGCTGCCGATGTGCTCGAGCTCGACCTGTTCCAGGCCATAGGGCCGGTTGATGTGGCTACCGAAGACGGCTCGATGGGCGAGCGCGGCTTTGTGACCCAGCACTCGGTGCTGAGCAGGCCTGTGGATCACATTGCATGTTGCGGACCACTGCCCATGATGAAGGCTGTGGCTGCCATTGCCAGAGAGCGAGGCATCGATTGCGAGGTGTCGCTCGAGAACATGATGGCTTGCGGCCTGGGTGCCTGCTTGTGCTGCGTGGAGGACACGCGAGATGAGGGCAACGTGTGTGTGTGCAAGGAAGGTCCTGTATTTAACATAAATCGACTCAAATGGTAGACTTAAGTGTAAACATAGGCAAGCTGAAGCTTAAAAACCCGGTCATGACGGCATCGGGCACCTTCGGCTACGGTGAGGAATATGCCGACTTCGTCGACCTCTCACGCCTGGGCGGCATCGTGGTCAAGGGCACTACGCTACACCCCCGCCAGGGCAATCCCTATCCACGCATGGTGGAGACTCCCAGTGGCATGCTCAATGCCGTGGGCTTGCAAAACAAGGGGGTGGATTACTTCATTTCCCACATCTATCCCCGCATCAAGGATCTCGACACTCGCATCGTGGTCAACGTGAGCGGCGCCTGCGAGGCCGACTATGCCGCCGTGTGCAGCAAGCTCGACGCCCTCGAGCACGTGGCGGCCGTCGAGATCAACATCTCTTGCCCCAATGTGAAGCAGGGTGGCATGACCTTTGGCACCACTGTGGCCGGTGCACAGGCTGTGACCCGTGCGGCCCGTAAGGCCTACCACGGCACCATGATAGTGAAACTCACCCCCAATGTCACCGACGTGGCTCAGATTGCCTGTGCCGTGGAAGACGAGGGCGCCGATGCCGTGTCGCTCACCAACACCTTCTTGGGCATGGCTATCGACGTTGAGCGCCAGCGCCCCTGCTTGTCGACCATCACGGGCGGCCTCTCGGGCGCCTGCATCAGGCCCATCGCCGTGCGCATGGTGTGGCAAGTGGCCCAGGCAGTGAAAATCCCTGTTGTGGGCCTGGGCGGTATCATGAACGGCCGCGACGCCGTCGAGTTTATGCTTGCCGGAGCCACAGCTGTGCAGATAGGCACTGCCAATTTTATCGACCCCCTGGTCACCGTCAAGGCCGTCGACTGGATTGAGCATTACCTTGAGCGCCACGGCATGCACAGCGCCCGTGAGCTCATAGGTGCCATGCATCAAGCCTGAACCGTGTGCCCGCGCTTCATGCCTCTACGGCAAGCTGTGTAGGTTGTTATTACTAGTTGTTATTACTATTATTTCCCTCTATAGAGAGCATTGCATTGCGAGTCGATTGCTTCGCAATGTTTTTTTTATTTTCTTCAGTTTCATGCCCAGCGGGCAGGAAAAAAGCAGGAGATGAATACCGATACTGGTGTTCACCTCCTGCTCGATTGTTTCTCACTTGTGTCACCGCGTCAGGCTGCGGGTGGAGTGTCTCACTTGCGAGTGTGCTCCTCGATCCAATGCTTGGCGTTGACAAAGGCTTGTATCCACGGGGTCACCTCGTCGTGCCGGTGCGACTCGGGGTAGTAGGCGCATTGCCAGGGGAAGATGGCGCGCTCGAGGTGGGGCATCATGGCCAGGTGGCGTCCGTCGGGCGAGGCAATGCCGGCGATGCCGCGGGGCGAGCCGTTGGGGTTGCCGGGATAGCTGCGGTAGTTGTACTGAGCCACGATGTTGTACTTGTCGGGGCCTTCGGGCAGGTTGAACTTGCCCTCGCCGTGGGCCACCCATATGCCCAGCTTGCTGCCGGCCAGGTTGGAGAACATGACCGAGTTGTTGGGCGGAATGACGAGGCCCAGGAAGGCCGATTCAAACTTGTGGCTGTCGTTGTGGTCCATGTGCGGGCGGCTGGCGTAGTCGGGATTGAGCAGGTTGAGCTCGATCATCACCTGGCAACCGTTGCATATGCCCAGGCTCAGCGTGTCGTCGCGCTTGTAGAAGTTGTCGAGGGCGCGGCGGGCCTTCTCGTTCCACACAAAGCCGCTGGCCCAGCCCTTGGCGCTGCCCAGCACATCGCTGTTGGAGAAGCCGCCGCAGAAGACGATCATGTTCACGTCGTCGAGTGTCTCGCGGCCGCTCATGAGGTCGGTCATGTGCACGTCTTTCACATCGAAGCCGGCATAGTAGAGCGAGTAGGCCATCTCGCGCTCACCGTTCACGCCCTTGTCGCGCACGATGGCGGCCTTGATGCCTGTGGTGCCGTGCTTGAAGCCCTCGATGCCCAGGCTGGCAGCCTTTCCGGTCCAGCCTTGCGGCAGACGCCAGCGCAGCGGCTGCTTCTTGTAGTTCTCAAAGCGAGCCTTGGCCTGCTTGTTGCCACTTTGGTCGCAGTCGAGCAGGTAGCTGCTCTTGTACCACACGTCGCGCAGGTAATCGATGAAGAGCATGTGCTGCTTGCCGTTGCGCGTTAGGGTGATGGTGCGCTCGGCGGCGGGCTGGCCCAGGCACAGGAATTTCACCCCTTGGCTGGCGAGCAGGTGCTCCACCTTGCTGCAGTGGTTGGCAGCCACTTGTATCACAATGGCGGGGTTCTCGGCAAAGAGTATCTTCACGGGGTCGCTCTCGTCGAAGCCGTCGAGGTCGATGTCGAGTCCGCCCTTGGTGTTGGCAAAGGTCATCTCGAGCAGGGTGGTGAGCAAGCCGCCGGCGCTCACGTCGTGGGCGGCGAGCAACAGGTCGCTGGTCACAAGCTGCTGCACGGCGGCAAAGGCTGTGGCAAAGTGCTGTGCGCTCTTCACACCGGGGGCTTTCTTTCCTATGGCGCCCAGGGCCTGGTACAGGGCCGAGCCACCCAGCTCAAGCGGTGTGCCCGAGAAATCAATGTAGTAGAGGTTGCTTTTCTTGAGTTGCAGCACGGGGCTCACGGTCTTTTTCACGTCGCTCACCTGGCCGGCTGCCGAGATGATGACGGTGCCCGGGGCGAGCACTTTCTTGCGCCCATAGGTCTGTGTCATCGAGAGGCTGTCTTTGCCAGTGGGAATGTTGATGCCCAGGGCGATGGCAAAGTCGGAGCAGGCCTGCACGGCACGGTACAGGGCGGCGTCCTCGCCCTGGTTGCGGCAGGGCCACATCCAGTTGGCGCTCAGCGACACAGCCTCAAGGCCGCCGGCAAGGTTGGCGCCGGCAAGGTTGGTGAGTGCCTCGGCTATCGAGAGCACACTGCCGGCCGCCGGGTCGATGAGGCCAGCCTGCGGGGCGTGGCCTATCGAGGTGGCAATGCCGCTGGTGCCGGTGTAGTCGAGGGCCACCACGCCACAGTCGCTCAAGGGCAACTGCAGTTGGCCCTGGCACTGCTGGCGGGCCACTTTGCCCGTCACCGAACGGTCGACCTTGTTGGTGAGCCAGTCTTTGCAGGCCACGGCCTCAAGCTGGAGCACGGTGGCAATGTAGCTGTCGAGCTGCGCGATGCTGGTTGCGGCATCCTTGTAGTGGTGCACCTTGGTCACGTCGGTCATCACGGTCTTGGGCGAGCTGCCAAACATGTCGTGCATGCCCAGGTCGATGGGCTTCACGCCGTCGGCCTGCTCAAAGACGAAGCGGTCGTCGCCGGTGCACTCGCCCACTACATAGAAGGGGGCGCGCTCGCGCTGTGCTATCTTGTGAATGTAGTCGAGGTCTTTCTCATGAGCCACAAAGCCCATGCGCTCTTGCGACTCGTTGCCTATGATTTCTTTCGACGAGAGGGTGGGGTCGCCCACGGGCAGCTTGCTCATGTCGATGTGGCCGCCAGTGTCTTCTACCAGTTCCGAGAGGGCGTTGAGATGGCCGCCAGCCCCGTGGTCGTGTATCGACACGATGGGATTGCGCTCGTCCTCGCTCATGGCGCGTATCACGTTGGCCACACGCTTCTGCATCTCGGGATTGGCACGCTGCACGGCGTTGAGCTCGATGCTGTTGTCATACTGGCCGGTGTTGACGCTGCTCACGGCACCGCCGCCCATACCTATGCGGTAGTTGTCGCCGCCCATCACCACCACTTTCTCGCCGGCTTGGGGCGTGCCCTTGATGGCATCGCGCTTGGCGGCATAGCCCACGCCGCCGGCCAGCATGATGACCTTGTCGTAGGCCCACTGCCTGTTGCCCTCCTGGTGCTCAAAGGTGAGCAGCGAGCCGCACACCAGCGGCTGGCCAAACTTGTTGCCGAAGTCGCTGGCGCCGTTGGAGGCCTTGATGAGTATTTGCTCGGGTGTCTGGTACAGCCAGGGGCGTGGAGGCATGGTGCACTGCTCCCACAGGCGCTGTGCCTCGGTGCGCGGATAGCTGGTCATGTACACAGCTGTGCCGGCCAGGGGCAGGCTGGCCCGGCCGCCGCCCAGGCGGTCGCGTATCTCGCCGCCGCTGCCCGTGGCAGCCCCGTTGAAGGGCTCTACCGTGGTGGGGAAGTTGTGGGTCTCGGCCTTGAGCGATATCACTGCATCTATGTCCTTCACCTGGAAGTAGTCGGGACGGTCGGGGTGGGCGGGAGCAAACTGCTCGATGCTCGGGCCCTCGAGGAAGGCCACATTGTCCTTGTAGGCCGATATCACCCTGTTGGGATGCTCGCGGGTGGTTTTCTTGATCAGGCCGAAGAGCGACACCGGCATCTCCTTGCCGTCGATGATGAATGTGCCGCCAAATATCTTGTGACGGCAATGCTCACTGTTGACTTGAGAGAAGCCGAAGACCTCGCTGTCGGTGAGCGGGCGCCCCAGGCGTTGGGCCAGTCCCTTGAGGTAGTCGACCTCCTCGGGGCTCAAGGCCAGTCCCTCTTGCTCGTTGTAGCGTTCTATGTCGTCGATATACACGATGGGGTCGGGGGTCTTGGTCACTTTGAAAATGTCGCCGTCGAGCACGTGGTACACGCGCTGCAGCATCTTGTCGTAGCGTGGCTCCTTGTCGCGCGTGGAGGTGAACTCCTCGATGCGGGCGATGCCCGTCATGGCCATGTTCTGGGTGATCTCGACGGCGTTGGTGCTCCATGGCGTGATCATCTCGCGCCTGGGTCCTATGAAGGTGCCCCGCAACGTGTCGTCGTTCACTCGCTGGCCGCCCAGCAGCCATTCCAGTTTCTTTACTTCAGTGGGTGAAAGAGCGTGGTCGGCATCGACCGCATAGATGGTTTTCGCTCCTTTTTTGAAGAATGTGATCATATTCCTTGTGATATGTGTGGATTGTTGAGAATCTTGATTCCGCCCACAAAATTACTTAAATCTCATGGCAATAAAAAGCAATTGCCTTTGGTTTTTTTCGTTTTATTGTCGCTGCCGTTGTTCCACCACTCTCTGCCAGGGCGGGCACAAAAGAAAACTGCCCGCGCCGCACAGTGGCGGCTCGGGCAGCAATCTCTTCTCTCTTTTGTATAAATCAGCCTAAATAGGCTTTCAGCAATTTGCTCTTCTGTCCTTTCAAGCGGCGTATGGCCTTCTCCTTGATCTGGCGCACACGCTCGCGGGTGAGGTCAAACTTGGCTCCTATCTCCTCAAGGGTCATCTCCTGGCAGCCTATGCCGAAGAACATCTTGAGGATGTCGCGCTCGCGGGGATTGAGCTGGTCGAGGGCACGGTTCACTTCCTTGGCCAGCGACTCCTGGTTGAGCGAGGCATCGGCCATGGGCGAGTCGTCGTTGGGCAGCACGTCGAGCAGGCTGTTGTCCTCGCCGTCGACAAAGGGGGCGTCGACCGAAACGTGGCGGCCCGACACCTTCATGGTGTCGGCAATCTTCTCCACTGGCACGTCGAGCTGGTCGGCAAGCTCCGAGGCCGATGGGCGGCGCTCGTTTTCCTGCTCAAAGCGTTGCAGGGCCTTGCCTATCTTGTTGAGCGACCCCACTTGGTTGAGGGGCAGGCGCACGATGCGCGACTGCTCGGCCAGCGCCTGGAGTATGGACTGGCGTATCCACCACACCGCATAGGAGATAAACTTGAAGCCGCGCGTCTCATCGAATTTCTGGGCTGCCTTTATAAGGCCTAAATTACCCTCGTCGATCAAGTCGGGAAGACTCAATCCCTGATTCTGGTACTGCTTTGCCACCGATACTACAAATCGAAGATTGGCGCTCACAAGTTTGTCGAGAGCAGCTTGATCACCTTGCTTGATGCGTTGTGCAAGCTCAACTTCCTCGTCGACGGTGATAAGGTCCTTTCGGCCTATTTCCTGTAGATACTTGTCAAGCGATGCACTCTCGCGATTGGTGATTGATTTTGTAATCTTAAGTTGTCTCATTTATTACGATGATGTTGATGTAGAGTTTAAATCAAGCAAAGGTAGTAATTTATCCTTGCCTGGCCAAATCTTTGGCCGCATTTTTTGTGCCAATGCAATTATTTAACTCCATTTTGTCGCTTTTATTGTGGAGCCGGGTGCTTAAATGCCAATATTTCATGGCGTGCCGGCCATATATGTGGCCTCAGGGTTTAGACAGGTGGAAAAATTAACGTATATTTGCGTTTGTAAAACGACGGCGGCACTGCACCGCATGGTTCACCGAGTGATCTGCGTTGTGCCGACGGCGAGAAATTGGTAAGATAATTGTAGAAATGAGAATAATCAACAACTCGAAATGATGAAAAAAACGGTATTGATGTGCCTCGTGGCGCTCGTGGCGCTCGTGGGCTGCAAGCGCGACCCGGTCGACATCTACAAGCAGAACGAGTCGGGGGTGGTGATGGTGCTCAACAAGTTCTACTACAAGATGCGCCTGCCCAACGGCCGGTACTTGTATTTCTCAGGGCTCGACGAGGATGGAAATCTCGAGAACCTGACCGACGTTGAGGAAAAAATACGCAACAACGCCCAGGTGTCGTTTGGCACGGCATTTTTTGTCGACGACCGTGGCACAATGCTCACCAACCGCCACGTGGCCTCGCCGCCCATCGACCGCGAGCTGGTGAAGCAGGGCTTTGCACAACTGGTGCGCTCGGTTGCCGCCGGGCTCGAGCTGCGCATGCAGGAGCTGGAGCAAGAGTACCGCGCCCTGGAGCTGCAGCGCAGCGATGACTCCTACTATTATGACGAGGAGGGCAACCTGGTGCAGGAAGAGGCCGACAACACCGATATCGACTACCGCCAGCAGCAGTTGCAGCAGGCCTACTTAGAGCTTGAGGCCAACTTGAGCAACGTGGAGCAGTTGAGCGACGCGTCGCAAATCGACATCAAGCCGGTGTGCCGGCTGGGCATCGCCTACGACAACAGTCACGTGAACAGCGACGCCGACTTCTTGCAGCGCAACCCTTGCACTGTGGTGCGCATGGCCGGCGATGAGGATGTTGACCTGGCCTTGCTCAGGCTCGACAACGGCACCACTCCCCGCGGCGTGCACGTCTTTGACATTGCGGGCAGCCGTAGCGGCTGGCTGAGCCGCTTGCTGGGCCGCGGCAACGGCGACGATGACCTCAAGATCAACTCCAAGGTGTACATGATAGGTTATAACGCCGGGCCAGTGGTGGGCTCGACGCGCAGGGGCATCAAGGCACAGTTCACGAGCGGCAATGTCACGCAGCAACCCGACGGGCAACGTGTGCTCTACAGCATTCCCACTGTTGAAGGCTCGAGCGGCAGTCCCGTGGTCGACGAGAATGGCAACCTGGTGGCAGTGAACTTTGCCAAGCTGGCCGTGGGGCATGCCGAGAATTTCAACTTCGGCATCCCGCTCTCCAAGGTGAAGCAATTCATGAGACTAAAATAATAAGAACAGTTACGACTCAAAAAAAAACAATTTATGGACCATCTGCCCGAGCACGACGTGCCGATGCTGGTCTCGGCCATCAACTTCTTGTTGCGCGACGAGGAGTTTGACAATCTCGACCAGATATGTTATCACTTCAACCTCGACCGCAGGCAGCTCGAGGCAAAGCTCGAAGCCGCAGGCTTCCACTACGACGAGCGCCACAATCGGGTGTGGTGATGCTTTTCTCCCTTTTAAATGCAATGATATTTTGACTTCAATACACACTCTCACCCAATGATTACACGCGACAGCATCGAGCAGGCCTACAGTTTCTTCCACCAGAAGTGGAGGGTATACAAGTTCTCGACCATGGAGTGGCAGCGCGACGACATTGAGAGCGCCATAGGCGACTATGTGGCAATGATGAGCCCCGACCTGTACCAGGCCATTGCCCGTGGCAACAGCCACTATCTGCTCGACCACACCGCCTTTGCGGCCGACTTGGAGTCGGCCGTCGACCGTCTTGAGCAACTCCTGGCTTGAGCCGGGTTCAGAATACCAGCCCCAGGTTGATGTAGAACGAAGCCTTGTGGCTCATCGAGTTCCAACCCACATAGGC